>JASGTU010000310.1 GCA_030058085.1 Chloroflexota bacterium
TTTCAGTTCGAAATCTACCAGCTTGGCGCAGTGGCGAACTTGGTGTTCAACGTGATCGCGCTCAAGAGCATCGACCTTAGAGTCGACAACGCCGCCGCCCTGGATGAAGCGCCTAATGCCTAGCCTGCTGCGCGTTAGGCGCCATAAGCTATTCACTTAACCGTCTCCTCGCTTTCGAGCTGTCAGGAGTGAATAATGTCCAAGCATCGCAGTTTGTGCATATGGCTGCCCGCATTGGCGGCCTGCCTGATGGCGCTGGCGCTGCTTAGCGGCGCAATCGTCCCTCTGCCCCGCACCCTAGCCCTCTCTCACGCACAGGACACACCAGCTAAACCGCTCGTCGTCTCCTATGCCGACGCAGCCGATTGGCTGGACAACCTGCCCGCCGAAGACCGCGACGATCAAATCCGCGACTATGCCGTCGTGGGGCTAGCCGTTATCCTCGGCCTGGACTTGCAGGACCTGCGCGATGCCTTCTACGACCAGACGCCGGTGCGCGACCCGCTCTTCTGGGACCTGGCAGCCAGCCGCAGCGGGCCGGGCAGAAGCCTGGTCGACAGCGACGAAACACTGCACATCCTGGCGCCCCAAGACGATCCGTATGCCGCCCGCGCCATCGGCCTCGCCCTCGACGACTACCGCAAGGATGCAGGGGCCGATCCGCAGCAGGCCATTATCTATCGCTATACGATCGACGCAGCCAACCATCAGGTGTTACTAGTGCCCGAAGCGGCCCAATCCGCGGCGGCTGTGCGGCGGGGTCACGGTTATGTCGAGTTGCCCATCGCCACGGAGAGCGACTTGCGCGCGTTCCTCCTGCGCACCCGTCACCTCTCGCAACTAGCCGTCCGCGACGGCGCCCTATATGCCGGCGGCTGGAACTGGCCCGGCGTCCCCGCCGGCGAAGTGCGGCTCGAGGACCTGGCCGCGCTGCAGCGCGGCTATCTCACCGCGCGCGGCGACGCCGTCTCTGTGAGCGAGTTCCTGACTACAGCTGCGCAGCAAGGCTACGACATCGAGATTGACATCCCGGCCGCGGTCGCAGCGCGTGCGGAGCAAGTGGAGGCGTTCTATGCCGATCTCGTCCGGGCTGACACGGACGAAGACTACATCGATCTGCTGACCGACCACGAAGAAGTAGTGCTGGACTTGATTCTGGACCCGCAGAACGCCGCCCGCCTGAGGACCAGCCGCGCCGGGATGGACGAAATCGAGTGGTTCAATCAGTACGCCGAGGCATTCGTAGCCGCATTCGAAGACAACGAGTTGTGGGGCATCCTGTGGTATGTAGCGGAGGGCGGGTTTCACGTCCCGGCGCCCGGCGTCACCGAGCCGGGCTTCTCGCTCGACCCCGGCCCCGCCATGACCGTGGCGGAATTGTTGGCCATCCTGCCCGACGACCTCTACCCTGAGCTAGCCGGACATCAGGAGCAGACCGCCGAATTCGTGGCGCGCTTCCTTGCCACCGAAGAGCCGGAGGCGTTCTGGGACTTCATGGACAAATACCAGGACTTCGTCGTCGAAGTCGTACTGGCGGGCGACAGCCTCAAAGCAAAGCGACTTCTCGACACGGTAGAGACAGGCGGTACGCGCAACGAACGCGTCGAGGCGTACGAAGCGTACGCCGATATGCTCTTCGCCGCCCTGGAGGACAGAGCGCGCCCCTGGCCTCTCCTGTTCAGCGCTGCAGAGGGCAAGCCGCCCTATCAATACGCACGCTATGACGGCGGGCTGCAGGGCACAGCCGCGGGCATGACCTACTTCTATACGGACATCCTGGCCAAGGGCTATTTCTACGAGCTGGGCCAGGGCAACCCCTATGGCCTGGTTGAGGGCTTCTTGCCTAAAACGCGGGCAACGGTTCCGTGGAGTCACTGCACACTGGAAGAAGACGAGGGACGCATCTGGTTCGGGCTGCGCGAGGAGGCCGTTGGCCTGTTCCCCGACCAAGCCAGCTTCGGCGCGGTGAGCACGCGCGTCTTCGTACTAATGCAAGACCCACTCTACGGCGAACAGGAGGTCGAGCCGAGCTACAAGTTCGGCCAAGGCGTGTGGTGGTGGGATCGCCACTACATGGACATAGCCGACTACGAGCCGCAGTACCACCGGCTGGACCAGCTCATGCGCTGGGGCGCGGCGATCGCCTGGCTGGTCGATCAGGGTAATGCGCTGCTTCCGCTGTCCTCGGTCACGCCCGCCGATGACTGGCTTTTCGACGACTGGCTGGCAGCTAATCCGCAATTGACGTGGCAGGTCGATCTGCCCTTCGTCGACGCGCCCGCCCAGTCGACGGAAACCGTTCTCCGCCTCTTCTCGCCGCCGTTCGATCAGTGCGGCAAGAGCTGGGTCGCGTCGGGCGGCATCTCCAACCCCTCGATGCGGCGCGTGGCGGAAATCGCAGAACTGCGGCCTGAACTGCCCAAGAGCCTTGCCCGCGCCGGCCTAAGCAGCGCCGAGACCGACTTCTCGACTGCCCGTTCCGCAGGCGTCATCGCCGGCCTGGACGGCATCCGCCGCACCCTCGCGCCCGTTGAGCCGAAGCTTGCCCAAATCAACATGGAAGCTAAGGGGCGCAAGGTGTGGTCGCTGGGCGAGGTGAAAGTCGCTATGCCGGAGACGGCTACGCGGCGTCTAGACGTAGCCCTGTCCGCGCTTGACGGCGACGTGCAGTGGCGCATGGACGTTCAAGACGTGCCATTGGGCGAGCTAATTGTGAAGGCGGCGGACGGGAGTGCGTCCGTGACCTGGCGGCAAGGCCCGCTTGCCGACCTCAAGCCCATGCTGGAGCA
>JASGTU010000311.1 GCA_030058085.1 Chloroflexota bacterium
TGGGGAGAGCCACGGCGATAAAGGGGTTCTCCACATCGCAGGCCTCGGGCCGCGGGATGCCGGCCTCGGCGGGCGCTTCGGCGGCTGCTTCCGGCTCAGCGGGCGCGGCAGCCGGGGTCGCGGCTACGCAGGCGCTCAACAAAAGCCCGCCCAGCAACAGAATGACAAGACTCAATGATAGTCTGTTCACAAGCTTCCTCCTGTGGGATGTGGAAATTAAGATTTGATACGCGCGATGGTTGCTCTGAACTGCACTCGGATAGCGATGGCGGTCGAAATCGATGGTGCGCTCCTTTCCAAGCGCTCAGTCTTGGCCGCCCGCCGAGACGGACGGGGCCGGCTGTGGAGCGCCCCGGCCAAAGCGACGGGCTAGCTCGCCAAAGGAAACCCGGCGCCGGTAGGTGTCAAACGTGACGCCGGCCAGAATGATCATGCCGATCACGAGCGGCTGCCAGTAGCTCTGGACGCCCAAAACGTTCATGCCGTTGGATACGGTGGCGATCAAGATGGCGCCCAGCAAGGCGCCGGGGATGCTGCCGATGCCGCCAAAGAGGCTGACGCCGCCGACCACGGCTGAGGCAATCGAGTAGAAGAGTTCGTTGCCCGACCCGGCAGAGGGATAGCCTACCATCAAACGGCTGGCGACGATCAAGCCGCCAATCGCCGCACACAAGCCGCTAATCGCATAGACTGAGACGATGGTCCTGGCGATGTTCACGCCGGCCAAACGGCTCGCCTCGACGTTTCCGCCTGTCGCATAGATCTGCACGCCAAACGGGGTGTAGCGCAGGATCACCGTCAGGATCACCGCGGCTACGAGTACGAGGAAAACAGGCATGGGGATGCCGAGCGCCGATCCGCGACCGATCACGGCGAAGCCCGGATCCTTCACCGAGACGGAGTTGGCGCCGGTGATGATCATGGGGATGCTGGCGGCAATGCCGAACGTGCAGAAGGTCACAATGAAGGCGGGTAGGCGGACGAAGTGGATGAACAGGCCATTGAAGACGCCCAGAGCCGTGCCCGCAGCAACAGCCAACACCGCGGCGACTTCCCACGGCATGCCCATCCTGATCAGCACGGTGGCCAACACGCCGGTCATTGCCACGTTGGAGCCGGTGGACAGGTCAATCCCGCCGGTCAGCAGGACGAAAGACTGCCCCATCGCCAAAAAGGCGATGACGGCGCCGTTCAACAGTAGGATTTGAAGATTCTGGATGGTTCGGAAATTCTCAGAAAAAGCGCTCATAGCCAGGGCGACCATGAGCAGGATGATCGCAATGCCCGTTTCTTCGGGCCATCTCCGACGCTTCACAGCAACCGCCTTTCCAATAGCGGAAGACTCCACGAACACTCGTTTGGCGATGATATCGACGTTTAAGTGAGCTTAGGCGAGAGGCAAATCACCGATTTGTCTGGGTTATTTGGGGGACTTTATTGAATTATGTAGCGCGGATCGTAGCACCGCTCAGATATAATGGCAATTTCCGCCTTACCTGCTCTGTGGCGCGCCCGTCAGGCGTTTGTCATTCTGCAGCGAGCGGAAGAATCTTGTCGCACAAGGCGTAACGGTTCAGGCGTCAGGCATGATTTGTGACTCGTGACCCGCGTCCCCCCGCTGCCGCGCTTTCACCGCCGGCAAAACCGAAAACTTTTCGCTTTTCGGCCCGGGCGCAGGTGTACGTTTGCCGGCGCGCCGGCCGATGGTTTGTGGCGAGTCAGGCGTTATGCGTCAATAATGACTCGTGACGTTTGACGTAGAGACGCGTTGTGGGACTGTGTGCTATACTGGCACACAGCAGTGCTCCTCTGCATCACATTTTCACGAAGCCTCTAGTAAGCCCGCGGGACGATGTTAATCGGGTACGCACGCATTTCTACAGAACAGCAAAATCTGCGCTTGCAGGTCGAGGCCCTGCGCGCGGCGGGCCGGCGCGTGGCCGCGTTCGCCGCGCATAACCAAACGTTGCTGAATGCCGGCGCCGAGCCGGTTCAAGGAGTTTCGCCATGATCGATCCGTCCATTCGCACGAGCATCGCCAACCTATTCCAGGAGTTCCTGGCATCCTACCCGGCCACGGAAGAAGGCCGGACTCACATCGCGTTCTATGCGAGCGGTCGCGATGCGGCGCGCGCCAACTTCGAGGAGATCTGCGCCGCGGCAGACCGGGGAGAGGAGATCACGGATGCGGTGCTCCTTAAGCTTCTCCCCTATGCGGACAGCCAGAGCAACCACGAAGCGGGGGCATGGATTCATATTGCGCCGACCATCCACGGCAACATCAAGAAGTGGTACGAAGCCAAGGAATGGACCCAGGCGGATGAGTGGCCGCTCGTGGCCAAGGCGATCCTGGCTTTCGTGCGCACGTGTGTGGGCGACCCATCGACGCTGAAGAAGGCCTGCGCCGAGTTCAGCGCGCTGCCGTACAGCACGGGCTTCCAGACCGGGACGCTAACGCCCATCCTGAACGCGCTGCGGCCTGATGCGTTCGCGCTGCTCAACAACAAATCGCGGCTGGTCCTGAATCACTTCGCAGGCAAGAAGTATGCGCAGAGCCTGACGGACTATCCGGCGGCCAACGACAGCTTGCGGAGAGCGCACCGTGAGTTGGAGGGCGTGTTGTCGAGCGGCGACGGGCTGGGCCTGGCGCACGGGGATGTGTTCGATATGTTCTGCCACTGGCTGGTGGCGGTCAAGAAGTTCTCGTTCAAAACGTCCGAAGCGATAGCCGCGCCATTCGCGGAGATCTTCGCCGACCGGGCGGAGGCGGAGTGGGCGTTCGGCTTCCTACGCCAGTGCATGACGTGGCTGGGGGTGGAGGGGCCGGACAACAAGCTGTGTGTGCTCACGCTGCCCAAGGCGCATCCGCAGGTAATCCGCTTCAACTACGGCGAGTGGGTCGTCGTGGACCTGCGCGGGCCCAAAGCGTATGGCGGCAAAGGGATCAGTCTGGCGCTGCTCATGGACGGCCCCGGTTTGGCGCAATACAAGCACTGGAGCGCCTTCAAATCCTTCCCCAATGCGTTGCCCGTGGCCGTGTACGAACTGCCGCTTGAGACGGCTAGGGAAATGTCCGAGGAGTTTGTACAGCACGTCGAGCGATCGTTCCAATACATCGGGACGTTGTTCGCCAAGTGGGAGCAAAGCCAGTTCAAACGAGTCCACCGGCAGGAGTTGATGGACGCTGTCTTTGCCCCGGCAGCACTGGACAAGCTGCTGACCGAGGGGCTTCCGTCGAATGGCAATGGCAAAGTCGTCGTGAACCCGGAATGCCCGTTCTCTGAAGAGACGTTCGAGCTGCTGGCGCAACTGGATGCGACGTCCACGGCGGCGTTCTACCAGGAGCACAAGGAGGAGTTCGTCGCGCAAGTGGAGGAGCCGTTCAAGCGTGTGCTGCAGGACGTGGCGAAACGGCTTCCCGAGTCGATACGCGCGGTGATGGAGACGGAGCGCCGCATCTTCGCTAAGTTCCTGAAGAACGATTTCGGCCAGGGCGGGGCGTGGCCGTGGTACTGGGGCGCGTTCTACCCCAAGGGCGGGAAGCGATCGCAGGACGCACAGTTGTCGATGTGGATGAACTTCCAGTATCTGGAATGCGGTTTCTACATCGGCGATTACGGCAGCGAACCGCGGCGGCGCTTCGAAGCCAACGTCGCCCGGCACAGAGGGCAACTCAAAGAGATCCTGGACGAGACGCTGGAAGGGGCGGGGCTGCTCTTCGGCAGGCGCGACACGTTCACCGTCGACGAGGACGGAATCGTCACCCAGGAGCCGCGCATTAGCCTGGAGGAGTTCCTCGACCACCCGGAGACCCACTATCCGGACGTGTCGCTGGTGATCCCAGCGCAAGAGCTGCTGCAGATGTCGGAAGCGGATCTGGTGGAGCGCGTGGCGCAGACGCATGCGCTGCTCTTCCCCTTGGCGCTGCTGGCAATGGAGGATGACCCGCTGCCCGCCATCGAGGAGTATCTGGAGCTTCCAGAACCTGATGACGAGCCGCCGATCCAGCCGCTCTATCCGTTGGCGCAGTGCGCGGCCGAAACGGGCTTTTCGCAAGAGAAGCTGGCGCGGTGGGTGCGCGCCGTCGAGCGCAAGAAGCAGGCCATCTTCTACGGGCCGCCGGGGACAGGCAAGACCTTCATGGCGCGTGCGCTGGCCCGCCACGTGGTCGGCGGCGGCGACGGCTTCGTCGATCTCGTGCAGTTTCACCCGGCCTATTCCTACGAGGACTTCGTGCAGGGCATCCGCCCCCAGTCGGTCAACGGCCGGCTGGAGTACCCGGTTATGCCCGGCCGCTTCCTGGAGTTCTGCCGGCAGGCGCGTCAACGAAACGATGCGTGCGTGCTGATCATCGACGAGATCAACCGGGCTAACCTGGCGCAGGTCTTCGGCGAACTGATGTACCTGCTCGAGTACCGCGACGATGAGATCCCCTTGGCGGGCGGCAGCCGCCGCTTCAGCATCCCCAAGAACGTGTACATCATCGGGGCCATGAACACGGCGGACAGGTCGATCGCCCTGGTCGACCACGCGCTGCGGCGGCGCTTCGCCTTCCTGGCGCTTGACCCGGACTACGACGTGCTGCGCGGCTTCCACGCTCGCCACGCGACGGGCTTCGCCGTCGGCGGGCTGATCGAGATGTTGAAGCGGCTCAACCGCGAGATCGGCGACAAGCACTACGCCATCGGCATCTCTTTCTTCCTGCACGAGCGTCTCCAGGAGTACATCGAGGATATCTGGCGCATGGAGATCGAGCCGTATTTGGCGGAGTATTTCTTCGACAACCCGCATAAGGCCGCCGAATTCGCCTGGGAGAAGGTTGCCGAGGGCATTCTGCCCAAAGGCCAGCCGGCATGACGCCCGTTGAGCAGACGGTCGTTCTACAGGAGTACAGGTCCAGGTCGCTCCCAGAGACAGCGTTCTCGTGGGAAGCGGCGGAGATACTGGCGCGGAGCCAGTACCGCGGCATGGTGAACGTCGAAGGGCCCACGCCGCTGAACGGACGTCAGTGGCGATTGACCGCGCAGGGCTGGGCGGGCTTCATCCGGCTGACGGAGACGCTGGCGCTGTCATTGCAGCCCAAGACGAGCATCTGCAACCTGTTCGGCATGTTCGAGTACGCCTACCGGCTGAACAGTTTCGATTTCGGGCACGGCTTGATCAGCACG
>JASGTU010000312.1 GCA_030058085.1 Chloroflexota bacterium
CCGATTCGCCAGTTCCGTCGCAGGTAATTGGCGTGCATGAGTTGTAGGTTCGGTTGCGGAGTTCGGGCACAGTAAATCGGGTGACGGCGTACTTGGTCTGGCGCTGATAGAAGCGCGTGCGTGCTGCTATTCGATTTGGCGGTGATTCCTTGTTAGCCGGCGTACGTCGCAGCCGAGAGTCGTTATCCAAGGCTTGATAGGGTCGGACGTATGAGTTTGACTTGCGAGCCTGATGTGGGGGCGGGATCCGGTTGATGAGGGTCGCGAGGTAGAAGGGTGATTCATTGCGACAGATCAGAGAGATCACTCCGAAATGGTTTCGAAAGCGTTCAGATCGCACAGCTGCTGCAGGCATCTTGTCGATGGGGAAATCCAGTCAAGGGCAGAGGCGCCCGTTTTGACCGCGTAGCTGAATGAGGATAGAATTTCGGCTAGAACAGCAACCGGCGAGTGTTCCGCCTAATCAGGTTTCGAATGTTTACTCCGTTCAGTCAACCCGCATCCTGCCAGCGAGTGCGCCTGTGATCCGCAGTCGCCGAGTGCTGTCGTTTGCCTTCTTTATTTGTGTAGCCCTATTGACCGCGGGGTTCGGCCCGCCGAAAATGGTGGACCGCGAATTTGCTGCGACGCAGCGCCTGACGCCAGGCGAACTGCGGCAGTGGTCTGACGCAGCAGAGCCGCCGCCGGTAACGGCTGCAGCCCTTATCGTGTATGATGTAGAGGCGGCGCGCACCCTGTATGCGCGCAATGCGGAAACGGCATTGCCGCCGGCTAGCCTAACAAAGCTGATGACTGCCTTGTTAGCGTTGGAGTCGGGACGGCTGAGAGAGGCAGCAACCGTGCGTGAGGAAGACCTGACGGGCGGCGCGACGATGGGCCTTGTGGCGGGCGAGACTGTGACGGTGGAGGAGTTGCTCTGGGGGGTGTTGCTGCCGAGCGGTAATGATGCAGCTATGACGATGGCGCGGCATCTGGGCGGAGACGCGTCGAGTTTCGTTGCGGAGATGAACCGCCGGGCTGCCGAGTTGGGCATGGACGCAACGAACTTTCGCAACCCGCACGGTCTCCACGAAGAAGGACATGTGAGCAGCGCCGCCGATCTCATGAACATAGCTCTAGCGTTGCTGGAATATCCGCTTTTTCGGGAGATTGTGGGGTCGCGCACGGCCGAAATCGCCGGTCGCACGCTCGTCAATACGAACGAGTTATTGGGCGGTTATCCTGGCGCGAACGGAGTCAAGACGGGGACGACACCGGAGGCGGGAGAATGCCTGATTGCCAGTATCGAGACGGATGGACATGAGGCATTGATCCTTGTATTGGGCAGTTCTGACCGGTATGGCGACGTGCAGAAGCTTCACGCGCTGTATCAGGCTAACTACATTTGGGCAGAGGGAGACGGAAGAAGTCTATCGGTTCTGAACCGGCTGTATGACGCAGATGGAGAACTGACATCCCTTCTTGTCGAGGGTGAGCCGGCGTCGGTCTTGTTGCACCGATGGGGCGATCCCGAAATGGTCGGGTTCCGTAGGATAGACCGCTTTGCAGAAGAAGACGCTTTGGATGCAGACGCGGCGGGCAGAGTGGAGTGGCGCGTGGGCGATAGTATTGCCGGCGTGCAGGAATTGGCGATGCGGTGACGATGGCTGAAGAACGACTACACAAGGTGATGGCCGCGGCGGGGGCAGGCAGCCGGCGTAAGTGCGAGGAGATGATCGCCGCCGGACGCGTCCAGGTCAACGGCCATACTGTGACCGAACTCGGCGTCAAGGTCGATCCGGAGACCGTGCAGATCGCGGTGGATGGCAAGCCGCTGCGCTTTCACCAGCGGCATGTGTACGTCAAGGTGAACAAGCCGCGCGGCGTTCTTTCGGACATCGGCGGCGACGCGCGCGGACGACGTACGGTAGCCGGCCTGGTCGATCTGCCGGGGCGTCGCGTCTTTCCCGTCGGCCGGCTGGACCTGAACAGCGAAGGTCTCGTGTTGTTGACTGATGATGGAGAGCTTGCACACCGCCTTACGCACCCATCTTTCGAGCACGCCAAGACATATTATGTGTTGGTGCAGGAGCGCCCGACGGCTGAGGCGCTGGCGCAATTGCGCGACGGGGTAGACCTGCCCGAGGGGCGCACCGCGCCGGCACAAGCGCGAGTGGCGGAGTCGTTGCCTGCTGACCTTAAGATCGCTTCTGGACCGCAAACCGGCGTATGGCTCGAGATCCAGTTGCACGAAGGCAAGAAGCGCCAGATCCGGCATATGACTGCGGCGGTGGGATACCCCACCTTACGGTTGATTCGCTGGGCGATCGGGCCGCTGACCTTGGGGAGGCTGGCGGCGGGTGAATCGGCGCATCTCACACGCAGCGAGGTCGCCAGCCTGCGGCGCGCAGCGCAGGGCGAGCGAATTGCCCCACGGCGCCAGTCGTCCGGCAGAAACACGCGTCCGCCACGCCGGTCGGGATCGGCTCCGTCGCGGCGGCGAAACGCGCCGCGCAACAGACGTTAGTCGCGGTTCACACTTGCCCGGCATCATGCGCTGGCGCGTTGACGCAGATGCCGTCGAGACCAGAATTGGAATTGGGAGATGGCGGAGTTGACCGAGAGTCAGTCGGGCGACGCAAAGGGGAGCTTTGAAGCGACGTTGTCGATACGCGAGCTAGGTCGGCGGCTGCGACCTGCTGTGATCACGATCGATGGCCCGGCGGCTTCGGGCAAAAGCACAGTGGGGTATGCTCTTGCACAGGCTCTCGATTACCTGTTCCTCGACACAGGTGTGATGTACCGGGCGGTGACGTGGGCGGCTTTGCGGCGCTCACTCGACGTAGAGGACGGCGAGACCGTCGGCGCGCTGGCGGCGGA
>JASGTU010000313.1 GCA_030058085.1 Chloroflexota bacterium
TCTGTCACTACCTAACGAGGCATCCATCATGCCCTACGACGTAATCATCATCGGCGGCGGCATTGCCGGTTGCGCCGTCGCCCGTGAGCTTTCACGCTACCGGCTTAAGTTGGCCCTGATCGAAAAGGAGATCGAGGCCGGCTTCGGCACGAGCAAAGCCAACTCCGGCATTATCCACGGCGGCCACCACGCCTCCACCTCCACGCTCAAAGGCCGGCTGGAGTGGGAAGGCAACCAAATGTGGGACGACCTCTGCGCCGATCTCGGCTTCGGCTTCGACCGCGTGGGCGAACTGACCGTGGCGCTGGCGGAGGAGCAAGTCCCCGTCCTGCACGAACTGCTGGACAACGCCGCCGCCCGCAACGTCCCCGGCCTGCAACTGTGGGACCGCGAACGCATCCGCCGCGAGGAGCCCAATCTCACCGGCGACATCGTCACCGCGGTTTTCGCGCCCACCACGGGCGTGGTCAATCCCTACGAGGCCTGCTTCACCCTGGCGGACAGCGCCCAGATCAACGGCGCAGAAATGCACATGAACTGCGCCGTCACCGGCCTGGCGATGCGCGACGGCCTGTGGACGGTCGATACCACGCGCGGGCAGTTCCAGACGCGCTTCGTCATCAACGCCGCAGGACTCTTTGCCGACCGCATCGCCGAGATGGCGGGCGTGCGCACCTTCACCATCCACCCGCGCAAGGGCGAAGAATACATGCTCGACAAGCGCGTGCAGGGGCTTGTCAAGCACGTCATTTTTCCCTGCCCCACGCCTGTCTCGAAGGGCATCCTCGTCATCCCCACCTTCGACGGTACGATCATGGTGGGGCCGACTGCGCAACACGTGGACGACAAGCAAGAACTCACCACCACCGCCGCCGGCGCCGACGAAGTCTTCGCCGCGGTGCAACGCTTGGTCCCCGGCATCAGCGCCCGCGACTGCATCGCCGAGTTTGCGGGGCTGCGCGCCGCGGCCGACGGGGAGGACTTCATTATCGGCCCGACCGCCAAACGAGGCTTTATCAATGTCGCCGGCATTCAGTCGCCTGGCCTGACCGCAGCGCCGGCTATTGCCCGCATGGTCGCCGGTATTCTGGCCGACGAAGGGTTGGAGTTGACGCCGAAAGACGGCTTCATCGCCAAGCTGCCGGAGCCGGTGCGTTTCGCCAAGTTGACCACCGACGAGCAGAAGGCGCTAACCGAGGTCAACCCCAGGTATGCGCGCATCGCCTGCCGTTGCGAGCTGGTGACCGAGGGCGAAGTCGTGGACGCCATCCGCCAGGGGGCCAACTCGCTCGACGGCATCAAATTCCGCACGCGGGCGGGCATGGGACGCTGCCAGGGCGGCTTCTGCACGGCGCGCTGCATAGAACTGCTGGCACGCGAACTCGGCCTGCCCATGACGGCCATCACCAAGCGCGGCGGCGATTCCTGGATCCTCATCGACCGCGACCAGAGCGCTTTCGACAGCCCAACCCGGCCCGAACTCACGGAGGCGAAGCGATGATCGGCGGCAAGCTCAACCACCTCCGCTCGATCTACGATGTGATCGTGGTCGGCGGCGGACCCGCCGGCCTGGAAGCGGCGTTGGCCGCACAGAACGCCGGCGCAGAACACATCCTCGTCGTCGACCGCGAGTTCGAGGCGGGCGGCATCCTCTTGCAGTGCATTCACAGCGGCTTTGGCCTGCACCGCTTCGACGCCGAACTGACCGGGCCCGAATATGCCCAGCGCCTGCTCAATCAGATCGTGACAACGCCGGTGGATGTGCTCACCGACGCCTACGTGGCGGACATCGCCGGCAACCGTCGCAACCCGTCCGCCGGCTTACGCATCAAGCTCCTCTCCGCGGAGCATGGCCTGCACGTGCTGGAGGCGCGCTCAATTGTGCTGGCGATGGGCGCACGCGAGCGGACGCGCGGCGCCATCCGCATCCCCGGCACACGCCCATCCGGCGTGCTGACCGCCGGCCTGGCGCAGAAGTACGTCAACATGATGGGCTATCTGCCCGGACGCCGCGCCGTCATCCTCGGCTCCGGCGACATTGGCCTGATCATGGCGCGGCGACTGACGCTGGAAGGCGTGGAGGTAGCCGGCGTCTTCGAGATCATGCCGCACCCCAACGGCCTGGGACGCAACATCGTCCAATGCCTGGAGGACTTCGACATCCCCCTGCACCTTTCGACCACGGTCGTCGAGATCCACGGCCGCGACCGGCTGGAAAAAGTCACGGTGGCGCCGGTGGATGCACAGTTGCGCCCGCGCCTGTCCGAAGCTTGGGATGTCGAGTGCGACACGCTGCTGCTCTCCATCGGCCTGATCCCCGACAACGAGCTGGCCCATCGCATGCGCCTGCGCCTGGACCCCGTCACCAGCGGGCCGGTCGTCAGCAGCACGATGGAAACCTCGGTAGACGGCATCTTCGCCTGCGGCAACGGCGTCCACATCCACGACCTGGTCGACTTCGTCAGCGAGGAGGCGACGCTGGCGGGCCGCTACGCCGGTCTCTATGTCGCCGGCAGCTTGCCCCCGGCGGACAACGTGCGCCTGTTGCCCGGAGAAAACGTGTCCTATTGCGTGCCGCACACCATCTCCACAGACCGCACACATGTGGTGTACATGCGTGTGCGCCGCGCGCTGGAGAAGTGCACCATCCGCCTAAGCACACCCGGCGGCGAATATATCTACGAGAAGAAATTGCGCTATGTCGTCCCCGCCGAGATGGTGAACCTGACGGTGCGCCCGCGTTTCCTGGAGAATTTCCACGGCGACGCGCTCAAGGTGGACGTTTTGCCCAGGTGAGGATTCTGCCCATGAACAACGAAACGACCTATCTATGCATCGGCTGCCCGCTCGGCTGCCGGCTAGAGGTAGAAGAGGACGCAGCCGGCGCAATCGTCGAGGTGCGCGGCTTTGCCTGCAAACGCGGCAAGGAGTACGCCATCCAGGAACACACCGCGCCGCAGCGCACCGTCGCCACCACCGTAGCCGTCCGCAATAGCTCTTGGGCGCGGCTGCCGGTCCGCTCCAGTGCGCCTGTCCCCAAGGACGCCGTGGTCGAAATCTGCCGGCGGCTGCACGCCGTAGAAACGACCGCGCCTGTGCAGATGGGCCAGGTCATCGTCGCCAACGTGCTCGGCACCGGCGCGGACATGATCGCCACGCGCGACATGCCGCTTGCCTGACTCGTGATTCGTGCCATGCATAACATTTGCCCTTGCACCTTTGACTCCAAACACCCACACCAAAAGGAACCTGCGCCATGATCCATGATATGCGTTGGACCTCCAAGAAGATCGCCCAGCGCATCGAGACGGTGGAGGCGCTTGTCTACCGTCGCAAGCGCCCCATTGGGCCGTTCCGCTATCTGGAACTGCCCGGCCCGATGAGCCCGCCGCCCGTCGGCCCGGATGCGGACGATGCCGGCTGGCAAGAGATCGGCCCGTTCACCCACTGGGGCAAGCGTTACACCGACTTCGTGTTGCGCTGCGAGTTCGCTGTGCCCACGGATTGGGACGCGGACGCCCCCGTCGCGCTCTACCTGCCCATCGGCGAGGCCGGCGACTTTAGCCACCCCGAAGCCCTGGCCTATGTGGACGGCGCCTCCTACGCCGCCTGTGACCGCCACCACCAGGAGATCCAGTTGCCCGCCGAATGGCGCGACGGCGCCACGCGCCTGCTCGCACTGCACGGCTGGAGCGGCCTGATCGAACGCGGCATCACCGCCCTCGGGGAAGACCCCGGCCTCTTCATGAAGCCCTGCTATGTGGTACAGATCGACCAGCCCACGCGCGACTTCGTCGCCGCGGCGCGGGTCGCCCAGGGCATCGCCGAACACCTACACGACGACGCCCCCGAAAAAGGCATGCTGCTCAACGCGCTCGACGACGCCTTCAAGCTGGTCGACCTGCGCGAGCCGTTCGGCGACGCGTTCTACGCCAGCATCCCCGGCGCGCTGGCCGCGCTGCGCGAGGGCGTCGCCAAAGCCGGCAAGCCGCTCGACGTGAGCATCGTCGCCAGCGGCCATGCCCACATCGACGTCGCCTGGCTGTGGACACTGGGCCAGACGCGGCGCAAGTCCGGGCGCACTTTCCACACCGTCATGCGCCTGATGGAGCAGTTCCCCGACTACCACTTCACCCAGAGCCAGCCGCAACTCTACGACTACGTGCGCCAGGACTACCCGGAGCTGTTCGAGCAGATCAAGGCGCGCATTGCCGAAGGTCGCTGGGAACCTATCGGCGGCATGTGGATCGAGGCCGACTGCAACCTGTCCGGCCCCGAATCTCTCGCCCGCCAGTTCCTGCTAGGCCGCTCCTTCTTCCGCCATCACTTCGGCGACGTAGATACGCCCGTGCTGTGGCTGCCCGACGTCTTCGGCTATGCCTGGAACTTGCCGCAACTGATCAAAGAGGCGGGGCTGGAGTACTTCTTCACCATCAAGATCGGCTGGAGCCAGTATAACCGGCTGCCCTACGACAGCTTCTGGTGGCAGGGGCTGGACGGCACGCGCGTGCTCACCCACTTCAGCACCTCGCCGGACTTCGGCTTCTATGCCAGCACCTACAACGCCAACGCCTCGCCCCGCCAGGTGTTGGGAACATGGAGTAACTTCCAGCAGAAGGAGCTACAGCACGAGCTGCTGATGGCCTTCGGCTATGGTGACGGCGGCGGCGGCCCCACGCGCGAAATGCTGGAGAACATCCGCGAAATGTCTGCCTTCCCGGCTACGCCGCAGATGCGCCAGGCCCCGGTCGGCGAGTTCTTCCGCAAACTCGAGGAGACATCCGGCGACCGTCTGCCCACCTGGAACGGGGAGCTGTACCTGGAGTTGCACCGCGGCACCTATACGACGCAAAGCCGCAACAAGCGGGCTAACCGCAAGAGCGAATTCCTGCTGCATGACGCCGAGTTCGCCGCATCCTTGGCCGCGCTGGTCGCGCCGGATTATGCCTACCCCAAAGAGGAGCTAGGCCGGGCATGGGAGCTGGTGTGCCTCAACCAGTTCCACGACATCATCCCCGGCAGCAGCATCAACCCCGTCTACGTCGAGTCGCAGGAGCAGTACGCCGAAATCCGCAGCCTCGGCGAGCAGGTACGCGACCAAGCCCTCGCCGCCATCGGCGCGCAGATGGACGCCGACGCGCTGCTGGTCAACCCGACCGGCTTCGCCCGCAGCGACCTGGCCTTCCTGCCTGGCGAGTGGGACGCGAGCAGCGGTCTTCAGACCGCAGCCGGCGCGCCCGTGGCGGTGCAGCCCACGGCGGACGGCGCCTGGATCGACGGCGGCGAACTGCCGCCCTACAGCGTCACGCCGCTTAAGCTGGATGCGGCCGCGCCCGCGCCGCAGACCGGGCTGCACGTCTCGCCCGACCTGCTCGAAAACGACCTGCTGCGCGTCGAGCTCAACGGCGACGGCGACATCACGCGCATCTACGACAAGGCAGCCGGCCGCGAACTGCTGCCGCCCGGCGCACTCGCCAACCAGTTCCAGGCTTTCGAGGATCGCCCGCTCAACTGGGACGCCTGGGATGTGGACATCTTCTACGACGACAAGATGTGGACGGCGAACCCGGCGCAGAGCGTCAAGGTCGTCGAGCAAGGCCCGCTGCGCGCCACGCTGGAAATCCGCCGCCGCGTGCTGCACAGCGACTATGTGCAGCACGTTTCGCTGGCGCATAACAGCCCGCGCCTCGACTTCGACACGACCATCGACTGGCGCGAGCGTCACATCATGCTCAAAGTCGCCTTCCCGGTGGATGTGCTGACCCCGACCGCCACCTACGAAATCCAGTGGGGCAACACCGAGCGGCCCACGCACCGCAATACCAGTTGGGACTGGGCGCGCTTCGAGACATGCGCGCAAAAGTGGGTGGACCTGAGCGAGGGCGACTACGGCGTCAGCTTGCTCAACGACTGCAAGTACGGCCATGACATCCGCGACAACGTGATGCGCATCAGCCTGCTGCGCAGCCCGACCATGCCCGACCCCGAGGCGGATCAGGGCGAGCACCGCTTCGCCTACAGCATCCTGCCCCATGCCGGGCGCTGGGACGAGACGACCGTCGCCCAAGCCTATGCGCTCAACGATCCGGCCCTGGCTGTGCGCACCGAACGAAGCGCGGACGCCTCCGGCGCGGCGACGACAAGCCTGTTGTCCGTCGATTCGCCCAACATCGTGATCGAGACGGTGAAGCGCGCCGAGGACGGCAACGGCCTGATCGTGCGCCTCTACGAATGCCGGCGCACGCGCGGACAGGCAACCCTGACCACAAGCTTCGACGTGGCCGCGGCCTATCGCGCCAACATCATGGAGGAGAACCAGGCCGAACTGGCGGCGCAGGGTAAGACTGTGGAATTCTCCGCCAAGCCGTATGAGATCATCACACTGCGGCTCGTGCCCGCCAACTGACTCATGGCGCGTGACGCGCAAGGACGCCCGCGAGGGACGCCCTTATCTGACAACTGACGATTCACAAAGGAGGGCGCCTGCAAGGGGCGCCCTCCTGTTTCGGTCAAGCTGCTTCAATCAAGCTGTTCGAGCAGGCCCATCAGCTTGTGCTTGCGGCTGTGCGGTGAGGTCTTCAGCTCACTGACGAACTTCTGCCAGTCTGCCTCGCGCCCGGCGGCGCGGTGCGCATCGCGGGCACGTCGCAGCCATTCCACCGCTTGCGGGTAGCTGCGCGACTGGCCCGGCTCGATGATGCGCATTGCCTGCGAAAGCGATTGGCGGATCGCCCAGCCGGGCCGCACGGATATGGCCTTTTCTACGACGCGCGCCAACGTCTCCGCATCCGGACGGTCTCCGATCTTGGCGATGGCGTCTTCTACCAGGTCCTCGTGGAGCAGTATGTCCACCAGGCCTGCCTCGGTCCAGCCATAGGTGCGGGCGCGCAGCGCGTTGAGCGTCTGGCTGCGTACCTGAGGCCAGGCGGCTCCAGCCAATTCCTCCAAGCGCAAATAGGCCTCCAGACTAGGCGCCGCCTGCAACGCTTCCATATAGGCCTCCAGAGCTAGCTCGCGCTGGTCGAGGCTTGCGGCGAACTCCTGTAGCCACAGCGCCAACGCCGCCTTATCGCCCAGCCCATAAAGACCCTGGCGCGCAAAGGCGAGCACCGCTTCAGGCCGGTCCGCAGCAGCCAGCGCTTGTACAATGGTCAGCGCCTCTTCTGCGGTCCACGCCTGGCCTTGACCGAATTCGATGGCCTCCGTCACCCGTTCAAGCTCAATCAGCTTGAGCGCATAGGCTAGGCGATGCCCGGCGCGTTTAGCGACGCCGAGATAGCGCTCATGTTCGCCGCGACGGTTAAGCACGCTGAGCAGCGGATCAACCAGAGGCGGGGGAGGGACTAGGTCATGCGCAGACAGACGGTCCAGGGCGTCGCCGTCCTCGCCCAGCAGTTCCGCCGCCATCAACGAACGGTCAAAGGCGTCGTCCACGCCGTAGTAGCCGAGTTCGTTGATCCAGCTGTAGAGGGAATCAGCCCAGTAGCGGCGTTCGAAGGCAGAAAGTTGTGCGCCGAGCAGCGCTTGCGTCAGCGGTTCGTCTATCTCGTACCAAAACTCGCTCACGATCCCGTCCGAGTCGTCGAGCACGGTCCACTCTTCGATCATGGCGGCGATCAGCCCAGCCAGGATGTTAAGAGCCTCCCGGCTGTCGCCGTGGGCCAATGCCTGCTGCGCCTCGCCCAGCACCTTGCGAAGCTGATCCACGACGCCGCCCACGTACCAGTAGGCCTCGGCGCTGGGCAGGTAGTCTAGCGCGTGGATGATAGCGCCGACGCGCTGCTCGACCTGCTTGGCGCCGGCTGCGTCGTCGTCGGACGCCTCGTCACGGCGCAAGTCCCAGTGCAGCCGTTCGATCTCGCGTTGGATCTGGCGGCCTAGCCGCGGGTTGCGTCCGGCCATATTGCGCAGCACCGCTTGCAACTGGCGGCGATCCAACTCCGCCAGCAGTTCCTCCGGCCCGGCTGTCGCCGCCAGTTCCGGCTCGGCAAAGACGCAGGCCAGCGCCACGGCTACCACATGCTTGCACCATCCTCGCCAAGCATAGGCGCAGGTGCAGGTGACGCCCGTCACGCCGCCCGCGTCGAACTCGATTCTTACCTGGTAGGGGGTGTATTCGTTGCCCTCGACTTCGCCTTTGATAGCCCGGCCGCGCCGCGTCAACGACAGCACGGCGCCGTGCTCGAAGTACTCGCGCCCGCGCGCGAAAGACTGCTTGGTTGTCTGGCTGCGGACAACCGCCTCACTGAGTCCGGGTATCATTCTGCAACGCTGCCCCACTTCTATGCGGCGCGCCCGCTGACAGGAGTAGGCTAGGAGGCCAAGTCAGCGCGCTAGGGTGGCTGATCCTCGCGCCGTGACATGCCCACAATAAAAAGACCGCCCCCGCCGGTTTTCGCGAGAATCGGATGGCTAGAGCAAGTCGACGGCTAGAAAGCAAGCGTAGTCTTCAGCGTCAGATTCGTAGGAAATGCCGCCTTCTCACAAGGGATGACGCATTGCGTCGCGTACAGATACGCTTGCCTATACAGGTTGCGCCGGTTCGCGGTGTGCGAGGGCGCTTAAGTCGCCGCCCCTTCCAAATAGGCAGCCTGTTCAGGCGTCAACAACACGTCGCCCGCAGCCGCGCTGTCCGCCAACTGCTGCGGCGACTGGCAGCCGACGATGGGAACCGTCGTGAAAGGCTGCGCCTGCAGATAGCCGAGCACGATGGCCGTAACGGTGGTCGACAACTCGCGCGCCAACGCCATTACGCGCTCGAAGCGCGCATGATTTTGCGGCGATGCGTAGACAGCCTGCAGGTTGGGGCGCATGTCTCCGGCGACGCCCGCCGCCATCTTCTGAAAGAGGCCATTGGCCTGGGAGGTGTAGGGGATCGCAGCCAGTCCGCTGGTGACGTGCAGCCGTCGCAACTCATCGTCCATGCCGACAATCGTCGTGTCGGCGATGGCGGAGCGGTCGATCACAGCCAGGCTCCACATCATCTGGTCGCCGGCGAAGCCCTGCAAGCCGTGCGCGGCGGCATGGTCCTGCGCCTCGCGGATGCGCTGCGCCGTCCAGTTGGAGCAGCCAAAATAGCGGATCTTGCCGGCCTGCACCTGCTCGTTCAGCGTCTCCAGGATTTCGCCCACAGGGCGCCGCACGTCGTCGCGGTGCAGCCAGTACAGATCGATCACGTCGGTGCGCAGGTTGCGCAGGCTGCTGTCCAAGTCGGACACGATCTCGGCGCGCGACAGACGCGACACATGCATGGTGCGCAGGTCGGGGTGTGCGCCCTTCGTCGCCAGCACCACCCGATCGCGCTTGCCGCTGCTGCTCAGCCACTCGCCGATGGTCTTCTCGCTAATGCTTTCCGGGCCCGGCAGCCAGTTGGCATAGACGCTGGCCGTGTCGATGAACGTCCCGCCCAACTCCAGAAACTGGTCCAACATGCGGAATGAACGACGCCGCTCGATCTTGCTGCCGATGTCGGATGTGCCCAGGCAGATGGCGGACACGTCCAGATCGGTGCTGGGCAATGTAGCAGTGCGCATCTTCAGCCTCTCTCTTGCGGCGCCGGTGCGCCATTGAAGTCGGAACTGAATCCGAACCTACCGCCAGATATTTGTCTATGGTACACTAGCGCCATATCACGCAAACCACAATTCGGCTGTCCCCCGCAGTTGGCCGCGGACCCGAGAGATAGGAGAAAACGATGGCAAGCATGGCGACAATCGCCATAGATATGGAAGTGATGGGCAAGGCCGCCAAGGCCGCAAGCCGCACGCTGTCCACGCTGACGACGGAGCAGAAAAACGCCGCGCTGTTGGCGATTGCCGGCGAGTTGGAGACCCAGGCGGCGGCTGTCATGGCCGAGAACGCCCGCGACATCGCCGACGGACGCGCCAAGGGCCTCAGCGACGCCTTGCTCGACCGGCTGTTGCTCGACGAGAAGCGCATGGCCGCGCTCGCCGCGGATACGCGCAGCGTCGCCTTGCTGCCCGATCCCGTCGGCGCCGAGATCGAAGGCCGGCTGCTGCCCAACGGCATGCGCCTCAGC
This sequence comes from Chloroflexota bacterium, assembly GCA_030058085.1. Taxonomy (GTDB): domain Bacteria; phylum Chloroflexota; class Anaerolineae; order Caldilineales; family Caldilineaceae; genus JASGTU01. The sequence continues at coordinate 10,040 of JASGTU010000313.1, forward strand.
CGCCGCCGCATCCCCATCGGCGTGATCGGCGTGATCTATGAAGCGCGGCCCAACGTAACCATCGACATCGCCGCGCTGGCCCTCAAGACCGGCAACGCCGTCATCCTGCGCGGCGGCAGAGAGACCCTGCGCAGCAACCTGGCGCTGGTCGACGTCATCAACGCCGCTCTGGAGAAAGTATCCTTTCCCGCCGGCGCGGTGCAGTACATCGGCAACCCCGACCGCGCCCTGGTGAGCGAACTGCTGCGCCTGGACAAATACGTGGACATGATCATCCCGCGCGGGGGTGCAAACCTGCACCGGCTGTGCAAAGAGCAGAGCACCATCCCGGTCATCACCGGCGGCATCGGCGTCTGCCATCTCTACGTCGACGCCGGCGCCGACCTGGAACGCTCGGTCGACGTGATCGAAAACGCCAAGGTGCAGCGCCCCAGCGTGTGCAACGCCATCGACACCATCTTGGTCAACCGGGCGGTGGCGGATGAGTTTCTGCCCAAGATCGCGGCGCGCATGGCGCAGGACGGGGTGGAACTGCGCGCAACCGGCCCCGCCCTAGACATCCTCCAGCGCGACAGCCGCGGAGCCGCGGTCGTTCCCGCCGGCGCGGATGACTTCGACCAGGAGTGGATGGCCCTGATTCTAGGGGTCAAGGTGGTCGAAGACGTGGGCGAGGCCATCGCCCACATCCACGAGCACGGTTCGGAGCATTCTGACGGCATCCTCACCAACGACTGGCACAACGCCACGCGCTTCGTCAACGAGATCAACTCGGCGGCCGTTTTTGTCAACGCCAGCACGCGCTTCAACGACGGCGGGCAGTTCGGCCTCGGCGCGGAGGTGGCGGTCAGCACGCAAAAGCTGCACGCCCGCGGTCCGATGGGGCTGGAGGAATTGACCACCTACAAGTGGGTCTGCCTGGGAGATTGGCACGTGCGCCCGTAGGGACGCCATATCACTATACCAAAAAGGCCGCGTCCGTCTTGGACGCGGCCTTGTCTTTGGCGTAGAGGGTTAGCGTCGCGCAGCAGCGCCGGCGACGGTGTTGTAGGGGTAGGGCATTTCCTGTTCGCTGACGCCGTTGAGCCGCGCCATCTGCTCGGCGTCGAGCGCCCAACCGGCCGCGCCGAGGTTGTCCTCCAGTTGCTGCATGGTGCGTGCACCGATGATGGGCGATGTCACGCCGGGGCGCTGCAAAAGCCAGTTGAGCGCGACCTGCGCCGGCGACTTGCCCGCTTCTTCGGCCACGGCGATCAGTTCGTCGATCACGGCCCAGGTGCGGTCGGTATTGTAGGCGCTCCACGACTCGCCCCAGCCGCGTTCCTCGGCGACGCGCACGCGCGTGCCCTGCGGCGCCTCGTCCATGCCGCGGCGGAACTTGCCGCTCAGCCAGCCGCCGCGCAGCGGGCTCCACGGGATGACGCCCAGGCCTTCGTTTTGGCAGACCGGGATCAACTCCCATTCCAGCGTGCGGTCGAGCAGGTTATACAGCGGCTGCAGCGAGACGAACGGTTCCCAACCGCGACGGCGGCTCATGTCGACGGCCTTCTGAAGCTGCCAGCCGGTGAAATTGCTCACGCCGAGGTAGCGCACCTTGCCAGCTTGCACCAGCCCATCCAGCGTGCTCAACGTCTCGCCGAGCGGCGTCACCGGGTCCCAAGCATGAACCTGGTAGAGGTCGATGTAGTCGGTCTGCAAGCGGCGCAGGCTGGCTTCCACGCTGCTCAGGATGTGCTTGCGGCTGAGGCCGAGGTCATTGGGCCCGTCGCCCATGGGAAAGCGCACCTTCGTCGCCAGCACGATATCATCGCGCTGCTGCTTCTTCAGCCAGCGGCCCACGATCTCTTCGGAGACGCCTGTGCTGTAGACATTGGCCGTGTCGATAAAATTGCCGCCGGCCTCTATGAAGCGATCCATCATGGCGTAGCTGTCCTGCTCAGAGGACTCGCGGCCAAAGGTCATGGCCCCCAGACAGAGTTCGCTGACGCGCAGCCCGGTCTTGCCCAAGAAACGATAGTCCATCTTGTCCTCTCTTTCCTCTACGACTCTATTCTCTACGGCGAGTCGATTTGCGACCCGCCGGCGCCGGCTCATCTTGGCGAACGGTTGTCGTGACGGAAGCCTCCGCCTCTAGGAGCGCGTTTTATTGCCACGAATTTCACGAATTATACGAATTCGGCTTCAGGTTGCTTCGTGCAAGTTCAGGCAATTCGTGGCATATCTCTGCGGTCAATGCGGCTTGCTCCTCGGCGGCAAGCCCAGCGCGCGCCCCAATCTACAATCTAGAAGTATGGCGCGCTGCCTGTCAAATCCTGCTGCGGCTTGAGATGCAAGTACCAGAGATTGTGAACTGCGCTTATTGGGCAATTGCCGGCAGGATTCGCCGGGACGCGCCGCCGCTCTTCGACATCAGCTACAAGGCATGAACGCATTTTACTTGACATACGCGAGCGGTTGTGATAGCTTTCATGTAAGTACTTTTCGTCGCCCCAATTCTCCTGGCATGCACAGCGCCGCTACAAAACCGTCGCTGCAATCGAGCGTTTAGAGTCTTCTTATGTCGCCGGTCACGATCTACGATGTTGCAGAAAAAGCTGAGGTCAGCATCGCCACGGTGTCGCGCGTGCTCAACGCACCGCATCGCGTCAACGAGATCACGCGCCGTCGCGTGTTGGCGACGATTGACGACCTGGGCTTTGTGCCCAAGGCCGAGGCGACCGCGCGGGCGCGGCGCGTCACCAATCGCGTCGGCGTCCTGGCCCCCTTCTTCACCTATCCCTCGTTTGTACAACGCCTGCGCGGCATCTCTGATGCGTTGGCCGGCGCCTCGTGCGAATTGGTGATCTACAACGTCGATTCAGCCCACCGGCTGCGCGGCTATTTAGAAAGCCTGCCCATCTTGCGGCGGCTGGACGGCCTGATCTTGATCTCGGTCCTGGTGGATGACAAGATCGTCGAACGCTTGTTGGCCCACAACCTGCAAACCGTCGTGATCGAGACGTCGCACCCGGCTCTTGGCGGGGTTGAGATCGACAACCGCTATGGCGGCGAAATGGCCGCCCAATACCTGATCGGCAAAGGTCGAAGGCGCATGGCCTTCATTGGCGGCGATGTGGAAATTCCCAACTACACCCTGCGTACGAGCGTGCTGCGGCTGGCCGGTTTTCGGGCCGGGTTACAGGCCGCAGGTGCGACCTTGCCGGACGAGTATGTTGCCCAAGGCGAGCACGGCGTAGAGCCTGCCCGTGTTTTAGCGCATGCGCTGTTGGGCCTGGAGAAGCCGCCGGATGCGATCTTCGCGGCCAACGACACGCTGGCGCTGGGCGTGTTGAAGGCGGCGCGCGAGCGCGGGCTGCGCATCCCCGGCGACTTGGCCGTCATCGGCTTTGACGACCTGGATACGGCTGACCATATCGGCCTGACCACTATCTGCCAGTCACTGGACGAATCCGGTCGCGTGGCGGTCGAGCTGCTGTTGGCGCGTTTGGCAGACCCGGACAGGGCTGTGCACCATGTGCGGCTGCCGCTGTCCGTGATCGAGCGGGATACCGCATAGCAAGCCGGCGCAAAGCGAACATCCGGGCCGTGCATTTACCCGGTCCGTTCGAGTCTTTTCATCAACCCTTTAGATGTAGTACCAGTTCAAGGAGTGAAACCCATGCACCGCAAATTATGGATTTTGATCAGCGTGCTGTTGATCGCATCGCTGGCGCTAGCCGCCTGCGGCGGTCGCGGCGAGGAAGAGGCTCCGGCAGAACCGGCGCCGGTCGAGGAGGCTGCACCTGCTGAGGAAGAGGCCGCACCTGCCGAGGAGGAGGCTGCACCTGCCGAGGAAGAGGCCGCACCTGCCGAGGAGGAGGCCGCACCTGCCGAGGAGGAGGCTGCAACCGAAGAACCAGCCGAGGAGGAAGCCGCAGCCGAGGAGCCTGCTGAAGAAGAAGCAGCCCCTGCTGAAGTTTCCTTCGCCTACCCGCCGGG
>JASGTU010000314.1 GCA_030058085.1 Chloroflexota bacterium
CGCAGGTAGCGCACAGCCACATACAACGAGGCCAGGGCCATGACTAGCGCCACCGCAAACAGGGAGCGATAGCCAAGCTGCTGGGCGATGACGCCGCCGATGAACGGGGCGGTCAGGGTGAAGAGGGCCGCCGCCGTGTTTGACAGCCCGACATAGGTGGGGCGCTGGTCGGATTCGGCATAGTCCACTACCCAGTTGGTGTAGCTGGCGAACAGCATGGCGTGGCTTGCCAGCCCGGACAACAAGAAGCCGGCATAGAGCGGCAGAGGCCCGACGATCCCGGCCAGCAACGCGCTGGCGGGCAGCAGGGCGGCGCACACAATCGCCAACTGGATGTAGCGCGTATTGTCGCGGCCGCCGAGCCAGGCGTAGATCAACGCCCCGCCCAGGCCGCCGACGGTCTGCATCGCCAGCAGCACCGGCACGGCCACCGCGCTGGACAGCCCCAGGTCCACCGTGGCATAGCCGACGTAGAAGGGGAGCGCCATCGTAAACAGGGCGGTGAGCATGCGCAGGATAATGAAGGCCCGGTAAGGCTTGTCCTGGCGCAAGACCGCGCCGAGATGGCTGATGAAATCGGCCATGCTGGGCAGCTTTTCGACCGTGCGGCTACCGGGAAGCTCGTGAAAAAAGAGGCCGGGCAGAATCGAGACGGCAAAGACGATGCCCGCGGCGCCGAACAGCAGCGCATAGTTGTTGGGAAACGCGGGCCCGGCGTCGCTCAGCACCAGGCCGATCAACGGGGCGATTGCCAGCAGCGTTACGGCGGTGATGGCGTCGCCGAAGCCGAACATGCGCGCCCGCCGCGGGTTATCCAGGCTGTTCCCGGCTAAGTCTGCCCAGGGCACGCCTACCAGACCGTCGCCAATGGCTGCGATGCCGTAACAGATGAAGAAGGCCGCCAGGATGGCGCCGGGTCTGCCTGCGCCCAGCCACACGGTGATGCCGGCGAAGATCAACATTACCAGGCGTACGGGGATATTGGGGCCGACGAACCACCACTTCTTGCGCGCATAGCGGACGATGTAGCGGGCGATGAAGAGCTGCGGCAGCATATAGCCGACGGTGAACATGCTGCCGGACAGGCCGATCAGGATCTCTGAGCTAGTGAGTTGGCGGACAAAGTCGGGGATGACGGTGGTCGTCCCGATGATGCCCATCGCCAGGTTGAACAGGATCGTGTCAGCCAGGAAATACTTGAAGTTGCGACGAAACACCTGCTCCTTCGCCGCCGGCGTCAGGGCATGGGCGTCGAGCTGGGTTGCGTTGAGTTGGGTCATGGGTCTGTGCCCCCTGCGCTGGTTGAGGTGGTTGAAGCCAGGGATCATGCTGGTGTTCGTTCAGCATACCACGACTTGGCGTAAAGGGGCTCAAAGCGAGGGACGCCGTTAGGACGACGTGTTGGTGTTGTTGCGGCGGGCAAGCCCTTGCCCGCCGCGTGTCGGTTTTATCCGCCCTTCGAGATTTCCACCTTGTACCGGCGTAGTCTCGTGATGCCGGGTGATTCTTCCGTTCGGGCATAGCGCTCGTCGGCTAAATGGGCCTCTTCCTCACGGATCAACCTTTCGATACGTTCCGCCCGTTCCAGGTTGAGGCGCATCTGGTAGTTGACCTCCGCTTCCCACTCCCTGGCCTTTCTAGCCACATTTCTGGACGATCCCCACAGGAAAAATAGGATTACGAACGATACAATCAGTGCGAGAAGCATTCTTAACTCCTTTCGTTCTTTGTGGAGGTCGTCATCAAGTGGTAACGCTCGGCGGCCAAACGGCTCGACTCCTGTCGAATCAGTTTTTCAATGCGTTCGGCCCGCTCCTGGTTGTAGCGCAAATGGTGACGCGCTTCCCCTTCTATGTCATTCATCGCCTTGTTCAGTTTGGCGACCAATCTCCACAGAAAGATCACAAGCGAAATGAATACAATCAGGCCAAACACTTTTTTGACCCCTTTCGTTTTGAGTGAAGGGCGTTTTAATTCCCCCATAGGGGAATAGGTGTTTTCAGATTCCACGCCCTCCGGCAGATAGAAAAGTATTGCGCCCTCTATAGGGTGCGGCTACGGCCCCGTACACGTCCCGCAAGTGCTGCTCGATCTTTGCGGGGCTCCGCCCATCGCCAACGGGCCGCTCACGGCGTCCATTATGCGGGGACGGGTGCAAGGCAAAGCTTTACGTCCTAATCCCCTTACAGGGGGTGGGGCGCTTATGCACAGGGTGTTGGCGCTGTGGTAGTGCGCGAGTGGGTGAAACCGGTCTGAATTCCTTTTGCGAGGAATCGGTGTTGCTTGGTATCTCTAGTATACCATATTCGTGGCGTTATGTCAACGGAAATCGCGTCGATTTAGTGCGGAAAACAGCGGGGAGGCGGGCTTGCGCCGGGTCTTAATCCCCTTACGGGGATTGGGTGTTTTCAGTCCCTGGCTGCGACCTCTCCGCCCATCGCGCGGGCATCGGCGATCCCTGCCCTGCAATTGCTCCCTCTTGACTCCAGAACAAATGTTCTATAGAATTTGCATAGAACCTGGTGAAGCGCTTGCATAACACCATGCAGCGCCGGCCAAAAGACAGGCCAAGAGAATGGACTGGCGAACGCATGGCAACGCCCAAACGACGACGCCTCGAAAGCGCCATCGTCGCCGTACAGCAACGATACGGGGAGCAATCCCTGCGCAGGGCCAACGACCCGGCGCTGCAGCGCATC
>JASGTU010000315.1 GCA_030058085.1 Chloroflexota bacterium
CGTCTGGGTGCGCCTGCGGATAGCGGGCATGCACCGCCTCGGCGATTGTCTCTCGCGCCGCCGGGTCGATGAGCGCAATGCAGTTGCCGCGGAACCCGGCCCCGCTGAAGCGCGTCCCATACACGCCGGGCGCCTCGCGCAAAATATCATACAGCGTGATCAGTTGCGGGCTGCCGCACTCATACCATTTGACCGAGCTTTCGCCCGATTCGGTCACCAGCCGCCCGAACTCAACCAGGTCGCCCCGCTGCCACGCATCTACACCGCGCGTCACCCGCTCCATCTCGCCGAAGAAGTGGCGCGCCCGGCGTTGCAGCGGTTCAGCCAATTGACCGCCATGACGCGCGAACGCCTCCGGCGTCACATGCCGCAGCCGCGCATCCGCGGGCAACGGTCGCCCGTCCGCCTCCAGCAGTTGCCGCGCCGCCGCCTGGCATTCCGCCACGCGGTTGTTGTAGTCGGTTCCTGCCAGCGTGTGCGTCACGCCCGAATAGACAACCAATACCTCGTAGTTCATCGCCGGCTCATGCGGGGCGGGCGCCCGGTCAATCTCGACCGTTTCGCAATCGATGCGCGTCAGGTAATCCTGCGCGCTGAACAGGATCACGGACTGGTCTAGGATGCCGTTGTTCAACCCGATGTAGCCGTTCTCAGTCAGCCGGCACAGTTCCACGTTCTCATAGGCGTCGACGGCCAAGTCGTTGATCGCCTCCATCGCCAGAAGATACGCTGTCGTCACCGCCGCCGAGGAGCTTAGCCCGCCGATGGGCATCGCTCCGCCCACTACGCCGATCATGCCGCGTGACACAGCGTGTCGTTGGCGTAGCGCATGCACGGCGCCGCGCACGTAGTTGGCCCAATCACCCCTGGTTTGGGCAGGAATGTGTCTCAGATCGAAGCGCGCCTCCCCGGGAAAATTGAGGCTCTCGATATAGACCGACTCGTCCGCGGCGGGCGCAAAGGCCAACATCACGCTCTGATCGATGGTCATGCCGGTGACGATTCCCAGTTGGTGATCGATATGCGCGCCCAGCGGGCAGATGCGCAGCGGCGCTTTGACCACGCGCACGTCCTCCCGCCCGAAGCGCGCGCCCTGCGCCGCGCCGGCCTGCATGATCCGGTCTACGAGGCGCGCGATCTGTTCCTCTTCCGGCGGGTTTTCGACAATGGGCGGTCTACGACTGATGGCAACTGCAGAAACAGAGGGATTCGTTTGGGATGAAGGCATAAAATGATCTCTCAATACCGCACGCAAAGAGCCGGAAAACGGGCGATCGCGACACGGCGACGATGGAAAGTTCTACGCACAATGGTATCATTCTACCCAAACACGCCATGCCGGGAAAATAGCCGCTCGGTTGCTTTCCTGTCGTCTTGCAAGCAGCCAATCGCGACGCCGCTAAGCGACGAGACCGCAATCGCTAGACGCTAACGTCAATCCATCATTCCCTTACGATCCCAGCCAACAGGAGACACGCCATGAAAACCGTGCTTTGTTTCGGAGATTCCAACACCTGGGGCTACGACCCCGCCACCAAAGACCGCTTCCCACGCGATGTGCGCTGGACGGGCGTCCTCACCGGGCTGCTCGGCCCAACCTACCAGGTGATCGAAGAGGGCCTCAACGGCCGCACGACCGTGTGGAATGACCCCATCGAAGGCTACAAGAACGGGCGCGACTACCTGATCCCATGCCTGGAGACCCACAGGCCTATCGACCTGGTGATCCTCATGCTGGGCACGAACGACCTCAAGATGCGCTTCTCCGTCTCCGCCTTCGACATCGCCAACAGCGCCGGCGTGCTCGTCGATATCATCCAAAAGAGCGTCGCCGGCCCGGACGGCGCGGCGCCTGCGGTCCTGCTCGTCGCCCCGCCGCCCGTCGCCAAACTCAGCGAGTTTGCCGAGATGTTCGAAGGCTCGCAAGAGAAGTCGCTCAAATTCGTCGCGCACTACCGCCGCGTAGCCGAAGAACGCGGCTGCGCTTTCCTCGACGCCGGCGCGGTGATTCGCTCCAGCGATCTCGACGGCATCCACTTCGAGCCGGACGAGCACCGCAAGCTAGGCGAGGTAATGGCCCAGGAGGTGCGCCGCCTCTTGGCCTGAGTCTGACTTCGGCGCGGAGTCCGCAGAACGTTCGCCACAGGTGCGCGGCGGATTCCGCGCTTATCCCCCCCTGCGCTCAAACCGGATCACGCGGCCGCCCAGGAAGGTGCATTCATCCGCCGCGACCATCACCCTCTCAATCTCCTGCGGTACCAGTCCCCCGGCATCCGAATACCATTCGTGCGAATAGACCAGCCACACACGCTCGCGTCCGGCAATCAAGTTACGCAGAGCCGGCAAGTCCTCTGTGCGCATGGCCGGCTCTAGCTCGCCCGTTGCGAACAGGTCCGCAGGTGCGCCGCGCATCTCCACCGGCGCGCCCTGCCCACGATAATAGTACGCAAACGGAATCTGCACCCACGGCGCGTGAAAAACCGCCAAGTCGCCGGGACGCGCGCCCTCAGCCACGCACGCGGCTGCACTGCGCCAGTCCTCCTTCTCGTAGCCTGTAAAGTAAGCATGGAGCGAATACACGGTCAGCCCGACTAGCAGTACCGCAACCGCGCTCGCTGCAACTGTGCGCCAACGTGTTGCTTTCGCCCCCTCTGCAAGGCCGCGCAACCCGGCCGCGACGAACAGGTAATACGGCAGCGTCGTCCAGATTAGCGTGCGGTCGGAAAACACCGGGCGACGCAGCCCGGCGAGCAACTCCAGTACCGGCGGAACGATAAACATCGCCGCCAGCAGCACGGCAACCGGTCGACGCCGGCGCAGCGCCCAGACGCCGCCTAACGTCAGCCCCCAGTACAACAGATCCCACCACGGCGCGGCGGGAAACCAGCCCTCCGGAAACGCCAAATTGAAGTTGTGGAAGGCCAGCCATACGCTATAGCCGCTCGGCTGCTGTATCCAGAACTCATGGTAGACGGTCTGCGCCTGCGCCCAGAAGGCAGGCCCCCACGGCAGCCATAATAGCAGCGCTGCAGCCTGCACCGCCAGCCAGCGCAGGACGAACCCCTTGTCGCCCAACGTCCCCCCGACCCCGGCGGTTTTCGCGGACGCTCCCTGCATCCAGAACGCCCCAGCCACACCCGCATTCAGCGCCGCCGGAAACAGCAGCGCGGCCGTGTTGTGCGTCAGCATCAGCAACGCCTGCGTCACCGCCAACCCGCCCATTGCCGCCCTGCGCTGCACGCTCCCCGCCCTTGAATCCGCCAGCCAGACCGCCAGACAAAGCAGCGCCCCTGCCGCCAACAGCGTCATCAAGGCATACATGCGCGACTCCTGACCGTAGCGCACATGGAACGGCGACACAGCCAGCAGCAGCGCTGCCATCAGCGCCGTCGTACCGTCCGTCAAGCGTCTGCCCGCGGCATAGAGCAGCGGGACCGTCGCAACGCCCAGCAGCGCAGGCAAGCTTCGCACCGCGAACGCCGAGTTGCCCAATGCGACCTGCCAACCATGCTGCAACAGGTAATAGAGCGGCGGATGGTGGTCCACGCTCGCCACGAAGCGCAGCAGTTTCGGTAGCGGAAGTTCCGCCACCCAGATGCTGAAGGCCTCGTCCAGCCAGATGGTCTTGGCGTCGATCGCCCAGAAGCGCAGCAGCCCAGCCAGCAGGACTACCCCAGCCATCGCCGCCCGTTCTGACGACTTGCTCAGCGTCTTCATCCCTCCATTATGGCATAACCGCACGCCCCTACCAACGCGCGGTGATACCGCAGCCATCCGGACTCTGACCGCGGCTTTTGACACCCTTTTCCGGACTACACTATACTGTGACAGGCGCGCCTGTCCGGCGAACAAACCACGCGTGGCCTCGCCTGTTGTGACTCTGCCGCGCCGCCCATTTCCCTACACCAGCCGCCGCCTTGCCCGCGCACATCCGGCGCATACATCCAGCAAAGGAGGTTGACGCCGTGGACTGGAACTTCCATTCGCTGATCGAACCAATGACCCTGACTGAAGGACCGGCCTGGGACGGCTCCGGCCTGCTCTTTAGCAACATCCCCAACAGCTGCATCATGCGCTACGACCCGCAGACCGAAAAGGTCTCTGTCTACCGCACCAGCACGAATGAGGCCAACGGTCTCATGTTCGACAAGGATGGACGCCTCTATGCCTGCGAAAGCGGTGCGCGGCGCATCGTGCGCTACGAAGCGGACGGCTCGACTACCGTCATCTGTGACCGCTTCGAGGGCCGTCGCTTCAACAGCCCCAACGACCTCGCCATCGACAACCAAGGTCGCATCTGGTTCACCGACCCGCGCTACGGCAACTTTCGCGACGACATGGAGCTAGACCACGAATCCGTCTTCCGCCTGGATCCGCAGCCTGACGGCGCGTGGCGCGTGGCGCGCGTTACCTTTGACACGACGTCGCCCAACGGCATCCTTTTCTCGCTCGACCAACGCACCCTCTACGTGGCGCAAAGCAAATACGGCGAAGGCCAGCTGCGCGAGCTGCGCGCCTACCCCGTGCGCGACGACGGCTCGCTCGGCCCCTACACCGTCCTGCACAACTTCTACCCGCACCGCGGCATCGATGGCATGTGCCTCGATACAGACGGCAACATCATCGCCACCGCCGGCTGGGAAGTCAGCGGGCCCGGCGGCATGATCTACGTCTTCGCGCCCAATGGCCGCGTGCTGGAGACGCATCTCGTCCCCGCCAACCGGCCTACCAACTGCACGTTCGGCGGCCCTGATCTGTCCGTCCTCTACGTGACGTCAATTGAGGGCCATCTCCTGCGCGCCCAGACGGACCGGCAAGGCCATCTGCTCTACCCGCCCGCTTAGGAGCGTGACCCGCCGCCGCGTAGCCGAGAATCCTTTCATTATGTCGAGCTTGCTTATGCCGCCCTCAGAGGAGAACCTTTCATGACCGAACGCCTGACCATCGGCATCTCCGCCGATTTCAAGCCCGACGCAGCAGGCCGGCTGGAGCCTGTCCTCGCCGAACTCGTTGACCCGCTGCCCCACGTCGTCTACGACTACTTCGCCGCATCCGGCAGCGGCCCCAATGGCCGCTATGTCACCCCCGCCGACATTGCGTCCTTCGACGCCGTGCTTGCCCTCGGCGACCGCTTCACCGCCGACTCCTTCAGCGGCGACGACCGCCTTGCCGCCATCGCCCGCTGGGGCGTCGGCTATGACGCTATCGACGTCGACGCATGCACGCGCGCCGGCGTCCTGCTTGCCATCGCCGTCGACGCCGCCCGCCGCCCCGTCGCCGAAGCCGTGGTCACGCTCGTACTTGCCCTTGCCAAATGCCTGCCCGAAAAAGATCGCATCGTGCGCACTGCGCGCTGGGACCTGCGCGGCGCCACCATCTCTATCGGTCTGCGCGGCAGAACCTTCGGCATGGTCGGCATGGGCAATATCGGCGCAGAGGTCTTCCGCCTGCTCGCGCCTTTCGACCTCGGCCGCAAGCTCGCCTATGACCCCTATGCCTCGCCCGCCGTCGCCGGAGAACTCGGCGTTGAACTGGTCGACATCGAATCAGTCTTCCGCGAATCGGATATCGTCTCGATCAACGCGCCTCTCACGCCTGATACG
>JASGTU010000316.1 GCA_030058085.1 Chloroflexota bacterium
TCCACGCCCATCTGATCAAACGAGTTGATGCCCCAGATCGCTCCCTGCACGAAGATCTTGTGCTCATACAGCGCGATCAGCGAGCCGAGCGTCTGCGGCGTCAGCTTGCGGTAGAGGAACGAATTGGTCGGCCGGTTGCCGGGGAACGTCTTGGCCGCGACTAGGATTTCCAGCCGCTCGCCGCCGTCGCCCTGCGCCGCCAACTCCGCCCGCACCTCGTCCGGCGTCTTGCCCTTCATCAGCGCTTCGGTCTGCGCGAAGTAGTTGGAGATCAGGATGGGGTGGTGCTTGCCGAGCGGGTTGTGGCTCTGGGCCGCCGCCAGAAAATCGCAGGGGATCAACTTCGTGCCCTGGTGGATGAGCTGGTAGAAGGCGTGCTGTCCGTTGGTGCCCGGTTGGCCCCAGATCACCGGCCCGGTGCTGTAGTCTGTCCACTCGCCGCTCTTGGTGACGGCTTTGCCGTTGCTCTCCATGTCGCCCTGCTGAAAGTAGTCGGCGAAGCGGGCCAGGTACTGGTCATAGGGCAGGATGGCGTGGGTTTCGGCGCCGAAGAAGTTGTTGTACCAGATGCCGAGCAGCGCCATGATCACGGGAATGTTCTGCTCGAAGGGCGTCGTGCGGAAGTGCTCGTCGACGCGGTGCGCGCCCTCCAGCATCTCCTCGTAGCGGTCCATGCCGACGGCGATCGCCAGCGACAGTCCGATGGCGGACCAGAGCGAATAGCGCCCGCCGACCCAATCCCAGAACTCGAACATGTTGTCCGGGTCGATGCCGAAGCTGCGCACCGCGGCCTCGTTGGTCGAGAGGGCGACGAAGTGCTTGGCGATGTGCGCTTCATCCTGCGCTGTTTCCAGGAACCAGGCGCGCGCCGTGTGCGCGTTGGTCATGGTCTCCTGGGTGGTGAAGGTCTTGGACGCCACCAGGAAGAGCGTCGTCTGCGGCTGTACGACCTTCAGCGTCTCGGCGATGTCTGTGCCGTCCACGTTCGACACGAAGTGCGTGCGCAGGTCGGCGCGGCAGTAGGGCGTCAGCGCTGTCGTCGCCATCTTTGGCCCCAGGTCCGAGCCGCCGATGCCGATGTTGACGACGTCGGTAATGCGCTCGCCGCTGTAGCCGCGCCAGTCGCCCGTGCGCACGGCTTGGCTGAAGCGGCGCATCTTCGCCAGCACGCGCTTGACGTCGGGCATCACGTCTTGCCCGTCGACCAGGATAGGCCGGTTGCTGCGGTTGCGCAGCGCCACATGGAGCACGGCGCGGTTCTCGGTCGTGTTGATCTTGTCGCCGCGGAACATGGCGTCGATCTGCGCCTGAAGGTCGACGGCGCGGGCCAGGTCGGTCAGCAAGGCCATTGTCCGCTCGGTGATGCGGTTCTTCGAGTAGTCGAACAGGATGTCGTCGAAGCGCAGCGCGAAGCGGTCAAAGCGGGACGCATCCTGCGCAAAGAGGTCCCGCATGTGGACGCCTTCCATCTCCTGCCGATGCTGGAGCAGCGCCTGCCATTGCGGCCGTGAGGTAAGCTTCATGTCGAGGGTCTCCTATTTCGATGTGCTGTGCATGTTTGCCGGCGAGGACTGCTTGAGCGACTGTTCCATGTAGAGCAGCCGCACCCGCTTGCTGCCCACGCTGATGCGGCTGCTTTCGCCGGTCAGCGTGAAGCCCGCCTTCTGAAAGAACAAGAGCGCGCCCGGGTTGAACTGCTCCACGCCGAGCCGCACCGTTTGGATGCCGGCGGCCTCCGCCAGCCAGGGGACGAGCAGCCGCCATGCCTGTAGGCCTACGCCCTGGCGCTGGTAGCGCTCCGCCACCATGAGCATGCCCAGGTAGGCCATGCGCTCTTCGGGCCAGTACAGCCGAAAATCCGCCAGGCCGATCAACTCGCCGCCGGCCTGTGCATTGGCGGGATCGATGCGGCGGATAATGCCCAAGAGATAGCGGCCCGGCGTCTGCGCGACCTCATCCAGGTCGCGGGCGGCCTCCCCCGCCGGAGCGGTAGGCAGTCCGTACATCGCCCAGAAGCGCGGCGTCGCCTGGTAGACCGCCTGTAGCGCCGCGGCGTGGTCTTCGGCGTTGAGCGGGGCCAGCGAGATGATCGGCGTCATGTCTCACAACCGGTCCACGGTTGAAGCGCTCAGCAGAAAAGCGCCTAGGCTTCCGGCTTGGGAGGCGGGGCCAGGGACTCGGTCATGGCGTGCAGGGAGCGGACCTCTGTCTGCGCCTCTTGCAGATCCGTTTCCAGGCGTTCGAGCTTTTCGCGCTCCACGCGCACGAAGCGCGTGTAGGGCGCAATCGCCTCGCGCAGGCGCTGGACGCTGTCGCCCAGCTCCTTGTCGAACTGGCGCTGCAAGGCGGCGTCGAGCTGGGCGCGCAGATCGTTGATGTTGTCGCGCAGGTTGAGCTTGATCTTGGAGCGCCGGTAGGGCAGCACGTATAGCCCCAAAGCGGCGACGGCGCTGGCGCCGAGAACGCCGGTAATGTCCAGCAGGGTGGTCTGGAGCAGGGCCACCAAGAGCGCGCCCAGCCCCAGCGCGCCGACCTGCACAGCTGCGGTCTGGATGATGGCCCGCTGCACCTCCTGGGCAAGCTTGCGCGATTCCGCTTCGCGGTCATAGCCTTCGATCACGCGTTGGGCGTCGCGGCCCACGGACGCCAGCATGTTCTGGCGGTTGAACTCGAACTCGCTGCCGACCTGGCCAACCATCTGCTCGGCGTGCTGGGTGGCGCGGCGGTTGAGGTAGTCGATCACGTCATGCCACTGGCGATAGTCCCGCTCCACCATCCAATCGATCAAGTCGCTGACGTGGCGCTCGATCTGCTGGCTCGTGTCGGCTACCACCTGGCGCTCGAACTCGGCGCGCACCTTTTCGCCGTTGACCAGGTCGAAGATGCGCCCGATGCGCAGCATCTCGTCGAAGAAGCGGTCGCCGCGCTCGGCCATCTCGTAGAGCACGTTGTCGACGCGGCTGCTCTGGTACTTGAAGTCGCGGCGCATGTCGACCTGGTAGGCCTCGAGCTGCTCGTCGATCACGTCCAGCGTGTGGAAATCGCCCTTAAGCACCTCTTGGCGCAGGTCAATTTGCTCGCTGTACTGCTTGAGCAGGCGTGCGGCGACGCCTAGCGGGTTCTCGAACTTGAGGCGCAGCCTTTCGCCCGCGTCCAGGGTGTTGAGGATGTAGCGTTCGAGCGGGCCGAAACGGCTGGCTTCCCACAACTCGCCGCTAATGGGGACGCCCTGCTCGCGGGCAGCCAGCTTGGCTTGCAGCGCCTGCCGCGAGCTGATCGGGAATATTTCGGGTGACAGGTTCAGCAAGCTGCGCGCGTTGCGGGCTACATAGTCGACCACTTCTTGCAGCTCTTGCTCGTTCTGCACCAGGTCGATCTTGTTGATGATGACGACGATCTTCTTGCCCCATTCGCGGATGCGCTCCAGGAAGAGCCGCTCACTCTCGGTGAAGGGGCGTTCGACGCTGGTCACAAAGAGGACGAGGTCGCTGCGCGGGATGAAGTGCTCGGTGATCTCCTGGTGGCGCTGGATCACGGCGTTCGTGCCCGGCGTATCCACCAGGTTCAACTCGTGCAGCCACTCCACCGGGGCGCGGATCGTGTGATAGTCGTCGCCGTTGGCTTCCTGGCGCAATTCGTCGCCATAGCGCACCACGTAGATTTCGCTTGTGGTAGGCGTCACGCCCTCGGGCAACATCTTGCCGCCCAACAGAGCGTTGAGGAACGCCGTCTTGCCGGCGTTGAACTCCCCGACCACGACCAGCAGGAACAACTCTTCTAGCTGCTGGAGGCTGCGCTTTAATAGCTCTTGATCGGCTTCTGGGGCGTCCAGCCGGGCCAAATGCACGCGCAAGCCCTCAAGCAGGGCGCGCTCCCGGCGCAAAAGCTCATCGTGCTCGCGTGTCAGTAAGCGCTGCAATGTGCCTTCCTCTACCGTGCCGTGATTTCCGCCTCGGGGCGGGCGGATCGTTGTCGTCTGCCGCTCACGAACTGAGCGCGCTAGTGCTAAACGCTACGAGCGGCCGGATTGCTCCATTGTAGCACAGACGGAATCCGCCAAGCTACCTGCCTAGGCGCGACGCGCGATGAGCGCCCTTGCCATTCGTGCCATTCGTGGTAAAAGACGCAATGGAAGCCGGCGCATTGGACACGCTCGCCGCGTTGTGCCATAATCAAGGTGACTTAGTGTCGAAAACACATTATCTTGGCGAGCAACCGTTCCTGTCTACTGTGCCGCAACTCTACTATGCCGCAACACTGTGCGGCTGCCTATGGCGAAAGAGGCGTTTCATGACGGAATACCCTTCGTTCTATGATCCCGAGCGCATCGGCGCGCTGTTTACGCCTGACATGGCGGAGATCGAGCAAGCTGCGATCCAGGCCGGTTTGCCGCCGGTCTCGCCCGACGAGCCGCAGGTGCATCTCCTGCTGGTCGATATGCAAGTCGACTTCTGCCATGAGCAGGGATCGCTCTATGTGCCCGGTGCGCTCGGCGATGTGCGCCGGGTGATCGAGTTCATTTTCCGCAACGCCGCGGTCATCTCACAGATCACCTGCTCGCTCGACTCGCACCTGCCGAACCAGATTTTTTCTCCGGTGTGGTGGGCGGACGCAGAAGGCCGCCACCCGGCGCCGTTCACGATAATCACAGCCGCCGATGTGGAGGCCGGACGCTGGCGACCGTTGAGCGAGCCGGAATGGTCGCGGTATTATGTGCGCGAGTTGGAAGCCGAGGCCAAGAAGCAGCTGACGATCTGGCCCTATCACACCCTGATCGGCAGCAACGGCCATACCCTAGACGGTGAGCTTTGGTCGGCGGTAGCCTGGCACTCGCTCGCCCGCCGGGTCGCACCGCACTGGATGATCAAGGGCAGCGAACCGCGCACCGAGCACTACTCCATCATCCAGCCCGAGATCCATGTGCCAGGCTCGCCGCAGGGCGGCAAGAACCAGGCTCTTCTGGATACTCTGGCCGCGGCCGACCTGGTGGTGATCGCGGGCGAGGCGTCGAGTCATTGCGTGCTGGAGACGGTCGAGGACTTGGTGAACGAGTTCAGCGGTCAGCCGGGCATGCTGGAGAAGTTTCTGGTGCTGCAAGATTGCACCTCGCCGGTGGCACACCCGGAGATCGATTTCGGCGCGTTGGCGGAACAACGCTTCGCCGAGTTTGCGCGACAAGGGCTGCGCTTGGCCAACAGCACGGATCCGCTGCCCCTGTAACGGTCCCTGCGCACACAAAAGCCCGCACCGGCAATCGCCCTCCGGTGCGGGCTTTCTTATTCGCTAGAGGCTGGCAGTCATCCGGCCTGCGGCGTTAGGCGAGCCGCGGCTGCAACAGACCGTATTGGCCGTCGCGGCGGCGGTAGAGCACGTTGACGCCGCTTGCATCCATATCGTAGTAGACGAAGAAGTCATGGCCGAGCAATTCCATCTGCGCGATGGCCTCCTCTTCGTTCATGGGCTGCAACACAAACTCCTTGCGTCGCGTGATGACCGCCACCTCTTCCTCTTCTTCGGCGTCGGCCTCCTCTATCAGGGCGGCGGTCAGCTCGGCTTCGGCATTGGCTGCCGCTGCGGCGCGGCGTTTGCCGTGGATGCGGCGACCTTTGAAGCGCCGAATCTGGCGGGCCAACTTGTCTACGCTTGCATCGATTGAGGCGAAGATATCGCTGGTGGATTCCTCCGCGCGCAGAATTTGACCATTGGACCACATCGTAATCTGGACCGTGTAACGGTCATCTGCAGAGCGGGTGGCATTGTGGGTGAGTTCGACGCGTGCTTCATTGACCGTGGGCAGATACCGGGTGAGCTTGCCCACTTTCTTGTCCACATACTCCTCAATCCAATCGGTCACATCTACATTGCGGCCATGAACTTTCAGATCCATGGTCTGACTCCTTTCTTCGAAGCGGTTCGTTGCAACCGTAGAAAAACCAAGTCGCCGGCTGCCTGCCGAACTGAAGGGGCCGTGATGCGCCGAAGAGGAAACTGCGCCCTTGGCACGCACGGCGCACTGAACTCTACTTATTCAGCTATGCGGATTGCTTGATGCCGAAGTGATAGAGCGTTCGGCCAGGTGAGCGGTTGATGCCAGACCCTGATGGAGCAGGCTTCCAGGTTCATACTCAAATTGTAGTCCGGTTGGCGGGGAAAGTCAACCTCGATTTTTCGGCTATGGCGGCACATCTCAGAGCGCTGCCGCAGGCAAACCGCACGCCTTGTAGGAGTGGCGGGGATGCTGTTCGGGATGAAGCGTCCGGCGGCAGGGAATCCGCCGCTACAGCGGAAAGCGGCCGATTTATCGCCTTGGGCGCACGGCAAATTAGGGGTGCGCGCCGTGGGCGGGGATGGCGAGGGTGAGGGCGTAGACGGCGCGGGCGCCGGCCGCGGTCGCGGCTTGGGCGCAGGCTTCCAGCGTGGCGCCGGTCGTGTACACGTCGTCGACCAGCAGCAGACAGCGCCCGGTGACAGCGCTGTGCGCCGTAAACGCGCCGGCGACGTTTTGCCTGCGCTCAGCCGCGGACAGGCCGACCTGTTGGCGAGTGGCCTGAATACGCTCTAGCCAAGCCGGTTCCAGCGCCAGGCCCGTCGCCCGGCACAGCCCCGCGGCCAGCAGTTCGGACTGGTTATAGCCGCGTTCCTCGCGCCGCTGAATGTGGAGCGGGACGGGCACGACTGCATCGATGGGCGCGGGCAGCGCATCCCACGGCGGCGCCTGAAAGACGGCGACGAGGTAACGCGCCAGCGGCCCGGCCAACTCCGGGCGGGTTTCGTATTTCAGCGCGTGGATGGCCTCGCGCAGCGGGTGGGCGTGCAAAGCCGCTGCGCGAGAAAGTCGCAGGTGAGAACGACCGTGGCGACATTGGCTGCACAACGCAACGGCTGTCGCATGTGGGCGCCCACAGACGGCGCAGATCTGCGCGGGGAGAGGGGCGACCAGTTGGGCGCAGCGATCGCAGAACGGCTGTCCCGGCGCGTCACAGCCCGCGCAGCGGGGCGGGAAGAGCAGGTCCAACGCAGAATCGGCTGCACCGCTCAGCCGGATCGTCCACGTCGCCACTGTTGGCAGCGCTCCTTGCGGCGCGGTTAGGCGGGAAACCAGGTTTGTAGCAGGTCGTTGATAAACGTTCGCAAATCGTCTCCCAAGATCAGTAAGATCGAGAGGAGGACGATGGCGAACAGGATGATGATCAGGGCGAATTCGATAAAGCTGTGCGCACTGCGGTTAGAAGGAAGCCGGGACATAAGGAGCGGTCGATCCCTTTCTCGCGTTCACGTCTCGGCGGGACAGAGCCCGCTGCACTATCGGTTGCTATTGTCGCGGCAAACGCGGCGTCTGGCAAGTTCGCGCGGCCGGTCGAGTCTGTTCGCGCCTTCTTGGCCGGCTAGTCCGTTTGCGCTACAATTCCGGCAGACTGCGGACATCCCGCGGCGCACAGAGTTGGTAAGCGGAGGAGCGGCGGCTTGGCCTATTCGTTGAACGATGTCTATCGCTTTCTGCGCATCGTGATGCGTCTCAATGGCGTCACGGTAGGCTTGGGGCTGGGCTTGCTGTTGCTCGCCGCGGCCAAGGGCGACCTGGCTGCGTGGGGCGTGTTTTCCGGCGGTCCGATCTGGCCGGTGCGCATGGCGGGCGGGCTGCTGGCGGCGCTGGGCGTGACGCTGCTCTTGGCCGCACAGGAGCGCATTGTGAGCGGCCCGAGCATGGTGGGGATGAGCCTTGCCAACGCGCTGCTGGCGGGGGTGCTGCTGCTGGCGTACTTGCAACAGGAGTTTGTCATGCTCAATCTGTCGGGGCGGTTGCTGTTGGTCGGGATCTTCGTGATGTGCCTGATCGGCGCCATCTTCCCGCTGCGCTACGTGCGCGCCGAATACGTCTCGCATTAGGCGCGCACATAAGGGCGTGTGCGGGGCCGGCAATCACATCGTAGCGCAGCCGCCACAATGCGATTGGGGTTACTGAATATGTGAAGTTCTTCACATATCTTAAGGGTCATTCTTCCTCCTCCTTGTGGGCAGGGGGCGACGTTGCAAGATCGTCGCCCCCTGTTTGTTCTTGGGGACAAACGCTTCGCAATCGTCACAAGTCACACGTCATCCGTCAGGTGTGACTCGTGACGCCTGACTCGTGATGCCTGAACCATCTCTGCGTGTTTGGCGGCTTGGCGGTTAATTTTCCTCGCTCCGCCAAACCGCGCAGCCTCGACAGTTTCCAACGAGTGCGCCGCGTGTGATAAAATTGACTTTCGCTGAGGCGTATTAAACTCCCGGACGCACAGGCGGATTACCCGCCGGCGGCGGGTTGTTTTGCGCCTTCACGCCGGAAAACAGCCGCTAGGCCGATCCGAACGCCGACTTGCATTGCAACTGACCGATTGGGGCGTGATGTCATGAGCTACGATGGCCGTTTCCATACGGTGACGGTGGGAGACTTGAAACGCGACTTGCCGCTGTTCGAGGTCGCGCCAAACGTTAAGATCGCGATCTTCAACATGCTGGGCGACATGGAGGTGGTGGAGACCGCCGCCGACGCCCTGGCGCAGCGTATGCCGCAGAGCGCGCAGGTGATGATCGTACCGGAAGTCAAGGCGATCCCGCTGGGACACGCCCTGTCGGTGCGTCTGGGGCTGCCCTACGTGGTCGTGCGCAAGGTGCGCAAGCCCTACATGGCAAACTGCCTGTCCGCCGAGGTAGTGAGCATCACCACCGGCGCGCCGCAGACGCTCTATATGGACGGCAAGGACCTGCACCTGGTGCAGGGCAAGAAGGCCGCTCTGGTCGACGACGTGATCAGCACGGGCAGCACATTGCGCGGCATGCGTCTTTTGATGAAGGAAGCCTCCGCCGACGTCGTCGCCGAAATGGCCGTGTTCACCGAGGGCGATGACGGCGACTGGGCGGACGTGATCTCGTTGGGGCATTTGCCGGTTTTCGCCGGCTGAGATGGCGCAGTGTCGTACGTGCTCGCGCACGTTGCAGCATTCGTCCGATGAGCGCCGTCACGGAGAAGGTGTAGAGTAAAAGGGACGCTATGTCCACGTTGACTGATAAGATAAAGAACGTCGCGCGCCGCTACGATGAATTGACCCAGCAGATGGCTGAGCCGGAGGTGGTCGCCGACTACGCGCGCCTCAACGAACTGGCGCAGGAGCGCAGCGAGATCGAGGAGTTGGTCGAAGCCTACCGGCGCTACGAAGAGGTCGAACGGGGACTGGAGGGAAACGAGGAGCTGTTGGAAGACAGCGATCCCGAAATGCAGGAGCTGGCAGCGCTGGAGCGCGAAGAACTGGAGGCCGAGCGAGACAGCCTTGAACAGCGCATGAAACTCCTCCTGCTGCCCAAGGACCCGAACGACGACAAGAACGTGATCGTCGAGATCCGCGCCGGCACGGGCGGGGACGAGGCCGCGCTCTTTGCCGCCGAGCTTTTCCGCATGTATTCGCGCTGGGCGGAAAACCATCGCTTCAAGATCGAAATGCTCAGCAGCAGCGAGATCGGCATCGGCGGGCTGAAGGAAGTGATCTTCGCGGTTAAGGGCAAGGGCGCCTATAGCCGGCTCAAGTACGAATCCGGCGTGCATCGCGTGCAGCGCGTGCCCGTGACCGAGAGCCAGGGGCGCATCCATACCAGCGCCGCGACCGTTGCCGTGCTGCCCGAAGCGGAGGATGTGGAGGTCGAGATCAGCGATAACGACATCCGCATCGACATCTTCCGCAGCAGCGGGCCGGGCGGGCAGAGCGTGAACACGACCGATTCGGCCGTGCGCCTCACCCATGTCCCGACCGGCATCGTCGTTTCGTGCCAGGACGAAAAGAGCCAACTGCAGAACCGGCTCAAGGCCATGCGTATCTTGCGCTCGCGGCTGTATGCGCTTGAGGAACAGCGGCGGCTGGAAGAGACCGGTGCAGCGCGGCGCAGCCAGATCGGCAGCGGCGACCGCAGCGAGAAGATCCGCACCTATAACTTCCCCCAAAGTCGCGTGACCGACCACCGCATTAACAAGACGGTCTATCGCTTGGACCAGGTGCTGGACGGCGACCTGGACGAATTCATCGACGAACTGTCGGAAAGCGACCAGACCGAGCAATTGCAGGCTGTGGGCGCCGATCTGTGAGGCTTTGGCCTCCTGGTGCGCTCGCATCATGGGAACCCGCCGGGCCGCGTCAGACGTTATTCGCGCTGCCGGCGACCCGTTGGAGATAGGCGCAACGAACCGCGCCGCACGCATGGCCTTGCCGGATTCAAGGACGAACCGGATGCCATGCCACAAGGTTACCGACGATGTTAACCTGCCCGACAGCGTTTGTCGGGACACAGACGAGGAGGCAGTGTTGGCTGTATTGCGCATCGATTTGCGACCGGGCAAGGCGCGCCGGTCGGACCAGGCGGGCGACGCCGAAGTCGCTCACGGATTCACCCAAGCCGGCGCCACCGGCGGAATGACCTCAGACAAGTCCCCTTCCCATCAAACCAATAACGGAGACAAGGCGCTGCATAAGCCGGAACACATGTGGCAGCAGATTCACTGGCGGTTGATGCCGCAAACGCCCGTGGGCCGGGCTATCGTCTCCGCTACGCAACGCTTGGACGACGCCGGCAGCAGCACGCCTAACCTGGACGCCCAGGTCATCCTGGCGCATGTGCTGCAGGTGGAGCGCAGTTGGCTCTTTGCGCACTATGACTACGAACTGACCCAGGATGAAGCCGAGCGCTATTCGGATGCGGTGGCGCGCCGTGCCGCGGCCGAGCCGGTGGCCTACATCGTGGGCAAGAAGGAGTTCTACGGGCTGGAGTTGCTGGTCGACCGCCGCGTGCTGGCCCCGCGGCCCGAAACCGAGATGTTGGTCGATGCCGTGCTGGACTGGATCGAACGCCGGCCCGGACGTGCGGTGACTGTAGCGGACATCGGCACGGGCAGCGGCGCCATCGCCCTAGCGGTCGCGGCGAATTGTCCCGACGTTACCGTCTACGCCACGGATGTCAGCCAGGAGGCGCTGACAGTGGCCGCGTCCAACATCGCCTGCTTGGACGCCCGCGACCAGGTCAGGCTGGTGCAGGGCGATCTGTTGGCCTCGCTGCCGGAGAAGGTCGACATCATCGTCGCCAATCTGCCCTACATCCGCAGCGATGACTTCCCCGGCTTGCAGGCCGATGTGCGCGACTATGAGCCGAAGCTGGCGCTGGAAGCCGGACCGGAGGGCCTCGACCTGATCGAGCGGCTGTTGGCGCAGCTACCGGCCTATCTGAAGCCCGGCGGCGCGGCGTTTTTAGAGATAGGACACGACCAGCGCGAGGCTGTACTGGCGTTGGCGGAGCGCCTGCTGCCGGGCGCGCATGACGTAGCCGTGCGCGAGGACTACCACGGCCGCGACCGGCTGTTGATCATCGGCTTCTAGATGAGCGCTTGCACGAAAAACGTCATTCCGAGTGTCAGCATCGTGTCTATCTATCGTATACAACAGTGAGGGTGCATGGCGATGCCATCTGAACGCAGATTTGACCTGGTCGTGCTGGACTTGGACGGCACTATCCTCGACCTATACCACCACAAGCCGATCACGCCCGTAGTGGTCGACGCCATCGCCGC
>JASGTU010000317.1 GCA_030058085.1 Chloroflexota bacterium
ACCAGACTCTGCCCGACCGATTCCGAGATGCCCGCCAGCGCCACCACAGCCAACGCAAGCCAGATGCCGCGCGGAGACTGCTGCACGGCGACATAGATGTTCACGTCGAACAGCATGGCTTGGCGAATCGCCTGGCCAAGCGTAGGTAAACCTTGTGCTTCCATTCTCGCGACCGTTCCAACCGTTGCAGAACCCGAATGCAGGCCAACCCGCGCGACATAACGCCGGACGCCAGCCAATCGGCCCTCCTTCGGCTATTCTAACAGATAATGGCGAGAGACACAGCCTGCTGCAATCTCTGGCGCAGGATTGTGAACGCCCCCGATTCCGCGATATGATAGTTGGCGTAGAGTTTGGGCAGGGACCTTCTCAAACAGAGATCGACAGCATTTATGTCTACTGACGAACTGCTTCACAAATTAGGCGTGCTGCTTGGCGCCAGCATGATCATTTCGGGCGCCATACTGGGCATCTGGCTACTGAGCCGTTTCCCGC
Source organism: Chloroflexota bacterium (assembly GCA_030058085.1). Taxonomy (GTDB): domain Bacteria; phylum Chloroflexota; class Anaerolineae; order Caldilineales; family Caldilineaceae; genus JASGTU01. The sequence continues at coordinate 496 of JASGTU010000317.1, forward strand.
CCATGCCCGCCTTCCTAACCGCGCCGGCGCAAGCCGCGCAGCCCGCCTTCTCTCCCATCGGACACGCCGCCGCGGCATCGCCCCTCACCGCTACGAATTCGCCGTTGAAGACTGACGTTGAGACTGCCGCCCCGCTGATTACCGGCGTCGCATCCGGTCTTCCGCCCCAACTGACCGAAGCGCTCTCCAGCCGGGGCGTGTTGACCGCCACGCTCTCCGGCGCGGAGACGGACGGAGACGCCTCGCTGATCCTGAGCTACGCGCAGACCAACGGCATCCCCGTCTACCGGCAGACGTTTGCGGTGGCAAACCGCTTCCAGACGGTCAACGCCTCGATCCGGTGGCAGCATGTACAGGCGGCCTGGCAGGGAGTGAGCAGCCGTTACCGGCTAGTCGCCATCCTGGCGGAGACGCGCGACGCGCTCGAGGCGACGCTTGGCCCCGCCGGCCCTAACGTCAGGGAATACGCCGCAATCGACGAGATCGTCGAGGCGCTAGCCGGCGACCCGTTCTCGCTGACCTTCGTCCCCTTCGAGCGGCTGACCCCGCAGTTGGTCGTCGTCGACATCGACGGACAAAACCCGGTCGAAAACAACGCCCGCTTCGACGACGACGCCTACCCCTTCGCGGCGACGGTCTATGCACGGCCCGGGCCCGCACCGGCGCCCGCCGCCGCGCTAGACGAACTGTTGAATGCGCTGCCCGCCGGCAACCGCGATCCGGAACGCCTCACCGTGGTCGCCATGACGGGCGTCACCGCGATGGTGCGCTACACCGCGGCGCAGATGGACCAACGCGGCACGGCCTGGCCCGCCGAGGTCATCGGCCCCGAACTGGCCCAGGCCGACATCACCGCCATCAGCAACGAGGTCCCCTTCGTCGAGGACTGCGAGACCGACCTCGACCCCGACAACTTGGTGTTTTGCAGCAAGCCGGAATACTTGGAGGCCTTGCTCGCCACGGGCGTGGACATTGTCGGCCTCACCGGCAACCACATCAACGACTACGGCACGGCCGGCGCGCGCGATGCGCTCGACCTCTACGCCGAGGCTGGCTTGCCGGTGTATGGCGGCGGCGCGGACCTGGCAGCCGCTCGCGCGCCGCTGCTTGTCGAGCATAACGGCAACCGTCTCGCCTTTCTGGGCGCCAACAGCTACGGCCCGCCGTCCGCCTGGGCGACCGAGTTCTCGCCCGGCAGCGCGCCCTTCGACCTGAGCGTCATGTCCGCCACGATCCGCAACCTAAAGACTGAAGGCGAAGCCGACGTCGTCTTCGCCGAGCTGCAATACCAAGAGAGCTACTACGCCGAGCCGCTCGCCGACCAACGACTGGACTTCCGCGCGCTGGTGCGCGCCGGCGCAGACATCGTGACGGGCGTACAAAGCCACGTGCCCCAGGCTGCCGAGTTTCTGGACGGCAACCTGATTCTCTACGGCCTCGGCAATCTCTATTTCGACCAGATGTGGCGCGAAGACACGCGCCAAGGCCTGATCGCCAAGCATACCATCTATGAGGGCCGCCATTTGTCCACGCAGTTGCTGCCGACGATTCTTTACGACTACGGCCAACCGCGCTGGGCTTCGCCAACGGAACACGCCGCTATACTGGAAAAGGTGTTCGCCGCGGGCCAATAACCAGCGTTCCAGAATTGGGGCTCACGCGTCACGCTTACTCGTAGGAGCGCTATCCTTAGCGCACGAGCCGCAGCCCGGCGGCAAGGATGCCGCCCCTACGATTTTCGGGCTACCCATTTGGCAAACAAGTGTGACCTTGCCCACTTGCCTCCAGACCCCGGCGTGCGTATACTGTACGCCACTGTCGACTTGTCTTAAAGAGGAGCCAATATTGCATGAGCGCTAAACCGGTCAACAAATCTCGCGTGTCATCCAGAAAGAGTGGAGGATCGCAGTCCAACTCCATCGGCCTTTGGATCGTAGGCGTATCAGTCGCCGTGGTCGTACTGGTCGTTGCATTGATGATGATCAGCAGCCGCCAGAACGTCATCGCCGTCGAAACGCCGGACGTTCAGCCCGAATGGATCGACCGCACTACGATGGGGAACCCAGACGCCTCCGTCGTCGTCCAGGCATGGGAGGATTTTCTCTGCCCGTCGTGTATGCAGTGGACGCAGATGATTGAACCGCGTTTGGTGGAAGACTACGTGAAACCGGGCCTTGTGCGTTTCGAGTTCCGCCAATTCCCGCTGCAAAGCCACGCGCCGGGGTCGATCAACGCAGCGCTAGCCAGCGAATGCGCAGCCGATCAGGGCGGCTTCTGGATCTACCATACCCGCCTCTTCCAGGCGCAAAACAGCGGACAGAGCGGCTACACCCTGGACCGCCTCGTCCAGTACGCGGATGAGGTTGGCCTGGACGGGCGCACGCTCTTGCAGTGCATGAGCGGCCAGAACTATGCAGCCCAGGTCAACGATTCGGTTAACCAGGCGCTGGCTCTCGGCCTGAACGCCACGCCGTCCGTTCTGGTCAACGGCAAGCGCATGACCGACCCGTACGACTATGAAGCGCTGCAGCAGGAGATCGACCAACTGCTCGCTGCCGCCGGCGAATAGACGCACCCTACTCACTTACTGAGGATTATCCTTCGGGCACATTCCGATTGAGGGCATACCGATACTCATGGTTCGCAGTTCATTCCCCCACATCGCCGATCGTAAGCGGTTTCAGCGCGCGCTGTTTGCGCTGGCCCTCATCTGGTTCAGCCTGCTGATAGATGCTGCGCCTGTCCGCGCCCAGTCCGGCATCACCTCGCCGGCCCCGGGCGCGGCGGTCAGCGGCGATGTGCCCATCTTCGGCACTGCGGTCATCGACCCGTTCCAGAAATACGAGCTGCATTACAAGCTGGAGCCGAGCGGCGACGACGCCTTTATCTATTTCTTCGGCGCTACCAACCCGGTCATCGACGGCCAACTCGGCGTGTGGCAGGCCAGCTCGCTGCCTCCGGGAACCTATAGCCTGCGCCTGCGCGTGGTGAAGAATGACGGCAACTACGCCGAATACTACGCGCCCAACCTCAGCGTCAACATGGGGCCTGCCGAACCGACGCCGGAGCCGACATCCAGCGAACCGACGCCGACGCCCATCCCCACGGCTACCTTTACGCCCGCGCCGCAACCGACGCCCGCCGTAGGCCAGGTAGACCTGCCGGCGCTGCCGCCCACGCCCACCCCAGAACAGCAAGCCGTCGCCGCCGCCGATCCGGCCGCCGCCGAAGGCAGCCCGGTCGAGGAGGGCGATGCTTCGGTTGACCTGGAATTTGACCCGTCAGCGGGCGAAGCGGAAGCCGCCGTCGAGGGCGTAAGCCTCACGCGCGAGCTAGGCGAGGCGCTATCCCTGAACACGCTGCGCGGCCATTTCCTCAACGGCATACGCATCAGCGCCTCGCTGCTCCTTGGCGTGGTCGCCCTCTATGCCGGCAAGAAGCTGTTCGACTGGGTGTGGACGCAGTTCTCTTGAACATTTCGGACAGCAGGTTTTAGATTTGAGATCGTCCGCCGCGCATCCGCTCCCATACCAGGAAGTTTTTTGTATCAACCCAAATCTATAACCCAAAATCTGAAATGTCTGTCAAAATGATCGTCGGCCTCGGCAACCCTGGCCCCGAGTATGCCCGCAATCGCCACAACATCGGCTTCCAGTGCGTGGAGCTATTCGCACGACGCCACGCCATCGACCTGACGCGCATGCAACAGCGCGCCATCATAGGCAGCGGCTGGGCGGGCCGCGGCCCCATGCGCCGGAAGGTTATGCTGGTCAAACCGCTCACCTACATGAACGCCAGCGGCCAAGCCGTCGGCCCCCTCGCCAAGTACTATCAGGTCGCGCCGCAAGACATCCTCGTCGTCCACGATGACCTCGACCTCGCATCAGGCATGTTGCGCCTGCGTGCCAACGGCAGCGCCGGAGGCCAGAACGGCGTCAAGTCCATCATCCAGCACCTGGGCAGCCAGGACTTTCACCGCGCCCGCATCGGCGTAGGCCGCCCCCCCGGCCGCATGGACCCTGCGGACTATGTGCTGCAGAACTTCAGCGACGGCGAAGAAGACACCTTCGCGCCGCTGCGCGCGACCGTCGCCGACGCCCTTGAATGCTGGCTCTTCGAAGGCATCGATGCGGCCATGAATCGTTACAACGGCTAGCGTCATCACCCGCGGAACCCGCCATGCTTACCGCTTTGCTCGATCATTTGCCTCGCTTGCCCGCCTTCAGAGTCCTGTTGGCGGAGCCGGACAGCACGTCGCACGGCTTGCTGCAGGCCGCCCATCCCTTCGTGACGGCCGGCCTCTACCATCACCGGCCCGGCCCGCTGATCCTGCTCACCGCGCGCAGCGAGACCGCCCAGGAGATCGCCGCCCAGTTGGCGCAATGGCTGCCCCCTCCCGTCGAGAACGGGCAAGAGACCGCCGCGCGCATTCTGGTCTTTGCCGAGCCGGACTCGCTGCCCTACGAGCGCATTCGCTGGAGCAGCGCCACGCGCCAACAACGGCTGACCGCGCTCGCCGCCCTGCAAAGCCGCACGCAAATCCCGCCCATCGTCGTCGCCAGCGCTCGCGCCCTGGCGCAAAAGACGTTGCCCGCCCGCGAGTTGCGCCTTGCCCTTCGCCCCATCGCCGTGGGCGACTTCGTGCGCCTCGAGCAGATGGCCCAGACTTGGGCGCAGACCGGCTATAACCCCGTCGACGTGGTCGAAGAACCCGGCGCATTCGCCCGCCGCGGCGGCATCGTCGACATCTGGCCGCCCAACCTGCCCAACCCGGTGCGCATCGACCTCTTCGGCGACGAGGTGGAGAGCCTGCGCATCTTCGACCCGGCTACCCAGCGCACCCTGCGCCGCGTTGACAGCGTACAGATCGGGCCGGGCAGCGAGGTCCTGAGCAAATTCGGTCCCGCCGCCCTAGAGCGCCTTGGCGTGCGCGGCGGCAGCCTGACCGACCCGTCCAACCTGGACGCAGCCGGCGCGGAGGAATCGCCGCTGCTCGACCCGCGGCTGCTGTTGGCCGTGCGCGAGGAACTGCGCCTAGAGGTCGACCACCTGAGCCAGGGGCACAGCTTCCACGGCATCGAGTGGTACCTGCCCTACTTCTACGCCCAGCCCGCCACCCTGGTCGATTACCTGCCGCCCGCCTCTACCCTCGTGATCGACGACGCGGCGGAGCTCGTCGCCACGCTGCACGACCTGGAAGAACAGGCCGCCGCGCTGCACGGCGAACTCGTGCGCAGCGGCGACTTGCCCCACGCCTTCCTGCCCAGCTTCGTGCCCGCCGCCGAGCTAACCGAGCGCATCACAGCCGGCCAACCCATCATCCTCGGCTATGGCACGCTCGCCGGCGCCGACACCTCGTCGCACAGCGACCTGGCCCGCTCATTCGTGCCGGGGCCGCGTTATGGCGGCAAGATCAAGCAGATCGCCGGCGACGTCGCCAAGGAGCGCCGCGACGGCGCCGCCCTCGTCCTCGTCACGCGCCAGGCCGCACGGCTGCAAGACACGCTCCAAGAAGCCGGCGTCATCGCCCATGTGCAGAGCGAACTGGGGCGCGCGCCGGCGCCGGGCAGCGTCTCGCTCGTCCAGGGCGTGATCGGCGAGGGCTTCGTCATGCGCGGGCTGGAGGACGAAGCCGCCGGCTTTGACCTGCACTTCCTCACCGACACGGAGCTTTTCGGCTGGAGCAAGCCGCGGGCGCGCCGTCGCTCGCCGCGCCACAGCACCGTCGCCCCGGAGCTTTTCTTCGCCGACGTCAAGCCCGGCGACCATGTGGTGCATCTGGAGCACGGCGTCGGCATCTACGACGGCCTAGTTACGCTGGAACTGGGCGGGCTGACGCGTGAATATCTCCAGGTCAGCTATGCCCGCGGCGACAAGCTCTACGTGCCCGTCCACCAGGCCGAGCGCCTCAGCCGCTACGTCGGGGCCGGAGAAGCGACTCCCGCCGTCAACCGCCTGGGCACAGCCGACTGGCAGTTGGTGAAAGAGCGCGCCCGTCGCGCCGTGGCAGACATCGCCGACGACCTGCTGAAGCTCTACGCCGAGCGAGAGTTGGTGAGCGGCCATTCCTTCAGCCCTGACGGCCCGTGGCACCAAGAGTTAGCCGCCTCTTTTGCCTATGAGGAAACCGACGACCAACTCGACGCCATCGACGAAGTGACGCGCGACATGGAGTCCGAGCGCCCGATGGACCGGCTGATCTGCGGCGATGTGGGCTACGGCAAGACGGAAGTGGCGGTGCGCGCGGCCTTCAAGGCCATCGTCGACGGCAAGCAGGTCGCCATGCTCGTGCCGACCACCGTCCTCGCCCAACAGCACTTCCGCACGCTCAGCAACCGCCTCAACCGCTTCCCTGTGCGCGTCGAGATGCTCAGCCGCTTCCGCACGCCCGCACAGCAGGAGCAGATCATCCAAGGCTTGGCCGAAGGCCGCATCGACATGGTGGTGGGGACCCATCGCCTGCTCTCGCGCGACCTTGACTTCAAGAACCTCGGCCTGCTCATCATCGACGAGGAGCAGCGCTTCGGCGTCGTGCAAAAGGAAAAGCTCAAGCAACTGCGCACCCAGATCGACGTGCTGACGCTCAGCGCCACGCCCATCCCGCGCACCCTGCATATGAGCCTCAGCGGCGTGCGCGACATGAGCGCCATCACCACCCCCCCGCGCGAGCGGCTGCCCGTGCACACCGTGCTCTCCGAATATGACGACAACCTCGTGCGCCAGGCCATCGAGCGCGAGTTGGCCCGCAACGGGCAGGTCTTTGTCGTCCATCACCGCGTGCGCAACATCGAACACTTGGCAGACCGCATCCGCCACCTCGTACCCCAAGCCAGAGTAGTCGTCGGGCACGGGCAGATGCCCGAACGCGCCCTGGAAAACGTCATGCTCCAGTTCGCCGAGGGCGAGTACGATGTCCTGGTCGCCACCACCATCATCGAGAATGGGCTGGACATCCCCAACGCCAACACCATGATCATCAACCGCGCCGACCGCTTCGGCCTGGCGCAGCTCTACCAGCTGCGCGGGCGCGTCGGGCGCAGCGCCCAGCGCGGCCATTGCTACCTGCTCTACGACAAGCACGCCGCGCTCAGCTACGACGCCCGCCGGCGCCTGTCCGCCATCATTGAAAGCAGCGAAGAACTGGGCGCAGGCTTCCGCATCGCCATGCGCGATCTGGAGATCCGCGGCGCCGGCGACCTGCTAGGCGCACGCCAGCACGGGCATATCGACAGCGTGGGCTTCGACCTCTACACGCGCCTGCTCGCCCAGGCCATCAACGAGGCCAAGCGCCGAAAGCATCTCTTTGACCAAGCCCTGCGCAAGCAAGACGGCGACCAGGCTGACGGCGCGCAAGAAGTCCAGGAGACGCAAGACACGCCGGCGCCTGAGATCGCCCCTGTCACGCTCGACGGAACAGAGCAACTCACCGACCTCGAAGGCCCCTTCGACCTGGCGGACCCGCTGGCCCCGCCCGTCCTGCTCGACCTGCCCATCGAGGCTAAGATACCCGAATCATACATCGCCGAAGAGACGATCCGCCTGCAGATGTACCGGCGCATTGCCGGCATGACGCACCTCAAGAGCATCGACGAAATGCGCAAGGAGTTGATCGACCGCTTCGGCGCGGTCGACGACGAGAACGCCGCGCCCGAAGAGGTCGAGAACCTCTTCTTCCTGATCCGCGTCAAGATCCTGGCGCTGAAAGCCGGCGTGCAGAACATCGGCCGCGAGTTGGACCAACTCGTGATCCGCAGCGAGGCGCTGGAGAACATGAACCGGCCTGCCATGCAGCACCGGCTGCGCCAAGCCTTCGGCGCGCCGGGCGAGGACCTGCCCGAAGACGCCTTCCCGCGCGTCGCCCGCCGCGCCATCTACCTCCCACTGGACGACGCCGAGGCCTGGCGCACCGCGCTCGTACGAACGCTTGAGATCATGGCCTACGGCTAGGCCGTCACGCACCGCCATTAAGGAGACAAATGATGACAGCCAGGATGACGCGCCGCCAGGCGCTCGCAGGGGCAGGCTTCGCGGTCGCAGGGCTGTTGGCGGGCTGCAGGCCGGTCACGTTGCCCCCGCCGCATGCGACCACGGATGCATTGCCAACCGCGACGCCTGTCCCCGCCGCGCCCCCGCGCGAGGCTGAACCAGCGGAAGCAGCCGACCCGGAACTGCGCCGCAAGTTGGCGCAGATGGTAATGACGGGCTTTCGCGGCCTCACGTTGGAGGCGGACAACCCCATCGTCGCCGCCGTGCGCGACCTGGGCATTGGCGGCGTGGTACTCTTCAGCTTCGATGTCGCCCTGCTAAGCCCGGTACGCAACATCGAGTCGCCGGAGCAGGTCGCGGCGCTCAACGCCGGCTTGCGCGAACTGGCGGAGACGCCCCTGCTGATCGCCGCCGACCAGGAAGGCGGCTGGGTTGCGCGGCTCAACGAGGCGCATGGCTTTCCAGCGACGCTCTCTCACCAGGAGCTAGGCGAACGCAACGACCCCGCCTTCACCTACGACAGCGCCGCCCAAATGGCGCGCACGCTGATCGCAGCGGGCATCAACCACAACTTCGCGCCGGTTGTAGACGTCAACACCAACCCCGACAACCCCGTGATCGGCGCTATCGGACGCAGCTTTTCGGATGACCCGGCAATCGTGACCGAACACGCCGCCGCCTTCATCCGCGCCCACCGCGACGCCGGCGTCACGACCACGCTCAAGCACTTCCCAGGCCACGGCAGCAGCCGCGCCGACTCGCACCTCGGCTTCGTGGACGTCACCGAAACCTGGCAGCAGCTGGAACTGGAACCCTATCGGGACCTGATCGGCGAGGGGCTGGTCGATTCGATCATGACGGCGCATGTCTTCAACGGACAGTTGGATCCGGACACGGTCGCCACCCTGTCCAAGCCCGTCATCACCGGCATCCTGCGCGAAGAAATGGGGTTCGACGGCGTGATCTTCTCCGACGACATGCAGATGAGCGCCATCGCCGGCAACTATGGCTTCGAGGAAGCGGTAATCGGAACCGTGGCTGCGGGCGTCGACGTGTTGGCGGTCGGCAGCAACCTGGCCTACGACCCGGAGATCGCCGTCAAGATCGTGGACATCCTGGCCGCGGCCGTTATGGCAGGGCAGATTGACGAGGCGCAGATCGACGCGTCGAACAGGCGCATCGCAGCTCTCAAGGCGAAATCCGCCGGCGGCGCTCTGAGCGACGCCTAAACCCGAGCCTGCTGAAGACCATATCCACAGCGTTGTGGGATAAATGTGGGATAAATGTGGGATAATGCGGGAAATGGCCGGCGCAGCGCCTCAGCCCAGTGTGAGTGCGCCGCACGCCCCCTGCACCCCTCACGTACGAGGGGGGCCCGCAGGCCTCCCCGTTTGCGGCTGTGGATAACTCAGCGCCTCGAAGGGCGAAAGAGACACGAACCCGCAGAGCCTCCTAGTCAGGACTCTGCGGGTTCCTTTTGCGCTTTGCGTTATTGTCTATACCCGCCGCCGGCCTAGCTCCACAACAGCCAGCAGCGCCAAGATCGCCACGACGCTTGCCACGAACGGCAGGGGAGCGGTCGCCGCGCCGCTGGCCGGCAGCGCCGCCGGTTCGCCAGCCGGCGCGGCGCCGTCGACGCGCGTGATGCGGCCTTCCGGCGCCAGGTCGAGCGGCGAATGCTGGCTGATATAGTCGGCAATCGTCTCGGTCAGGCTGGGGCCGAAATCATATGGGTCAATCGCCTTATCAGCGAAAATCGCGTAGTCGTCTCCCCCCTGGCGGAGAAACGTGAGGGTCGCCACATGGTAGACCGCAGCCGGGACGAGCGGGCTATAGGAGCCGTCGTCGTTCTGCACCTCGGCGCTGACAATGCGCTCACCCACCGGTTTCGTCGCGTCCCAACTGTAGCGCATGCCGGATACCTGCGGGAAGCGGCCGGTTCCGGCGTTGTCAGGGCTTTCGGCGCGGCTGACGCCGTTCTCCAGCGCAGCCAGCAAATCCGCCCCGGTCAGTTTCAACGTGGCGATATTGTTGCTGAAGGGCAACACTTCCAGCACGCTGCCCGTGCTGATGTCGCCCGCTGGAATGCTGGTGCGTAGGCCGCCGCCGTTGATCAGCGCCACCTGGACATCGCTGTTCTGCGTAGCCCAGCGCATACCGTCCGCCACCAGATTGCCCATCGTGCATTCGGCGTAGCGGCAGACCGAGCGATCCCCTTGCAGCAGGTTAACGGTGGAACCGATCGTCTCGTCGCGCATGGCGTTGACGGCGACGGCCATCTCATCCACGATAGCCTGAATGGCGGGGTCGCGTGCGACGGAGGCGTCGACTAGGACCGGCGCGCCCTCCCAGGAAAGGATATCACCGTCGCCGTCAAAGGTTAGCACCAGTTGCCCTAGATACTTGCCGTAAGCTTCCGCCTGCACCACCAGCACCGGGTCGCCGCTGGGCGACGCCACTACGGTCGGATAGGGGCCGGCTGCCGCCGGGTCGGTGCTAGACAGCAGGGTGTGCGAATGGCCGCCCACGATCACGTCGATCCCGTCCACCTGTGCCGCCAGGCGCAGGTCGTCGCCATAGCCGACATGGGAGAGCAGCACGATCTTGTCGATGCCCTGGCCGTCGAGGTCAGCCAGCACCGGCGCGAGCGAGCTTAGGTAGTCGTTGAACTTGAGCGTTGGCCCCGGAGAAGACGAAATCGGCACGTCGATCGTAGTCAAGCCAATCACGCCTACAGGTTCGCCGTTGACGTCGATCACCGTATAGGGAGCCAGCCTGCCGTCCAACAACGGCTCGGCGCTCGTGTCGATGTTGGCGCTGAGCACCGGAATCTCGACGTGATCGAGAAAGTCGGCCAAGTGGGCGGGACCGTTGTCGAACTCGTGGTTGCCGACCGCCATCGCCTGGTAACCCAACAGGTTCATGAAGCGGGCGCTCTCCTCCCCCTTATAGACGGAGAAGTACAGCGTCCCGTTGAACGAGTCGCCGGCATCGATCAGAATGGCGTTGCCGTCTGGCGCAGAGGCGCGCAGATCCGCAAGCAACGTCGCCCGGCGAGCTACGCCGCCAATGCACAGTCCGGCAGCCTCGCTTTCCGCCGGGCAGGTAGTGGTAGAGCCGTCGTACTCTTCGATATGGGAATGCGTGTCGTTGGTGTGCAGGATGGTCAGCGTGAAGTCGCCGACTTCCTGCGCCGAAACGGGCGAAATGACCAGTAACGCAGCCAGAATCAGCAGCGGCAATGACATCATGCGCCAAGACATGGGAATGTCCCTTCCGGTGGGAGAGGATGGAGACGGCTGCCAGAGGCGGCACGGCCGAATGCGCCAAGTGTAGCACGGAAAACGCCGTGTTGGCGAACCCGCGCGCGTAGCCAACATTAGCGAGTCGCCAGCTTGTTGCGCATGCGCACGTATTGAGCGTAATCGATCGGCGTGCGGCGGCGGATGTAGTCCCACGTAGCCGGGGCTAGGCCGCGCACGGCGCGCACCCGTTCCGTCACCAGCAGGTCGAAGGCATCGGAACCGGCCCCGCTGCCATAGCTCACCACCAGAATGCGCTGCCCCGGCTCCGCCGCATCCAACACCGCGCTCAGACCGATCAGCGCCGAACCGGCATAGGTATTGCCGATCTCCGAGACGAGCAGGCCCGTCTGCCACTGGCTGCGCGTGAAGCCGAGGCTTGCCATCGCCCGCTCAGGAAACTTGCGGTTCGGCTGGTGAACCACGACATAGTCGTAGTCCTCCGGCTGCGTCCCCATCTCGCGCATCATCTTCTCAGCCGCGGGCACGACATGCCCGAAATAGCCGGGGTCGCCGCTGAAGCGTTCGGCATGGCTGGGGTAGTGCGTCACCGGCCTGCGCCAGAAATCCGTCGTGTCCGTCACATAACTCAGCGATCCCTGGCAGACGGCGACGGCTTCCTCTGCCGGGCCGATGATGTAGGCGGCGCCGCCTGCGCCGGCAGTGTATTCGAGCGCGTCGCCGGGCCTGCCCTGGGCGGTGTCCATGCCGATGCTGAGGGCGTAGTCGGCCATGCCGCTACCCACGAGCCCAATCGCGGCCTGCATCGCCTCGCTGCCGGCCTTGCAGGCAAACTGCCAATCCGCCGCTAACGCGCCCGGCGTGGCGCCGATCGCCTCGGCTACGATTGTGCCCGTCGGCTTGACCGCGTAGGGGTGGCTCTCGCTGCCGATCCACACCGCGCCGAGGCGCTGCGCGTCGATGCCCGCGCGCTTGAGCGCGTTGCGCGCCGCCTCGATGCTCATGGTCGCCGTGTCCT
>JASGTU010000318.1 GCA_030058085.1 Chloroflexota bacterium
GCCGTCGCCGCCTCCATCAGCTCACGCCAGTTGGGCGTGAACGGCACGCTCTTCGAGACGGCGATGCTGTCGAACATCACCTGCTTCTCCTCCGGCGGCAGCGGGTCGAACATATCCGGCGTGCGCGCTTCGGCCACGCTGCGCAGCACCGGAATGCCGGCCAGCGCCGTGTCGACGAGGATGTTCTCCGCCTTTTCGCCCACGAAGGACTTGACGACGGCCCAGGACTCGTCCGGGTGGGCTGCCCCCTTGAAGACCACGTAGCCGTCGACGTAAATCTCGGTCGCCGGGCCTACCTTGGTCGGGAAGGGCGTCACGCCCCACTCATAGCCCTCGATGTTGCGCATGAAGCCCATCATCCACTGGCCTTCTTGCATCATCGCCACGCGACCGGTGCGGAACATCTCATCCGCCGGCAAGGTCTGCAGTTGGGCGGGCTGCGGCGCGGCGCCGTCCTCCCAAATGATGGCCTGCAGCAGTTCCATCGCCTCGATGGCCGCCGGTTCGTCTATCGTGCAGCGCGTCTTGTCTGCGCTCAAGAAGTCGCCGCCGTTCTGCCAGATGTACTGGATCGAGCGCTCGATGAAGAAGTTGATGTTCAGGCCGAAGCGCTTGTCAGGCCCTTCGCCGCTGGCGATCTGGGCGGCCTTCTCGCGGAACTCCGCCCACTCCCAGGTGTTGTTCCAGTCCATGGGCGGCAGCTCGACTCCGGCCTCCGCGAAGAGGGTCTTGTTCACGTAGTTGACCATCGTGTAGATGCCGATGGGCATGCCCCACAGGCTGGCGTCGATCTTGTACGGCTCGAACGCATTCTCGTAGTAGTCCTCATACGGGAACGCATCGCGCTCCGCCATGGGGCCGAGGTCGGTCAACTGCCCGTTCTGGATGAAGGCGGGCATGTAGGCCACGCCCATGCGCCCAATGTCCGGCGGATCGCCCGCGGCCAGTTGCGCCGTCATCTTCTGGATGTACTCGTCCCAACTGCCGGGAAGCTGCTCCAGCGTGACCTGGACGCCGGCGTTGTCCTCGTTCCAGGCGTTGGTAATGCCTTCCCAGCCCGGCATTTCATCCATGCCGGCGACGATGGTGAAGCGCAGATTGGTGACTTCCCCTGCGGGCGCGGCGCCTTCTTGCGCAGCAGGCGCAGGAGCCGCCGGCACACAGCCGGCCAACAGACCGGCCCCGACGACCATGCCCGCGCTCTTCAGAAACCCGCGACGACTGATTCTGTCTTGCATCTGATTCCTCCCTTTCGTAGAAGATCCTTCATGGAAGATACGTTGAAGCTGTTTGCCCTGTTAACGCCCTCGCCGCTATGCCTTCATGCCGGTGAGCGTGATGCCCTGGATGAAGTAGCGTTGCGCACTGATGTAGATGATCAACACCGGAATCAACGCAATCGAGGCCGCCGCCATCAGCAGCGACCAATTGGTCGAATACAGCCCCTGGAACGAAGCGATCATCAGCGGCACGGTGAACTTCACCTGCGAGTTCAGAAAGACCAGCGGGCCAAGAAAGTCGTTCCAACTGCCCATGAACGTGAAGATAGCCAGCGCGCTGACCGGCGGCCCCGACAGCGGCACCATGATGCGCAGGTACGTCTGCCACGGGTTGCAGCCGTCGATGCGGGCGGCGTCCTCCAGGTCCGCCGGGATCGTCATGTAGTACTGGCGCATGAGGAAGACCCCGAACGCCCCGCCCAGCGCCGGCGGCACGATCAGCGGCAGGTGCGTGTCGATCCAGCCGATATACGAGTATAGGATATAGCTCGGCACCAGCGTCACCTGACCGGGGATCATCATCGTCGCCAGCAGCAGCACAAACAGCACGTTCCGCCCCGGAAATTGCAGCTTGGCAAAGGTGTACCCCGCCAGCGTCGACGTAAACAGCGAGCCCGCCGTCACAATCAGGCCGATCTTGAGGCTGTTGACGTAGGCCTGCCCCATCGGCAGGAACGTCCACGCCTCCAGATAGTTCTCCCAAACAATCGGGTCGGGGATCCACTTGGGCGGGTAGATGAAGACCGTGCCCTCCGACTTCAGCGACGTGGACAACATCCACAGAAAGGGCAGGATGGTCAGGAAGCCGGTGATCAACAGGACGGCGTGCAGCAGCAGACGCCCGGCCGCGCTCATCCGTTTGGCCCAGACGCCGCTGCGCCGCGCGGCAGAGGAATAAACCTGTCTCGGCTGCGTAACGCCCGCACGCTCACTCATAATGCACCCACCGCGAATACCTGAATTGGATCAGGGTGACGGCCATGATGATGACGAACAACACCCACGCCAGCGCCGCCGCCTGCCCCATGTGGAAGAAGCGGAAAGCCAGGTTGAAGATGCGCAGCACCAGCACATGCGTGGCGTTGGCGGGCCCGCCGCGCGTCATCATGTAGATCTGGCCGAACACCTGAAACGAGCCGATGATCGAGATGATCAGGATGAAGAAGGTCGTGGGCGACAGCATGGGCAGGGTGATGTGGCGAAATTCGCTCCACCAGTTGGCCCCGTCGATCTTGGCCGCTTCGTACAGGTGCACGGGGATGCCCTGCAGGCCCGCCAGGAAGATCACCATGTTGTAGCCCATGCCGTGCCACACGGACATGATGATCACGGAAGGCATGGCCCACTGTTGGCTGGTCAGCCACCCCGGCCCCTGAATGCCGATCTTCGCCAGCAGCAGGTTGATGACGCCGAAATCCGGGTTGTAGAGCCACGACCACACCAGCGCCACCGCCACCACGGACGTCACCACGGGCATGAAGAAGGCCGTGCGGTAGAAGACCCGGTAGCGGATGGGTGCGTTGAGGGCCAGGGCGAGCAGCAGCGACACGGCCATATTCAGCGGGATGATGCCCACGGTGTAGTAGGCCGTGTTGCGCAGCGCCTGCCAGAAGAGCGGCTCGTTGAACTCCTTGCGGTAGTTCTCGACGCCGATCCAACTCGGCGCGGACCCCATCTGCCACTCGGTGAAGCTGATGAAGAGCGTGGCGATAGCCGGCGCCAGCACAAAGATGAAGGCGCCGAACAGGACGGGCGAAAGAAAGAGATAGGCCCACCACGTATCGCGTGGAAGACGGCGGCGCTGCAACAGAGACGCCATGTCAATTCCTTTCAGACTGAACAGGGGGCTTGGTTGGCCGGGATGCGCAAGCGTGCGTAGGTGCGCCGGCCGGTTGAAGGCAGGCGCAATCGCCTAGAGTCGAAGTCGCTTCAGGCTCGACAGCCGCGGGGGACACGGCAGGCAGACGCATCAACAGCGGTAGAGAATGCATAAGCGTATGGGCCGGCCTATACAAGCCGATCATTCGGCTGGACGGCGCGCCATTCTTGATGAACAAGCCAGTTGACCTGCCTCCACTATACATCAATTCGCACCGGGCGACAACGAAATTGGGGTGCGACCCAGGCCTTCTCATAAGTCGCGTTTTGCACAGGACAATAGTATTGTCATTCCGACCAGCGGGAGGAATCCCCTCTCTGCGCAACTTGCCGAACTACGGCATTCCTCGTCGCAGACCGCGCCCATTGGGCGCCCGCCCCAAGGCGCGGAATGACGTTTTTGACGACTTCTGACTAAAAGGCGCCGATTTCATGGACCACTAGCCAAATCGTGACGCGACGGTCCCTGGGCTTGGATTCGCTCCGGTTGTATGTTTCCGTTGCAGTCGGTATTATAGGCAGCCCGTAATCGTTCGCTTGGTGCAGTTGGGTAACCGGCAGATCTACGCTGAAGTTCCATCGTTGGCTAAAGGATCCTTGGGCTCGTCTTCGTGCAACAAGAGATAAACGGCGGCTTTCGATGGTCCTAAATTCACGTCGTTTTCTGCCTGCGCCGTCTATCTTTTACGTCCATCTCTTACGTCGTTGGCCTTGTCTTTTCGGAAGATTCAACTATAGAAAGAGGTGGCGAAGTGAGGAACTTGAACCGAACCGTTTTCGGCATCATGATACTGTTGGCGTCTCTATTCCTGTCAGCATGCCAGCCCATTCAGGCGCCTGATCCTGCTGCTTCAAGCCAAAGTCAACCTATCGAGACTATCACAGGCAATAACAATGGTTCATCCCAAGTCGTTCCCAAGGCGGTTCGCGACTTGGAGGGAACCTATGTCGGATCGTGGACCCTCTTTGGAATTGACGAAGAGAGCAAGGTGGTCGAGCTAGCCTCTTGGACAGATACTATCAAAGCTGAGAACCCCCAGATGGACGATGAACAGGCATACGTTCTCACGACTAGCGAGATGGTGTTCGATGGCAGCGACGCCCCTCCGGTGACATTCACTGGGAGAGAGGGGTATTATTTGATGCCGGACGGCAGTCTCGGAGATTATTTCGTAGAAACATTCGGACAAGTTACCAAGAGTACCGAGTTGGGTGATAACGTCTGGATTTCAGTGACGCCGGCCTCTGCCGAAGATCTGGCTTCCTATCTTCTTCCGAATGATTCCTCTGGTCAGCATGTCCTTGTTAAGGTGGTTGCCAGCGAAGAAGGGGTTGAAATCCACCGCATTACTCGTGTAACGACGGTCACTTGGACAGATCAAGCAGGTCAGGACCGATCGATTCAGTTTGTCAGCATTCAGGGATTTCATAAACGACAATCGGAATGATAGTTTACACTAGGTAGAGGGCACGCAAGCCCAAGGGGCGGTTCTTCAGCCGAGAGAAGGCTCGTTCAAAGGTCGGCGTCTGGCGATAGGCCAAGACGGCTGACTGAAGAGCAGCGCAATGTCAGCGCGCAACAGCCGTTGGTTGGCCTTGACGATAAGCATGTAATCGCCCCCTTGGCGGCACAACTTCATTCTCCGTTGGGACGACCCAGCGCAGACTATGTGATTCGGGGACGACCCCATAGCCGAAGGAGAGCATAGCATGGCCTGGGTCACGCTTTTTCTGGCAGGGCTTCTCGAAATAACCTGGGCGCTGCTGCTCAAGCAGTCCGCAGGCTTCACAAGACCGGCGCCTACCGCCGGTTTCCTGATCAGCGCCGCCGCCAGCATGTACCTGCTGGCCTATTCCCTCAAAACGCTGCCGGTCGGAACAGCCTACGCCGTGTGGACCGGCATCGGCGCCGCGGGGACGGCCATCATCGGCATGCTGTGGCTGGGGGAGCCGCGCGACACCCTGAAGCTGATCTCGCTTGTCATGCTGATTGGGGGCATCGCCGGCCTACGCCTTACCAGCGGGCACTGATCGCCTGGCACCGCCTGGCGGGGATGCGACGTATACGTAGGGGCGAGATGCTTCGTTTGGGAGCCCCCCTGTGCACAGCATGACAGGTAGTAGGGGAGAACAGCCGTGGCTTTGAAACGCGTAGAACGGCTTGAGTCCGTCCCGCAGACGCACGCGCGCAGCGCCCGTGTCCGCGGCTTGCTGCGCTCGAACCTGGTCAACTACATCCTGCTCACCATAGGCGCGCTGGTGATGGTGGCGCCCTTAATTTGGATGCTGAGCACATCCTTCAAGCTCCAGGCCGAGACGATCACCTTTCCGCCGCGGCTTCTGCCCAAGCGCCCGACCGTGGAGAATTACCAGGAGGTGTTTGAACGGCTGAACATGGCGCGGCTTTACATGAACACGGCGTATGTGGCGGTGGTGAAGACCGTGGTCAACGTGTACACCAGCACGTTGATCGGCTATGTGTTCGGCAAGTTCACCTTCCGCGGGCGGGATGTGCTGTTCTATCTGGTGCTGAGCACGTGGATCATCCC
>JASGTU010000319.1 GCA_030058085.1 Chloroflexota bacterium
TTTTGGACGGCGGTTGTAACGCGGCACGGGGACGAGCGGCGCTGCGGGCTGGCTGCAACCCTGCGCGAGGCCGAGCATGTCCACGGGGCCGGCCCATCCGTGCCGCAAGCAGGCCGGCTCATCGGGCGCGGCGCGCTGGAACTGGCGCAACTGGCTCTCTCCTCCAGCCTGCTCGAAGCCTCCATCGGCATGGCGACCATAAACGCCCTCGTGGCGCCGCCGCCAGGCCACTGGGAAGAGGGCAACGCCGAAGAAGTCCTGGCCCGCGACGGGGCCGCGCGCAAGGTGGCGCTGGTCGGTCATTTCCCCTTCGTCGAAAGCCTGCGCCCGCGCGTGGCGACGCTATGGGTTCTCGAACTGCACCCTCGTGGCGACGACCTGCCCGCCGAGGCCGCGCCCCAGGTTATCCCGCAGGCGGACATGCTGGCGATCACCGCCACCACGTTGATCAACGGCACGTTCGACGGCCTGCTGGCGCTGCGCCGTCCCGATGCGCGCGTCATGCTGCTGGGGCCGAGCGCGCCCCTCTCGCCCGTCCTGTTCGAGCATGGCGTAGACCTGATCTCCGGTTCGCTGGTGGAGCGGATCGATCCCGTCCTGGCTGCGGTGAGCCAGGGCGGCAACTTCCGGCAGGTGCACCGCGCCGGCGTGCGGCTTGTCAACATCAGCCGCGCCTAAACTTCACCGCTTCCCCGATCAAGCATAACGCTCGAAGGCAGGGTCTTCGCCGGGCGTAGGCGAATTCTCGAAGCCGCCGCGGCGGATGACGGCTTCGCGGCCGCCGTACGCCGCCACGCGCGCGGCCTGGTCTGCCTTGGCCTGTGCGTCGACAGCCTCCGGGTCGAGCATGCTGCGCAACTCGCGCTCGAACGCCTCTAGCGCGGCGCGGTGTGCGTCTTGGCCCGCCAGGTCACAGCGCTCCTCCGGGTCGGCGATCAGGTCGAACAACTGAGGCCGGTCGTTGACATAGTAGATGTACTTGTAGCGACGGTTGCGCAGCATGAACATTCCGTGCTGCGAGGCGAAGGCGTGATATTCGGACAGGACGGTGCGCTCCTGATCCGGCGCAGCGGCGATCTGCCACAGCGACTGTCCGGGGAACTCGCGCTCCTCCACGTTGCGCTCCAAACCGACGGCTTCCAGCACGGTCGGGTAGAGGTCGACGAGCGAGACGGGCGTTTCGACCACGCGCCCGGCAGGAACGTCCGGCCCGGCCACGATGAGCGGAACGCCGGCCGACTCGTCGTAGAGGTCGAACTTGCCGACCATGCCGCGCGCGCCCAGCGCCTCGCCGTGGTCGGAGGCATAGATCACGCGCGTCGACTCGGCCAAGCCCTGCGCTTCCAGCGCGTCGAGCACGCGGCCGATCTGCCGGTCCAGATAGGTACAGGCCCCGTAATAGGCCGCGGCGAGGCGGCGCAGCTCGTGCTCCTCGAACGGCGTGTCATAGGCGAAGAAGCGGCGGAAATGGGCCAGCGCCGGGTGATCCGGCCATTCGCCCGCGCGCCATTGCGGCGGCATGGGCAGGTCATCCGGCGGATACAGGTCAACCAGCGCCGGCGGCGCGATGTAGGGCGGGTGCGGGCAGACAAAGGAGAGGAACAGCGCCCAGGGCTTGTCATCCTGACTGTGCGCGGCCAACCATTCACAGGCGCGGCCGGCGTTGCGCGCGTCGTACTGCAAGTAGGTAGAGTCGCCCGGCCCGGCCTCGAGCACGCCGGGTCGCTTGTTGCGCAGGGGCGGATCGTCGCGGACGCTGCCCAAAATGTCACCCACGCCCTCGACTACGTGCAGCGGGTCGATCTCCTGCGAGAATCCGTGGTCATTGCCGCGCCCGCTGAAATGCAGCTTGCCGATAGAGTCCGCCCGCAAGCCCTGGCTGCGCAGGCGATGATGCCAACTGGGAACCTTGCCGTCGTAGGGGAAGGCGTTATCCCAATAGCGGATCTGATGGACATAGCGACCGGTGGCGAGGCCGGCGCGCGCCGGCACGCAGATGGGACAGGTCGTATAGGCGTTCTCAAAGCGCGCGCCTCGTTCGGCCAGCCGGTCGAGGTTCGGCGTGTGCACGAACGAACGCCCGGCGCAACCCATCGCGTCGCGCGCGTGCTGGTCAGAGAAGATGAAGAGCAGATTGGCGGGTTGCACAGCTTGATCCCTGTTTCTAGATTGATGAAGGGCCCGACGACAGGTTTGATGGTTGGCCCTACGAGGATGATAGCAGGGATTGGCGGAGGGGCGAAGGATCAGGCAAGAAGGATTCCAACAGAAAACCGCCTTCCAGGATGTTCGCAGCTTCCCGGAAGACGGCAATCCCTCTTACGTCTGCACGATCCTACCGCTCAATCGGCATGCCCACGGAATTGCCCCACTCGGTCCACGAACCGTCGTAGTTGCGCACGTTGGGGAAGCCGAGCAGGTAGGACAAAACAAACCAGGTGTGGCTGCTGCGCTCGCCGATGCGGCAGTAGGTCACGACCGGTTCGGCCGGGTTAAGGCCCTGCTCGCCCAGATAAAGTGCGCGCAATTCCTCGGCGCTTTTGAAGGTGCCGTCCTCGTTGGCGGCGCGCGCCCAGGGCACGTTCTTCGCCCCGGGGATATGGCCGCCGCGCAGCGCGCCTTCCTGCGGGTAGTCGGCCATGTGCAGCAGTTGGCCGCTATATTCGCCTGGGCTGCGCACGTCCACCAGGGGCTGGCCCGCCGCCTGATGCGCCCGCACCTCGTCGCGGAAGGCGCGAATCTTGCCGTCATCGCGCTTCGGCACAGGGTATTGGCTGGCCGGGTAGCTCGGTTTCTCTTTGCTCAGCTCGCGGCCTTCTGCGATCCACTTGGTGCGCCCGCCATTTACCACCTTGGCGTTGCGATGGCCGAAAAGCTGGAATACCCAAAAGGCGTAGGTCGCCCACCAGTTGTTCTTGTCTCCATAGAAGACCACCGTGGTATCCGGCGAGATGCCGTTGCGCCGCATCAAGGCGGCGAACTGCTCCGGGTTGACATAGTCGCGTACCACGAGGTCATTCAGGTCGGCGTGCCAGTCGATGTTCACCGCGCCGGGGATGTGGCCGGTATCGTACAACAGAATATCCTCGTTGCTTTCCACCAAGCGTACATTAGGGTCATCCAGGTGGTCTGCCACCCATTGCGTACTGACCAGAACGTCCGGCCGCGCGTAGTTGTCGCTCATCCTGATTCTCTCCTCTGTGTTATGTTTGTCTGTGCATGCTAGGTACGATGTCACGAATTCTTGGCGAAACTGTCGCCCTGAACGAACTCTGCCGGCGCTCATTATGGCCGGCGTGACGCGCCGGGGATGTATCGGTGCTTCCCGGCACGCGGTCGGTTGCAGCGATAGAGCCGATCAGCAGCCCGCAGCTGGTCAACAGTCGTCAGGCCTTTCTGGGGCGGCGGCGGATTCGTTCGACGACAAGGCGTCTGCATGCGGCGCAGATACAGCGTCGCAGCGGCAGCTATGGCAAATGACGAGGCAGGATGCGAGCCGGAGACCGGCTAACTACACGAGCAACGCCGCTCCGTACAGACGGAACAGGCGCACACAGCGGAGTGACGGGGAAGCGTCCAGGAATGCGGGAAGTTCGTAGCTAGGTTGCGCCGGATATCGGCGCGCCTAAGATCCTTCATGCAGTCTCCTTTCCGGCTCGACAAGACTCCGCCGGGGGCGTGGCGGCGAGTATAGTCCAAACGCCGCCCGCTGTCAAACCGCTAAAACGGATCGAGCCTATGCCTTACTGCAGGCCATACTCCTCGGCCAAATACCGGTTCCAGCCTGCCACGAATTCCTCTTCCGAGGCGTCGAATACGACCCCGATCAACTCGGGCCACGAAGCCGTCTCCGATAGGCCGTCCAGCAAGGCGGGCAGCGCCTCTTGCCCGGCGCGCGCCACGCTATACTCCAGGAGCGTCTCGGCAGCCATATAGCGCCACAACGCCGTGTTGCGGCCCGGCTGCCCCTCAACCTGGAACTCCGTCAGGTCCGCCAACCGCAAAGGATAACTGCCGGCGGCATGGGTTACGAAGACCTTTTGCGCTTCGCCGCGCCACGGCGTCGGCAGCCCCAGCAATTCGGCGCGCAGCCAGCCGCGCAGTGCGCTGAGAAACAGGCCCCAGTTCTGCAACTGGGCGGCATTCATAATGCGTTCGCCGTTCAACGTATGGGCAATGATGCGGTTCAATACTGTGCTCGCCACATAGTCGGCGTCGCTCTGACTCGCGTCGACCTGCGCCAACAGCGGCGACGTCAGTTCGATGTCGCCGCCGGCCCAGCTGCGCGTCTGCACCAATTCCGGCTGAACGATCACGACGATCTTCTTGGCGGCGGAAGGCGGCTCGACGCCCAACATGGCGTGGAGTTCCAGGTAGGCGGCTTCGAGTTGGACCGCGGCGGCGGTCACAGCCTGGGCGTCGGGCGCATGATAGCGCAAAGACAGGCGGGGCGTCTCCAGCGTTAGTTGATTGCCCCAGTATTCGGCGGGCGGCAGCGTGCGCAGCCACGTATAACCCGCCCGGCGGTAGAAGCGCGTCTCCCGCTGCACAGACGCTTGCCACCAGTTGATGCGCGGCTGCATAACTTGCACGTCGGCCCGCACGAAGTCTTGGCTCAAGGGTTGGGCTGAAAGCAGCAGCAACCGGCGGCCGCCAAAGGCGGTTCTACTGGTCCCCCACCCGCCGCGCCACTGCCCGATCCAGGACTCCGTCACCTGCGGGTCGACCAAGGCTTTGTACTGATTGGGGTCAGATGCCGCCCAGGCCTGCTGCTCCATGACGAGAATGGCGGCTAATTCTTGTTCGACCTGGATGCGCTGCTGTTGGGCAGGAGAGAAGGCTGCGCTCGCCGTCGCAGCCGCCATGACAAGCAATGCTGTCACGGAGCGCAGCAAAACCAACGTGATCCAGCGCTCACGATCCGGCGTCGAAAGCGGCGCCTCTACGTTTGTCGTCGCGCCAAACCGCAGGAACTCCTCTTCGCCGGTGCGCCACTCAAATCCGATGCGAGGGGCCATGAGATCCCTCCCTGGCGAACCAAGTCGCCGCTAGAACCGCAACAGGCCCCCGATCATAGGGATGGGCGGGCGGGCTGTCAAGCGCGCGAATTCCGGCGGGCGCATCGCCGAATTAGGGCAAACCGTCATGTGAGGCGCCTCTCGGACTGCAAGCGCAAGAACGAATATGCCCCCTTCGCCAACTTGTCGTGCAGCCGCAACAGAGAAACGGAGTTTCTGCGCAGAAACTCCGTTTCTAGCCCGCACTATGGAAGCCGTTAGCTCGGCGCTCGGCGCCCCTGCGCGAAATTCACCCCTGTTACCTTCGCCGGACAGACTGTCACATATTCCCTTACGCCCTGCCCAAGTCACGGGCGGCGGGAAGGCCGAACATGCCCACGGCCTGGCGCACCGCGGCCAGCACTGCGGCGGCGGTCACGTCTGCGGCGACGGCGCCGATCAGCCCCGGGTCTGCTTCGACATCCCCCAGCGACAAGACGAACAGGGTGTCGCCGTCCACCGGCGTGTGCACCGGGCGGATGGTGCGCGCCAGACCGTCGTGAGCCATCTGCGCCACCTTCGTCGCCGTCGTCTTGGTCAGCGCGGCGTTGACGGCGATCACGCCGATGCTCGTGTTGCCCACACGCGGCGTCTGGGCCATCAACGCCTGCTCCATCACCTCCTGAGAGCCGGCGAAACCTCCTTCCCGCTGCCGTGCGCCGGCGATGATGCGGCCATCCGCCGGATCAACTACATCGCCCACCGCGTTGACTGCGACCAGGGCGGCTACCACCAGGTCAGGCCCGATGCGGCGGCTGGACGAACCGATGCCGCTCTTGGTCGCCTGCGCCATGCCCAGCGCCTTGCCCACGGTGGCGCCGGTCCCCGCACCAACACAGCCTTGTTCCGCCGGCCCGTCGTGGGCGGCCTCACACGCGGCATAGCCTGCCGCCGCGTCCGGACGCACATCGGCCCGGCCTATCGCCAGGTCAAAGAGGATAGCCGCAGGCACGATCGGCACCTTTGCCGCGCCGGCGTCAAAGCCGTGGCCGCGCTCTTCCAGCCAACGCATCACTCCATCGGCAGCGGCGAGGCCATAGGCGCTGCCGCCGCCAAGCAGCACGGCATGCACGCGGTCCACCGTACAGGTCGGGTCCAGCAGCGCGATTTCTCTGGTTCCGGGCGCGCCGCCGCGCACGTCCACGCCGGCGACCGCCCCCTGCGGGCACAGCACGACCGTACAACCGGTTCCCGCCGCCTGATCCGTCCAATGGCCGACACGCACGCCCGGCACATCCGTCAGCGAATGCTTCATAGAATCCCCTTCTCGATGGTCACGATGGCTATTGAAGCGGAAAAACAAAACGCCGGGTCTTAGAGCAAAGCCCGGCGTACATCTTCTTCCCAGAAACAGAAAAGCTGCCGGCGGCTCAACTCGGCTCTTCGGCCAACTCGATCTGCACCTCGAACTCCCTACCGTCGCGCAGGAGTTTGACCGTTACCACGTCGCCGACGCGGTAATTGTCCTCCAGCAAGACCTCCAACTCCTCCAAGCGGCTGACCGGCACGCCGTCGACCGCCAGCAGAATATCACCGCCGATATAGACGCGCTGGTTGCCGATGATGGCCTCGCTCTGCGCCCCGCGCACGCCCGCCGCAGCCAACGGCGCGTTGTCATACATCTGGACTAACAACAGCCCTTGGCTGACCGGCAGTTTGAGGATCTCCGCAAGACCGGGCGTAACGGAATAGGCGTAACGGATGCCCAGCCAGGGGTGACGGTAACGCCCTAGCTTCAGCAGGTCCGGCAACACCCGGTGAATCGTGTCCACCGGCACGGCGAAGCCCACGCCGGCGCTGGCGCCCGTCGGGCTGAAGATGGCCGTATTGATGCCGATGACGCGCCCGCTGCTATCCAGCAAGGGACCGCCGGAGTTGCCGCGGTTAATGGCTGCGTCCGTCTGGATGATGCCGGTGATGGTGCGCCCATCCTGCCCTTCCAGCGTACGGCCCAGTGCGCTGATCACGCCCGTGGTCAGCGTGCGCCCGAATTGTCCAAACGGATTGCCGATGGCGATGGCGCGTTGGCCCACGCGCAGGTTGGCGGACGTGCCCAACTCCACCGGCTCCAACAACTCAGCCGGCGCGTCCACGCGGATCAAGGCGATATCGTTGCGCCGGTCAAGGCCGACAACCCTGGCGGGATAGACCGTGTCTTCGCCGAAGTTGACCTCGATGCGTTCAGCCTCGGCAATGACATGGTAATTGGTCAAGATGTGGCCCTGGCGGTCGAGGACAAAGCCGGAACCGGCGCCTTCTTCGGGCGTCACCTCAAAAAAGAAATTGCGCCGCAGGACACGCGTTGTGATCGAAACGACAGAAGGCGCCACCCGCTCGTACACGTCGACGATGCGTCGCTCTTCAATGTCCAGCCCGGCCGCGTCCACAAGAGCCGCCGAAGGGACGGCCGCCGAGATTTCGCCGGCGGCAGGCATCGGCGTCGCCTCGCTTTCAGGCAAGGGCGTTGGGCTAGGCGCAGGCGTCTCCTGCCGGTCCGAGGGGTAGAATTGTTCCACGAGCCGGCCGGCCTCGGTACAGCCGCCTGTTCCCACGATCAGCAGCACAGCCGCGGCAAGAATTGCCTGGCGCAGTCGCCGCCTCATCCCATTTCGCACGCTAGGCGTATTCATCGGCGTCTCGCTCCCCCTACGCGCATTGTATCACATCCACTGTGGTAAGCTGGTGTAAACTAAATTGGGGACAGCGGTCGCGCTGCACGCGTCGGCTGTCCCCTGTCTTCTACTCTATCTCTCCGGCGGACGGAGCCCGGTTAATCGTTCCCGTCGCGAGAGCCGTTAGAACTACTAACTTCTACTGCCAGCCAGTGCTCGGCGGGCGAGCGGCGGTGT
>JASGTU010000320.1 GCA_030058085.1 Chloroflexota bacterium
TCGCTGGACGAGGATCTGCCGGTGCTCAAGGGCAAGCTGCGTGTCGGCGAGCAACTGCGCCGCCCTGAGCAGTACCAGCGGTTGGCCGTGCGCTACGACGAATTCACCGTGGACCATCCCCGCAACCAGGTGCTGCGCGCCGCTGTGGAACTGCTGTGGGAGATCACGCGCCTGCCCGCCAACCGCCGCCAACTCGGCATCCTGCGCGAGTGGCTGGAGCAGGTGACGCTGCTGCCGCCCAGCGCCGCCGCGCAGATGGCCTTGCCGCCCCTCACGCGGCTCAACCGGCACTACGCGCCGCTGGTCAACCTGGCGCGCTTGCTGCTGCAGCGCGCCGCGCCCTACCTGACGATCGGAACGCATGAGACCTATGCCTTTGTCTTCGACATGAACCAGCTCTTCGAGAGCTTCTTGACCGGCCTCATCCGCCGTCATCGCGCCGCGATCCTGCCTCCTTCTCTCGCCGATGCCGAACTGCTCGTCCAGGCGCGTTCCTTCCGGCAGCACCTCGCATTGCGTGACGACGACAGGCGGGTGTTCCCCCTGAAGCCGGACTTGGCGCTGCGGCTGGACGGAAGAGCGCCGCTGCTGGTGGACATGAAGTACAAGCTGCTCGACGCCAGCAGCGGCCGGCTGGGGGTTGCGCCGTCTGACTTCTACCAGATGATGGCCTATGCCCACCGCTTTGCCTGCCCGCACGTGCTGCTTCTTTACCCGCAGATGTCGTCCATGCCGGACCCGCTGCGCCACACGTTCCATCTAGTTGGATCGCCTGCGCACATCACCGTGCACACGATCGACCTCTGCCGGGACCTGACCTCCCCTGCCTCGCGCAGTCTGCTGATTGCCGAGCTAGCCGAAGGATTTGCCCATGTCGACTAACCCAACTCCATCCACGACGTGGCGTGCTGAACTGACTGCCTGGCTCAAAGAGAACAAGAGGACCATGCCGGAGGATCTGCGCCAGCTTCATCAGGAGTTTCTGAGACGCTTCCCGCGCGAGCATCTGCGCGAAATGACGTTGGAGGAATACGCCTTGGGCCATCCAAAATCTCGCGACAGCTTCTGCTACTGGCTGGAGTGGCAAACCGAAGCCCTGGGCAGCGTGCGCGGCGGATCGTCCGCCAAGTGGGGGGTGTGGTGGAGTCGGTCCGACAACGACTGGCGTGCCAACGCCTTCTTCGGCGACGCTGAAACCGCCATCTCCACGATCCGCAGTGTATTGTCGGAGATGCTCGACGCCGTCGCGGCGGGCCGGTTCGACGAGTTGGACCGGATCGGCGACAAACTGGGCACCAATCGCAACTCGCTGCGCTCCAAGACGCTCTTTCTCTACTTTCCAGACGAATTCCTGCCGATCGCCAGTCCGGAACGCATCGCCCTATTCATGCACCATTTTGGCCTCCCGCCAGTCAAAGGGATGCACGCCGCCAACCGTCAACTCCTCGCTTATCTGCGCAGCCTGCACGAATTCGACGGCTTTGACACCGTGCAGATGATGTTCTTCCTCCACCATCTTTACTTCCAGGACCTGATTGAACCCTCGTTCGGCAACGCGACCTTCCGTGAGCGCTTGCGCCAATTTGTGGAGTTCGCTAAGTCCTTGCACTACCTCAACGAAGAGCGGGCGTACAAGGAACAGGTGCTGGACGCCCTTGGGACCGCCCTGGCTGACGAGCAGATGTCCACACCCGATCTGGCTGCCCGCCTACAATCTGCTTGGCAGGGTGTAGCCAAGGGACTGGACAACCTCACCCACTGGTCAGCGCGCGACGACTTCGGCAAATACCTTCAGACCACAGAAGGGAAGGCCAACATTGCTGCATTGCTGCGCGGTCTCCTCGATAAACGGATAGACCTCGCCAGGCGGGTCGACGATTTCAAGGCCAAGATGGACGCGGAATACGCTGCGACATTATCGAGGCCAGGCGCGCGCCGGAAGCGTATGCCGCTGAGCATCATCTCTGCGTTGCTCATGGGACACGATCCCGACCTATACATGATCTATCGAGCCGACGCCGTGAATAAAGCGTGTGACGACTGGGGCATCGCCAGACCGTCTGGGAGCGACGGCAGTGCCTATGCAGACCTCATGCGCATTGCCGAGAAGCTCCGGGCGGAGCTGGATAAGGCATTCCCGAACGAAGCTGACTATGTAGATGTGCATACGCTTGTTTGGTTCAACTACACCTCTGAACCTGAAGCGCCCCGTATAGAGACAAGAACACCGGAAACGCCCGCTCAATTGGCAGAGCCATGGGACATGGCAGAGCGGACACGCAACCTGATCGCCTACGGCCCGCCCGGCACCGGCAAGACCTACCTCGCCAACCATTTCGCCGTCTACTACCTGCTCTGGCACAACGTCTCTCCGGAAACAGCCAACGATTACTGGCAGGCAGTCCTGGAGAACGATCTTACAACGCTGGGGACGCTGCGTAGCGAGATCGCCGAGCAGCGCGAGTTCGTCACATTCCACCAGTCCTATGCCTACGAGGAATTCG
>JASGTU010000321.1 GCA_030058085.1 Chloroflexota bacterium
CTCGGCGCGCTCGCTTGGCGTCAACTGCGGTTCAAAACGGTCGCGCGCTCGCGGCAGCGCGGCGATGTCGTCCAGTGTAGGCCAGACGCCCACCGCCAAGCCGGCGAGATAGACCGCGCCCAACGCCGACACATCCGTCGACGTGCTGCGCAGCACCGGTCGCCCGATAATGTCCGCCTGGAACTGCATCAACTGTTCGTTGCGGCTTGCGCCGCCGTCGGCCAAGAGAAACTCCAACTCGGCGCCGGCGTCGCCTTGCATGGCGACAAAGACATCGCGCACTTGGTAGGCGATGGACTCCAACGTAGCGCGCGCCACCCGCGCCGGGCCGCTGCCGCGCGTCAGCCCGGTCAAAAGGCCACGCGCTTCTGGACGCCAGTGCGGCGCGCCCAGCCCCACAAACGCCGGCACCAAGTAAACCCCGTCCGAATCGGCCACCTGCTCAGCCAGTTTCGCCACCTCTTCAGCCGGCCGTTCCAAGCCCAGCAACTGCCCTAGCCATTCTACGGCCGCGCCGGTCACCGAGATATTGCCTTCGAGCGCATAGGTTGCTTTGTCGACGGCCCAGGCAACGGTGGTCGACAGGCCTCGTTCTGACAGGATCGGCTGCTCAATTGGCGTCATCAGCGAAGAACCGGTGCCATACGTGGCCTTGATGGCGCCGCGTTGAAAGCCGGCGTGACCGAAGAGCGCGGCATGGGAGTCCCCAATCAAGGCGGCGATGGGGATGCCGCCCGGCAGACTGCCGAGGGGCGCAGTCTCTCCGAAGACCGCGCTGGACGGCATCACCGTGGGCAGTGCCGCGGCGGGAATGCCGAACAGCGCCAGCAGTTCCGCGTCCCAACTGAGGGTGTGCAGATTGAAGAGCTGCGTGCGCGAGGCGTTGGTCATGTCGCAGGCATGCACCTTGCCGCCGGTCAGATTCCACAACACCCAGCTATCCACCGTGCCGAGGCACAACTCGCCGTTGGCAGCTCGGTTGTGGCCTTCGGGCGTGTGGTCCAACAGCCAACGCATCTTGCTGGCTGAGAAGAGCGGGTCAATCGTCAAGCCGGTGCGCTCGCGCAGCAGATACTCGACGTTGCGGGCGGCGAGGTCGGCGCAAAATGACGCCGAACGCCGGCACTGCCACACGACGCAGGGGCCGAGCGGCCGCCCGCTGCCCCGCTCCCACAACACGACCGACTCGCGCTGGTTCGATATGGCGATGGCCGCCAGCTTGGCTGCATCCGCGCCGGTCAAGCATTCCTCGATGGCGGTACGGACGCTCTGCCACAGCGCCATCGGGTCCTGCTCGACCCAGGCGGCCTGCGGATAGGAGATGGTAAGGGGCTGCGAACTGCGCCCCACAACCTCACCGGCCTCGTTGACGCGCAGCACCTTGGTGTTGGTTGTACCCTGGTCAATGCCGAGAAACTCACGGCCGGTCGATGACATCTCTGGTTCCTCCAATTGCCTGTGGTGCAGGGGCTGCGGCGCGAATATTGGGCTCCTGGCGCCGCTAATCGACGGCTGCGACGGCCAACAACCCGACCGCTGTCTGCGCCAGCCCCTCTGGCGTAATGCCGTAATGCCGGAAGATCTCCTCCTGGCTGCCCGTCATCGTGTACTCATCCGGGATGCCGATGATTCTGAACGGGACGTGTACGCCTGCCTGCAGCAAGACCTCGGCGCAGGCGCCGCCTAGCCCGCCCATCACGCTGTGTTCCTCCACCGTCACCAGCGCCTTGCTGTCGCGCGCCGCGGCGAGTAGCGCCGCCTCGTCCAGCGGCTTGACCGTGTGCATGCTGATCACGCGGCAGCGGATGCCCTCCTCTGCCAGCTTGTCGGCAGCCTGCAACGCGAGAATGACTGTCTCGCCTGTGGCAACGAAGGTCACATCAGGCCCGTCTCTCAAGACGATGGCCTTGCCAAACTCGAAGTGCGCATCCGGCTCGTGCAGGTCGTACATCGGGCGCTTGCCCAGGCGGATATAGACCGGCGCGGGATAGTCGAGCGCCGACGTCAGCGCCGCCCGCGTCTCAAAGTTGTCCGCCGGCGCCACGACGGTGACGTTGTGGATGGCGCGCAGCACGGCAAAATCGTGCAGCGAATGGTGCGTCGAGCCGAGCGCGCCGTAGCTCACCCCGGCGCTGATGCCGATCAGCTTCACCGGCCAGTTCGAGTAACAGACATCATTCTTGATCTGCTCTAGAGAGCGCGCCGTCAGAAAACAGGCTGGCGAAACGGCAAACACCTTTTTGCCCGCCGCGGTCAGCCCGGCGGCAATGCCGACTAGGTTCTGCTCGGCAATCCCCACCTCGACGATCTGGTCGGGCAGCGCCTTGCCAAAGGGCGTCAACTTGCCGGAACCGCGCGAGTCGCTGGTGACGACGAGGACATCGCGATCTTTTTCCGCCAAAGCCAACACAGTGGCGCCGAATTCATCCAGGTTTGCTCTGCCCAATTTCATCGATGCGCTCCATTGAGTGCGGCTTCCGCCTGGTCAAGTTCGGAAAGGGCGAGGCGAAATTCCTCGTCAGAAGGCACATGGTGATGCCATGCGGCCACGTTTTCGATAAAGCTGATGCCGCGCCCCTTGACCGTGTGGGCCAGCAGCAAGCTGGGCTTACCCGCCGCAAACGGCACTCCCTCCAGCGCCTCCACCAACTCCGGAATGTCGTTGCCGTTCACTTCCCTGACGGCATAACCGAAGGCGCGGAACTTGTCGGCCAACGGCTCCAGCGCCATGACCTCCTCCGTGAGCCCCGTGATCTGCAGGTCGTTGCGGTCGACGATTACCGTCAAGTTGTCCAGCTTGTAGTGGGCAGCCGTCATCGAAGCTTCCCAGTTGGAGCCTTCGGCCAACTCGCCATCGCCCAACAGCGTAAACACGCGGTGCGGCAGCCCGTCCTTCTTCATGCCCAGCGCCAACCCCACCGCCACGCTCAAGCCGTGGCCCAGAGCGCCGGTGTTGTGCTCGACACCGCGTACCTTGCGCGTCGGATGACCGACCCAATGCGAACCGCCGCGGCTGAAAGTATCGAGTTCGGCGGCGGGATAGAAGCCGGCATCGGCTAGCACCGTAAAGAGCGCCTCGACCGAGTGACCTTTGCTCTGGATGTAGTGATCGCGCACCACGTCGTCGAAATTCGCGGGCGTTACGTCCATGATGCGGTTGTACAACACGTTGAGTATGTCCACCGACGAGAGGCTGCCGGCAGTATGGCCTGTATTAGCCCGCTTAATCATTGACAACAGCGTGCGGCGGTACTGGACCGACTTCTGCTGCAGTGTGCGTATGGAAGGAGTGTTCATTGTCTATTCGCTTGGGGAAGTTGACTAGAAGAAGGCGCATCCACTCAATTTGCCGGGACGCCTCGCATATTTATTCATCGCC
>JASGTU010000322.1 GCA_030058085.1 Chloroflexota bacterium
TGTCCGGGTCAACTTCCACGTCGACGATGTGCGTGGCAAAGCCAGGCCCGACGCCCGAAGGGCTAACCGATACGCTGGCGACAATCGGCACATCGACGCTTGCCAGTTCCTGAGCGGCCTCCCTGAACGTGGCGCGCCGGCTCTGACAGGAGAATTCACCGCGCTCGAAAACGATCTCGTCAACGGAAACATCCCAGAGTTCCGCCAGTTCCTCGCACATGCGCCGGCGCAGCCCTAATCCAAGTTCGTAAGCCGCATAGCCGGTGGCGAACGTGACGCGGCTGCCGCCTGTGCCGTCGTTGTACCCCACCGAGTCAGTATCGACCACCCGCGGGTTGATGTCTTCAGCGGAGATGCCCAACGTCTCGGCAAGCTGCATGGCAATCGCGGCGCGGCTGCCGCCAATGTCGGTCGAACCCTCCAATAGGTTGACACGCCCGTCCGGGTTCACGCTAGCCGATACGCTCGACTTGCCGCCGCCGTTGAACCAGAAGCCCGATGCCACCCCGCGCCCACAATTCTTGCCCTCCAAGGGCGTGCGATAGTGAGCGCTGTTCATCGCCGCTTCGACCGTCTCTAGGAATCCGATGCGCGGGTAGACGGGGCCATCTGGACGGCGATCTCCCTCGACCGCGGCGTTCAGCCGCCGAAACTCCAGCGGGTCCATGCCCAGGCGTTCAGCCAGTTCGTCGATGACCGACTCGGATGCAAACGCCGCGTTTGTGCCGCCCGGCGCTCGATAAGCCGCCGCCTGGGGCCGGTTCACCACTACGTCGTACCCGTCGATCAACACATTATCGATTCTGTATGGAGCCAGGATCACGCCCGCTGCCGCGCCGACAGGCGAACCGGGGTATGCGCCCGCCTCGTAGACCAACTCAGCTTCTGCCGCGGTGATCTTACCGTCGTTCTTCGCCCCCATCTTCACGCGGATGTAAGAGCCGGACGTCGGCCCGGTCGCCTGCAGCACCTCCATGCGCGAGAGCGCGATCTTGACAGGCCGGTGACCCGCTTTGCGCGAGAGCAGCGCCGCGGGCACGTCCGTATACGCCGTGAACTTGCCGCCGAAGCCGCCGCCGATCTCCATCGGCGTCACGCGAATCATGGATACCGGTACGCCCAGCATCTCCGACACCTGGTCGCGGATCTGCCACGGTCCCTGCGTGCTCGTCCAGATCTCGATCCGCCCGTCCTCATGGGCTAAAACCGTGGAGGACTGTGGTTCAATATAGCCCTGATGCACGGTCTCTGTCCGGAACTCGCGCTCGACGATGACGTCAGCCTCGGAAAACCCTATCGCCACATCGCCCCGTTGATGGCGAAGGTGCTCCGCCACGTTGGTGGGAACGTCACCCTTCTTGCCCATCTCATCGGTGCGCAGATCGTCCAGCAAGATCGGCGCGTCGGGTCGTATGGCCTCACTGCCGTCGAGCACGACGGGCAGGAGCTCGTAGTCTACCTTGATCAGCCTCAAGGCCTCTTCTGCCACGTGCGCGTTCACCGCCGCCACAGCCGCCACCGCATGGCCGTGGTACCGCACTTTTTCGTGCGCCAATATGTTCGAGGCCAGATAACGCAGATTGATCGAGTCTTCCCCCATCTCCTCGATCTTGTCGGCCACGGTTGCCATGTCCTTAGCGGTAACCACAGCGTAGACGCCTGGATACGCCTCCGCCTCGCTGGCGTCGATCGATCGGATGCGCGCATGGGCGTGCGGGCTGCGCAATATCTTGCCGTGCAGCATATTGGACAGATATGCGTCGTTGGCGAACTTGGCGCGCCCCGTCACCTTGTCTTCGCCGTCATGGCGGATCGGGCGCGTGCCGATGACCTGGAAGTCTCGGCTTTCTGCCGTATTCGTACCTTCGTTCATATAGGCTTCCTCCCCATTGCTGCACAACCTACATCGTTGGCCGGGCCGACTCGCCGGTGCAAAGTGCGCGAAGACCAGCTATACCCACACTTCAAAACGGAAACAAGGTTAGCATAGAATTCGGGTTCGACAAAAGGCGATTTTTGAGTGAAACACAACCGGCGGGCGCCATATCGCGTGCTATGGCTCCCGCCGGCTCCTAGATCTGATGCGCACGCAGGTCAAGCCGCGAGCGCGTGGCAATCGTTACTTCTCGTTGGTGTTCCGGTTGCGACCGATCACCGAGTACTGCTCCACCTCATAGACCGCGCCGCTGACAGGCTTCGACATATCCGACAGCCAAAACACGACATGGGCCGCCACTTCCTCAGGAATCAACAGCCGTCCGGTCGGCGCATAGGCCTTGGATACATTCTTCTCCCAGCCTTTGGGGCGACCTTCGCTTTCTTGCAACGCGATCTCATTGGGCGAAGTCACCCACCCCACGTTGAGATGGTTGATGCGCACGCCCTCCTCGGCAAGCGCATTGGCAAGGTTGCGGCTCATCGTGGCAAGTCCGCCCTTCGAGACAGAATAAGGCAGCAGATAGGCTGCGCCCGCCAGCGCGTTGACAGAGCCGATGTTGACCACAGCCCCGCCCCCCAGTTTGCGGAAAGTGGGCAGCGCTCGACGGATGATCAACAACGGCGCGCGGGTGTTCACCGCGATCATGCGGTCGAACTTCTCGGCATCCGTTTCCTCTATACGGCTGCGCCACGTAAGCGCCGCGTTGTTGGCGATGCCGTCGATGCGGCCGAAACGTTCCACCGTTGCGTCGACAACTCGCTCACACGCCGCCGGGTCGCCCAAGTCTCCGAGCACATACGCAGCGTTCTCGCCTAGGTCCGCGATCAAAGCGCCGGCGCGGGCCTCGTCGCGGCCATGCACCATCACCTTGGCGCCTTCCGCAATACAGCGTCGCGCCGTCGCCTCTCCAATACCGGTCGTCGAGCCGGTTACCAGGATCACTTTACCCTCAAGCATCAGCCCAGCCATATTTTTCGCCTCCGCTAATTGATTTCGTACTGCGGTTCAATCCATGCGCCGGCCCGTGCGCCCTGGTAGATGGCCTCCATCGCCGCGCTGCGATCGGCAGCCTCCCTCGCCGCCACTAGCGCCACGTCCTGCGTGCCGGCTACGGCGTCGAGAAACAACTCGAAGGCGTGCGGCCAAGCCGCGGGCAGTTCGCGCCAAGGCGACTCGCCGTCGGCCCCGTCCACGGCCTTGCTGGTAAAGAAAACCTCGCCACGGCGCACGTAGGCAAAGCCTTCGGTCCCGCTGATCACCAGGGTGATTGGATTAGCGACGTCGACCCAGCCTGCAGCCAGGCTCCCGACTGCGCCGTTATCAAACTCGATCAGCGCCTCGCCATATTCGTCGCAGTCGCCATAGCGCCCGAGCGCGGTGTGAATGCTGCCGGTGACGCGCCGCGCCGGGCCGAGCAGCCACATCATGATATCGAGCGCATGGGTCCCTAGGTCCCCGAACGCGCCCGAACCAGCCTGCGCCGGGTCGGTCATCCATGTCCACTCGGGCGTAAACCAGTCCTCCAACGCCGCAGCGTGGCAGTTGCTCATGCGCAGCCGCGTCACCTGCCCGAATGCCCCTTGGTGGATCTGCTGCCGGATGAACTGGTGAGCAGGCAACCCGCGCTGGAAGTAGCCGGTCTGGAACAACACGCCGGCCTCATCAATGGTCCTCGCCATGCGGTAGGCGTCCGCTCCGCCCAGACCCAACGGCTTCTCGACGAACATATGCTTGCCGGCTTGGGCAGCAGCCTTTGTCAACGACTCGTGCCGATCCGTTTCGGAGCAGATGATGACTGCCGCGATCTCAGCATCACCCCAGATCGCATCCGCCGAAGCGGCTGTCTCAGCGCCAAGTTCGGTTGCCCAGTGTTGCGCGCGCGCCGGCTCGTGATCCCATACCTTGCGTACTCGAACGTCACTGCGCGCCTGTAAGCGCTTAACAAAGCCCGGAGTGTGTATATGTGCGCCGCCGACAAGCGCTAGGGTTGTTGCCTGCATAAGCACCTTCCATTCAGTTGACTGTTAAGAAAGTCTACCGGCTTAACCGGCGGGGTCTAGGCCGGCTGCACGCCAGACGGAGAGCACAGCCTCGGCGGTCTCACGCACCGCCTCCTCTGGCGCCATCTCGCTTAAACGCTGGCTGAACGGCTCTGCTGTCACAGGCCCGTCGTAGCCGATCTGCTGCAGTGCCTGCAAAAAGCCGGTGACGTCCAGCAGCCCCGTTTCGCCCGGCAATGCGCGAACGTTATCCAGTTGCTCATCCGGCCCGAGGTGTTTCGGCGCATCGTTGATGTGAACAGTAACGACGTCGTCATTGCTCAGTTCCAAAACGTCCGCAGTCTGTCCGTGCGAGGTATAGAGGTGGAAAATGTCCAGCAACAGGCCGGCATTGCCCGTCCCCAACGCAGCGGCGAACGCCAACATGCCATCCATGGTGTGAATGAATGTGTACTTCTTGGGACTGCGCAAGGTCCTTGGCCCGATGAACTCAAGCCCGATCCGGCAGCCATAGTCGTCTAGAATCTCGGCGGCAGGACGCAGCCTGCCCAGCAGAAGCTTGAACTGCTCGCCATAATCGCGGTCGTCATACCCCGGCAAGACCCAGGTCGCGGTGCGCAGACATCCCAACTCGCTCGCCAGCTTCGCCAACGCAGGCAGTCTTCTGATGCCTTCCTTCCAGGTCACCTCGTCCTTGCGATACTCGACCGGAAAGCCCCAGGAACCAGGATGGATTTCGGCCTCTGCAAACAGGTCGCTCACGTACTGCACACTGTTTTTGGCGGCAAGCTGCGCAGCTTCCTCAATCGAGAAATCAACGCCCGCAAAGCCGTAGCGCTTGGCGTATTCGATGGTTTCCGGCAGGGTGGCGCGCACCCCGATGACGCCGGTGTTAAGGTTCGTAAACATAGAGTCGCTACACTTTCTTATCCGAAAAGGGAGTGGGAGTGGTAACCGATCCTGTGATCAGTCGAGTTGCCACGGGCTGATCATATTGCCCGCAGGCCCGAAACTGAGCGGAACTTCTTCGATGATCTCCAGGCGCGGATGCTCTTCGACTGCCTGTCGCAGGTTAGGGCTCACCCACAGCCTATCTACTGCCAGCGTGTCGTTGATAAAGACGAGCCGTGCATCGGCGGCGGGACATGCGCAGCCGCGCATTGTCACCTGCAGGGCGCGGCGATCATCCGCCATCGTGATCGGCACGCCCGACCGGAACATGCCGAAAATGCCCGACGTAACCGCGTTGGTGTAAGTGGCTGTCCAGTCGGTCTTCTCGACCACGCGTGCGGTTGTCACATTGGCAAGCCCAATCCCGGATGCATTGCCGTGCGTCTCTTCCGTCAGATCAAGCACGGCGATCACGGCAACGTCGATAGTGCCGAAGTGTTCGGGCTGGCGGGGGATCATCAGGCGGCTGACGATGTTAGTGTCCATGCCAGTCCCGCTGATGTCTTTTCCGATCTCTCGCAAGACGAGCACGTCAATTTCGGGGAAGGGCAGGCTAGCCATCAACGACTTGGCCTTCTCCAGCAGTTCAGCTTCGCGCGCCATACCTACTTCAGCCGCCGTCAGCCCGACGATCTCAGCGGTCTCGTCATAGGCGTTCTCGATCAAGCAGATTGCGCCGGCAAAGTTGGTGTTCTGTTCATAGACGCGCGCCGCCGGCTCCAGATAGCGCTGGAAGTTGGTCCCGCCGCCGGCATGCATCATGATGGCGCCGGCCTGTTTGCCTAGCCCGATCACGCACATCTTGGATGGGCCGCTCTCCAGGTGGCTGCGGAAATCGGTGTGCGGCTTGATCCGGCTCACAAGCACCGTGTGGTCCGCTGCCATCGAGTCCACGCCCTGGCACAGCGGCGGCCCGTCGGGTATGCGCCCGATCTCTTTAACCTCCATCGTCGCTTCGATGCGAACGCCGATGGACGCCTCGGTCACGCCGAGTTGGGCCAACATCTCGATCTGTCCCAGGGCTGTTGCGCCGCCGTGACTGCCCATCGCCGGCACAACGTAGGGCTGCATTCCTGACGCCTTCAGACGGTCGACGACGGAACGCACGATCACCGGCAGATTGGCGATGCCGCGACTTCCTACGCCCACCGCAACACTGTCCCCAGCCTTCATGCGCGCCATGATGCCGGAGTTCTGCAGCGCCTGTGCCGCCGCGGCCGCCACATCATCGACCTTCGGCGCATCGAAGCGTTGGTGCACAGCAAGCAGCATCTCCGGCAATTGCGCCGGAAATTCTAGCGCCTGAATCTCCTCAAGAAGCTTCATCGATCACTATCTCCCCCGCCAGAAACGGCATCCTGACCGATTGCCAGGATTCACCATATGTCTTCTTACTTGCCCTTCACGCGTACAACTATCTCACGCAGAATCGACTCGAAATCGTCGCTCGCCGCCTTAAACTCGCTGCCGCTGATCACCAGCGGCGCGCCGAAGACCACGATTTCAGCCCCCAAGTCCAGCGTCTGGATCGCCTGCTCGACCGTCAATCCGCCGACTGCTTGCACCGGAATATCGACCGCATCGAGAACCGGTCCGAGGTCATCTAGCGGACTGAGGCCCTGAATCATATTGCGCTCGTCGAAGCCGGTGTGCACGATGATGTAATCGACGCCCATTTCCTGCGCCTCGCGCGCCCGCTTCGGCTTGTCCGGGCAGAGCATGACATCGCACATCACCTTGCCGCCGTACTGGCGCGCCATCTTCACCTGCTCGATGATGCTGGCGTCGTGCGCCTGCCCCATGACGACGGTCATGTTGGCGCCCGCCTTGAACATCATCTCCGCTTCCAGCCCAGCGCCGTCCATCGTCTTGAGGTCGGCTACGATGGGCGCATCGGGGAAAGCCTCACGCATGGCCTTTACGCAGCGCAGGCCCTCTGCCAGGATGAGCGGAGTGCCTGCTTCAAGCCAATCCACACCCGCGCGCACCGCGGCGTGGGCCAAGTCCATTGCCTCTTCCAGAGTCGTCACATCTAGAGAGACTTGAATAATCCCGCCGCTTTTCGCCACTTTGGCGTCCTCCTCTTTCAAATAGGGTTTGGAATAAACTGCACGAGTTAAGTTGCGCTAGATTGTAAGCACCGACTTGACATTGGCCCCCTCTTCCATCCGCGTGAAGGCCTCCTCCCAGTCGGCTAGGTCATACACGCCGCCGATCACCGGCTTCAGGTTCACCTGCCCCGTCGACAGCAGTGTGAGTACGCGCTCCCAGGTAGGATAAGTGTGGCTGAAAGAGCCTTGCAGCGTTACCGCTTTTCCGACTAGCGGGTCCAAATTGTAGTCAAGCGGTTGCGGCCCCCAGCCGATCTTCGTGATGCGACCGTTGGGACGCACCAATTCGAGCGATTGCTTCAAGGCGCGGCTCACGCCGGTGCAGTCCACTACAAGGTCGGCGCCATAACCGTCGCCCAACGAATGAACAAGCTTGCCTGCGTCCTCGTGTTGAATGTTCACCGTATGGTGCGCGCCAAGCTCCGCCGCCACCTCGAGTCGATGAGCGTCTACATCCGTACCCAACATGACGATTGTGCCCGCCCCGCGCAGGCGCACAATCTGGAGCGCCATAATGCCGATTGGCCCCGGCCCCTGGATCACGACGAGGTCGCCCGGCTTCATCGCCGTCTTTTCAACCAGCGCGTTGTAGGCGACGCAGATCGGTTCGGTCAGCGCAGCATGCTCAAACGGCACATTGTCGGGAATGTGGTGAAGAATTTCGGGACGAGCCAAGACCCGGTTCGTAAATGCGCCGTCAGCCAGCGCGCCATAACCGAGCCGGTGTGGGCAGAGATTGTAGTTGCCGCTGAGACAATACACGCACTGTCCGCAGACCTCCGCCGCCGTCTCACACGCCACCCGATCGCCAACCTTCCAACCGGTGACGCCCTCGCCCACAGCGTCCACGACACCGCAAAACTCATGCCCCAGAACGAGCGGCAGCTTAATCTCCCAACTGTGCGTATGGCGCCACATATGTAGATCGCTGCCGCAGACGCCTGCAGCTTTGACGTTAATCAGCACGCGGCCCGGCTGTACCGACGGTTCCGGCTGCTCGCGCACCTCGACTTCGCCGTTGCGGCTGCCGTACTTAACCAGTGCTCGCATGTATACGCTCCTTCGGGTTGTGAAACAGAAACGGGGAAAGGACATAAGCGCCTCTGCGAATCAATGGTTCCATCAATCCCCGCTTTTGTCAACTGTCTCGGCCTCTCTAGTTTCGCATCGCGCGTGAGCGAGAATAGAATCAAATGAATCCATTTGACACCCGCTTCAAATCGCATTATGATGGATGAAGTACAACGAACTGCATTCTCATGAGAGCTCCCTTTTCTCGCGGGCCCATCAGCATTACAACGTATCCATCGTCCGCCATCTGAATAGATTGAGGTCCCAACCTCAATGCCGATTCTGTTAGGTTCTTTACGCGATTCCCAGCGAACGCCCTAGAGCAACGTCACGGTATTCCTTAGGCGGTCATCCGGCTTCCGGACGCGTCGCTGTTGTTCACCACGTCGCGCTGCTGGATTTACAGAGGAGGTAAACAACTGAAGAGAGAGGAACGTTCTCGGCATGTCAATCAATTTGTGACACGCATCAATATGTCACATCCACCAATTCGAAGGAGATTGGCACCATGAAACAACTGTCACGACGTCACTTCTTGCAGATGGCAGGCCTTACCGCCGGCGCTGCCGTGCTGGCTGGCTGTCCGGCGCCGGTCGCCCCGTCTGCGCCTGCTGCAGAAGGCGGAGCCGCTCCGGCTGCTGCAGGCCAGGTGCTCGAAGCTTGGTCGCGCATGACTGAGCTGGCTGCCGAATCGACCAAAGAGATTATCGAGCTGTACAACGAGCAGAATGAGATCGGCGCAACGGTCGAGTTCGTGTACATCGCCGAAACTCAGGGCAGCCAAGCTGACGAGAAACTGCTTACCGCAGTCGCCGGCGGTAGCCCGCCCCCGCTCTACTACGCCGACCGCTTCACCGTCCCGCAATTCGCCCACCAGGGCTTCTTCTCCGACATCACTGCCCAGGCTGAGGCGGCAGGCGTTACTTCGGACCAGTACTTCGACTTCGCCTGGAACGAAGCAACGTACAAGGGCGGCGTCTACGCTCTGCCGTTGGACACCGATACCCGCGCGTTGTGGTACAACAAGGAGATCTTCGAGGAAGTCGGCCTGGATCCGGAAGCGCCGCCAACAACCACGGATGAACTGCGCACGATCACCGAGGCGCTCACTGTGCGCAACGCCAGCGGCGCCATCACCCGCTACGGCATCAACCCGCTCTACGATCAGGCCTGGCTCTACACCTGGGGCTTTGCCTTCCGCGGTGAATTCCAGGACCCGGAGACCAAGCGCATCACCTTCGCCCACCCCAACAACATCGCCGCCATGGAGTTCATCAAGGTATTTGTTGAGGAAATCGGCGTTGAGGATGTGGACGCCATGCTGGCGGCTTGCTCTGGCGGCGGTTGCGACGGCCCGAACGACTACTTCTGGACTGGCCAAGCAGCCATGGTCTGCAGCGGCGACTGGAAGGTTGCCCAGCAGAAGCGCTACAAGCCAGACACCGCCTACGGCGTCGTACCCATGCCCGGCCCGGACGGCCCCGCGCCGCACGCAAGCTGGGCCGGCGGCTGGAGCTGGTGCATCCCCCAAGGCTGGGACGATGTCGCCACTGCCTTCGACGCCCTCTACTTCCTCTGCGGCCCTGTCGGTCAGGAGAAGTACAACAAGGACACCTATCACATCCCGACCGTCAAGTCAGTCGCCGAGGATCCCTACTTCTCTGAGGACCCGCTGCACGCCGTCTTCATGGATCTTCTGCCGGTATCCCACTCACGCCCGCCGATCCCCTTCGGCTCCAAGCTGTGGGACCTGCAGGTGCGAGCCTTCCGCGACGAGATTCCGCATGGCCTCAAGACCCCTGAGCAGGCCCTGACGGACATCGACAACGAGATCAACAGGGACCTTGAGGAAGCCGGTTTCTTCGACTAATCGGTACGCGGGCCTAGTCCCGCCGAAAACCGGTTTTCGCAGATGCAGCGACCGGGCGCCGGAACGGGATTGCCCTGTTCCGGCGCCCGGATAGCAGCCACTCAGATAGGGCAGCCCCATGACAACCAAAGCAGCAAGCATCCGACCAAGCGGCGCACGGATGAAGCCCCGGACTCGCAATACCATCAACGGGCTTCTCTTCGCCTCCCCCTGGCTTCTCGGTCTCGCCGCATTCTGGATCTATCCGACCATAGCATCAGCTTATTATAGCTTCACGAAGTTTAATGGCGTCCAGGCCCCCGTTTGGGTTGGGTTAGCAAACTACATCAAGCTATTTACCGACGATTCCAACTTCTGGGACGCGGTTTACAACACATTCTACTTTGCGGCGGTCTCGATTCCGCTGGCGATCATTTTGGCGTTTGCCCTCGCCTTGATGCTAAATGCGAAAATCCGCGGCCAGGTTGTCTACCGCACCATCTATTTCCTGCCGACTTTGGTGCCCGAAGTGGCGCTTGCCCTTGTATGGGTATACATGTTCACCCCCGTCTCCGGCATCATTAACGCCCCCTTCCAGTATTTCGGCCATCGCGGTCCTTGTTGGCTGACATGTGAAGCGTGGTCACGGCAGACGCTCGTCTTGCTCGCTCTTTGGATTATCGGTCAGCAGGTGATCCTCTACCTCGCCGGGCTGCAAGATGTGCCCCAAGACCTATATGACGCTGCCGACGTCGACGGCGCCAACCCGTTGCACAAGTTCCGCCACGTCACCGTGCCCATCGTCACCCCCGTGATCTTCTTCCACTTGGTGACTTCGGTAATCGGCGCGCTCCAGTTCTTTGCAATCCCCTACATCATGACCGGAGGCACAGGCTTCCCAGCCAACAGCACCCTGTTCTACTCCATCTACATGTACAAACAGGGTTTCCAATACTTCCAGATGGGCTTGGCGTCAGCCATGGCCTGGCTGCTATTCGTCGTCACCCTCATCGTGACACTCGTCATCTTCCGGACGTCTCGGCTCTGGGTGTTTTATTCCGGCGGCGAACAAGGCTAGACTCAGCAGATTATCAAAGGGATGGGATAAGGGAGTATTCTCATGACAGCACAACCCCAGACGGCGCAGAGCAGCGTGCAGCCGCGCCGGACCGGCATCAAACGCAAGCAGGTGAAGAAGGCGATCCGCCAGTTGCTAGTCCACCTCATGCTCATCCCATTGGCATTGGTCTTCATGCTGCCATTTTTGTGGATGCTGTCCACGTCGCTCAAGCCCGACACGCAATTCTACTCTTATCCGCCCGTTTGGATTCCGAATCCGCTGCAGTGGTCGAACTACCCGGATGCGGTTACTTACATATCGTTTTTCCTCTATCTGCGCAACACGCTAACGATCGCGGTTCTTGCTACGATTGGCTCCCTGATCTCATGTTCGCTGGTCGCCTATAGCCTGGCGCGCATACCCTGGCCCGGTCGCAATTTTCTCTTTATCTTCACCGTAGCCACCCTGATGCTGCCCTTCCAGGTCACTTTGATCCCCCTTTTCGTCGTCTATTCGCGCTTAGGATGGGTGAACTCCTTCTTGCCTTTGATCGTCCCGCACTGGTTTGGCAGCGCTCTCTACATCTTCCTCCTGCGCCAGTTCTTCATGACCATTCCCATGGAGCTTTCCGAAGCGGCGCGCATCGACGGCGCAGGCGAGCTTCGCATATACTGGCAAGTGATCCTGCCGCTGGCAAAGGCAGCCCTCGCCACCGTCGCCATCTTTGAGTTCATCGCCCGTTGGCGCGATTACCTTGGCCCGCTCATCTACTTGAGCAACCAGAAACTATACACTCTTTCGCTCGGCATCTATGAGTATCGCTCGCAATACGGCGCCGAATGGGGCTTGCTCATGGCCGCATCGGTGCTGATCACGCTTCCGATTATTTTGCTCTTCTTCTTCCTGCAGAAGACCTTTGTTCAAGGTATCGCGCTGACCGGCATCAAGGGTTGATCCCACGCGCCAAGCGTCACCAATCGCCAGTCGTACGTCAAGCGTCAAGTATGGCGCTTGACGTTCTGCATATTCCCATTTCCACTTAACGCGTCGCTAAACGCGCCACTCCTCAACGGAAAGGCCCTAATATGAGTCAAGATCATCTTCGCCTCGCCTTCATCGGCTGCGGCAGCATCGCGCGCCGCCATGTCGTCGCCATGAAGGACCTCGTCGACCGCGGACGCGGCGGCTTCCAGGTGGTCGCCCTCTGCGACGCCAACCTAGACTCAGCCGAAACGCTGGCAATTGCCGTCAAGGAGCAGTTGGGCGGCACGCCAACGGTTTACGCGTCCTATGAAGAAATGCTCTCCACCGAAAAGCTCGATGGCGTGGACATCTGCCTGCCGCACGGCCTGCACCACACTGTCGCCATCGCCTGTATGGAGGCCGGCGTCGACGTCCTGTGCGAAAAGCCCATCGGCGTCTCGGTTCGCGCCGGGCGGTTGATGGAGCAAGCTGCCGAGCGAACAGGGCGTATTCTCTCGATCGCCGTGCCGCACCGCCGCCAACCAGGCCAGCGCGTCGCGCATTGGGCGCTGAACGAATCCGGATTAATGGGTTCGCCGCTTACCTTCTTCCACCACTATACTCGTCCGCCAGAAACGCGCGATCCGAACCAGCCGCTGCCTCCGCGCGTCGTCTGGCGGCGCAACCGCCTCATGTCCGGCGGCGGCATGACGCTGGATAGCGGCTTCCACTACTGCGACAGCATCCGCTACTTGCTCGGAGACGTCGACAAGGTCTACGCAGAAATGCGCGAACTACAATCCGGCTATCCTGTGCCTGTCTCC
Source organism: Chloroflexota bacterium (assembly GCA_030058085.1). Taxonomy (GTDB): domain Bacteria; phylum Chloroflexota; class Anaerolineae; order Caldilineales; family Caldilineaceae; genus JASGTU01. The sequence continues at coordinate 12,769 of JASGTU010000322.1, forward strand.
GAACGCCCAGAGGACACTATCTATGTGACCTTCACTTTCAAGAGCGGGCTGGTGGGTGCGTGGAACTGGAGCGTCGCCGCACCGGGCGAACCGCGCGCCAGCGTCGTATTCTACGGCAGTGAAGGTTCGCTGGAGGACACAACGCCCAGCCGCTTCCGCATCTTCCACCTCTTCGAGCGTCGCCCGGAACAGAACGAATCAGGCCAGTTGGTGCGGCAAGACGGCAGCATATTGCAGATGCACGAGCTTGAAGCGCTCTACCGAGAGCAACTGGACGAGGCACAAAGCGAACTGCTCTTCCCCGGCGGTTCGACGGACGGGTTCGCCATCGAGATTTGGGAATTCCTCGAGCTTCTGCGCGGCAACCGCACGCAGCCGGAAGTAGATGCCGCCGAAGGCATCCGTTCACTGGCGCTTGGCGACGCCATCTACGAATCCGCTTTCACCGGTGACGTGGTGCGCGTGGATGACATCCTCTCTGGTGCGCGTCGCACTTTCCAGGAATCGATTGATGAACACTGGGGCCTCTAGGGTAGAAGGAGGTATTGCATGAAACTCGGCGTAGATGTCTTTAGCCTGCGTTTCAACGACTGGAGCGCAGATGAGCTGCTCGACTATTCGCACAGCATCGGCGTCGACGTGGTGCATTTTTCCGAAGTGCACTTCTTCGAAAGCCTGGATAGAAGCTACCTTGAACAGGTCAAGCGCCATGCAGATGAATTAGGCATTGCCATCGAGGTCGGCATGGGCTCGATTTGTCCCACATCGACCACATTCTCGCCGGCACGCGGCACGGCGAGCGAGCAGTTGGCGGAGATGCTTCACGTAGCGGCGTTAATGGGGTCGCCGGCGATGCGCTGCTATATGGGTTCCAACGCCGACCGTCGCACCGAACTCCCCTTTGCAGCCCACCAGGCGGCGACAGTCGAGACCTTGCACTCGGTGCGCAGTCTCGCCGTCGACCTGGGCGTCAAGATCGCCATCGAAAACCACGCAGGCGATATGCAAGGCCGGGAGTTAGCCGCGCTCATCGAACAGGCAGGCCCCGACTTCGTAGGCGCCTGCGTCGACACCGGCAACCCCCTCTGGGTAGCGGAGAGCCCCTTCGTCACGCTGGAACACATTGCGCCCCATGTGCTGATGTGCCATGTGCGCGACACCGCGCTCTGGCGCCATCCGCTTGGCGCAGTCGCTCAGTGGGTAGCTATTGGCGAGGGGACAATCGGCATTGACAAATGGACGCAGATACTGCGTGGGTGTTGTCCCGACATAAACTACACGTTGGAGGTGATTACCAGCCTGGCGCCGCGCGTGCTCAACTTCCTTGAGCCGGAATTCTGGGTCGCATACCCAGATACGCCCGCGGAGGAGTTCGCTCGCTTCCTGCAACTGGTCGAGGCGGGTCGCCCGTACACCGAACCGATCCTGACCGCCGACGCAGCGACTATGCCGCCCGAATACCGCACGGCCCTAGCATGGCAGCAACGCGCCAAACTGGAGCAAAGCGTGCGCTACTGTCGCAATGTCCTGCAAATCGCTTGAATACCTGCCAGAAGCACACAGTATAGAATGAGGTAAAGTCATGCCTAAGCCGAACAAGATTCGCGCTCACTACGTCCTCAGCACGCACTGGGACCGAGAATGGTACCAGTCCTTTCAAAATTTCCGCTTTCAGCTCGTCCGCCTGCTGGACCGGGTAGTCGACGGCCTGGAAGACGGGCGCTTGCACGGCCCCTTCCAGACCGACGGACAGGCCATCATCCTGGAGGACTACCTCGAAATACGCCCGGACAGGCGCAGTAAGCTTGAGGAATTGGCGCAAGCCGGTCGCATGGTGATCGGCCCGTGGTACGTCTTACCCGACGAGTTCCTCGTTTCGGGCGAGTCGTTGGTGCGCAACCTGCGCCTTGGCCGCAACATCGCCCGCGATTATGGCGTGGAACCGTCCAACGCGGGCTTCGTCTGCGACCTGTTCGGCCACAACAGCCAGATGCCCCAGATCTTCGCCGGATTCGGCATCAACGCCGGACTCATCTGGCGCGGTATCAACCACCTGCAGTCACGCCACGTTCGCTGGCGCTCGCCGGACGGCACCGAGTTGCTCGCCTACCGTTTCCCTGTGGGCGGCTACTGCGACTTCGCCTTCCAAGTGCGCCATGCCCGCGAGTACGACTCGACGACCACGCCTGCCCGCGTCGCCGAAGATCTCCGCGCCTATCTGCGCCATGAGGCTGAGCACACAGAAGTCGACCCCATCCTGCTCTTCGACGGCGGAGACCACGAGGAGTGGGATCAGCAGGTCTACGCGGCTATGCTCGACTACGCAGGCAAGGAGGACGAGTTTGAGATCGTCCACACCAGCCTCGACGCCTATCTTGCCGAGGCGATGCCCCAGGCCAACCGCGTCGGGGCCGTAGTCGAGGGAGAGCTGCGTGAGCCGGGTACGTTGCTCTACGATCAACAATGGGTGATCCCTGGCGTACTCTCCAGCCGCGTCTGGATCAAACAGCTAAACGCGCTGTGCGAGACCTTGCTCTGCGCGTGGGCGGAGCCCACAACAGCGTGGGCGCATCTGCAACTCGGCCATGAGGTCCCCCAGGGCTTCCTGGACACCGCATGGAAATGGCTGCTTCAGAACCACCCCCATGACTCGATCTGCGGCTGCAGCATCGACGTGGTGCACGAAGATATGAAGTATCGCTTCAGCCAAACCAAACAGAT
>JASGTU010000323.1 GCA_030058085.1 Chloroflexota bacterium
GGTGACGGTCTTGTCGGCGGTCATGGTGACCTGGCATGTGCCGCTTCCGGTGCAGTCGCCGCTCCAGTGGTCGAAGGCGTAGCCGGCTGCGGCTGTGGCGGTGACGGGGACCACGCTGCCCTCGGCACAGGTGTGGGAGCCTACTGCCGGCGTCGTCGTGCCGCCGCCCGCCGGGTCGATTGCCACGGTCAGGGTGTGAGTCGCGCCTGCCGCCGCCGGGTTGATGGGCACGGCAGAAATGACCCACATGCTGGAACTGGCCGCCGTCCAGCTCATGGTGACCGAGTCGGACGCAGCCTGTTCAGTGCTGGCCGCGCCGCGTGCGTTGGCGACCGTCTTATTCCAGTCAGCAATTTGCGTCTGACCGGCGTCGGGGGTCACGGTCACCGGGGGATTGCCGCCGAGGAACAGCGTGTCGAAGACAAGCTCATCGCCGGCCAGCCCGCTCAAGGTGACGGTTGCGGTTGTGTTACTGCTTGGAGAATAAGCCCCGGCAGCGGTTCCAAGCGGAGTCGTCTGGTCGACGCCGGCGAAGTTGGCGGCGCCGGCTACGATGCCGGCCGTAACGGTCCCGCCTGAGAAAGTGATCGTCACCGTTCCTGCCTGCCCGCTGGGCGGGTTGAGCAGGCTGTAGATGGCGGCATAGCGGTAGTTCGAGCCGTGCTTTTGCGAGATGACCTCGGTGAGAGGCAGGGCGGCCCCTCCGCCGTCGGGGGTGAACGTGACGGTGGAGATGGGTCGCGCGGCCGCGTCACTGTTCCAGGAGACGCCGACCAGCGTCAGGCGGTTGTCGCCTGTGCCTGTGGTGTGGGCAAAGCTCACCTCGCTGACGTCATCCGCCGTGTCGCTCGACGCCGCGCCGTCGAGGGTGACGACGCCGGGCGGATCTTCGTTGACCTCGTTGGGCGCGATCGTGTAGGTGTAGGATACGCCGGTCTGATTCGAGCGCACATACTCAACCGTGGCTTGGCCCGGCGTAACCGTGACCCGCAAGTGCCCCGTGCTGGGGTACATGGCGAGGGTTTCGTACTCCTCGGTGGTTTCGGCGGTGTAGATGCCGTCGAAACCGGAGCCGGTCATGCTGGGCGAGGGGACTTCCTGATAGACGATGCCGTCGCGCGTCTCGTAGACGTATTGGTGATCGTGGCCGTGGAAATAGGCGCTGACGCCGTTTTCCACCATCAATTGGTGGATCGGCTTCGTGCCGAAGACGTTTGTGTCACGGTGGGCGGCCCATCCGTCAGAGCCGTCGGCGTTCTTGCCTCCCCACTCGAAGTAGCCGGCGGCTTCGGCGCCGCCGCGTACATAGCCTGCGAGATTGACCGAGATGTCTCTCGGAATGCCGCCGACCATTTGGTGAGAGAACATGAACTTGTATTTGGCATTGCTGGATTCGAGGGTCTGCTTGAGCCAGTCGAACTGCTCTGCGCCCAACGTCCAGCTCCACTGATCCCCGTCGAGCGGGTCATCGGTGCCCTCGCCCGCTGTGCCGGGGTTATAGGACAGGTTCATGGTGTACTGGAACGGGTCGATGACCACGAAGAGTGCGTCGCCCCATTCCCAGGCGTAGTAGTCCTCGCGGAGTTCGTCGCCGTACGTCGCTTCGTCGATGGCGGCTAGCGGATCGGTGTTGCCCGAATAGAACGATCCGTCGTCGGTCGGCGTGGGGAAGTACGCCTTGCGAGCCTGAATACTGGCGACGCCTTTGCTGAAGGGGCTATCGTCCAAATTCCAGCCTTCTTCTTCTTCATGGTTGCCTGATGCCAGGAAGATCGGGGCTGAATGGCCGATGCCGTCCATGTACAGGGGATCGCGCTGCTCCAGGTAGCGGTTGTTGACCGCGCTCTGTGAGTTGTAGCCATCAAGCATGAAAGTATCGCCGAGGTCGAGGTGGAAATCAGGCTCGTCGGCTCTGACATTGGCGATAGCCTTCTGGTACTGGGCGTTGTACCCCGCGTGCGAATCGGAAGTGACCGTGAACTTGAATGCGCTGCCGGGCGTCCGCTGCGTCCAGAAGGAGTGTTCGCCACGCACTACCCAATCATCCCCGGCGCCGCCGGGCGCATGATAGCGCATGCGGTAGTAGTATTTCGTGTTCGGGGCGAGGCCGCTGATGACGATTTCGTGCGGTTGGCCGCCCGTGGCGGTTGTGTTCGACGTCTGTCCCGTGTAGGTTCCGGACGAAACGCCGTACTGGTAGTGGTACTCGATGGTCGAATCGGGGACGATGTTGACCGTGATCGAGTCATCCGTTGGCTTGCCGAGCAACTCATCGCCCGTGAAGGTGATCGGGCTGGCCGCCTGCGCCGGAACGGGGAATCCCCCGATCAGGATCAAGAGCAGGGCGATTAGCAGTATGACCTTGCCGCGCTGGGCAAGTAAAGTGCACAGAGCCGGACTGAGCCGCGGCATTCTGCGCATGCGCCGTGTGTGCATCATGTTGCCCTCCTGATGTGTTCCTCGATAGATAGCCGAAGTATCCGGCGAATAAACTCAGTGCAGACAGCCCCAGATAGCGCCTATTCCATACGCATGGCTGTCCACGGTCGCTTAGACGTGCGAACAGCGAACCAAAGGCGCGAGCGCGACGGACGAAATGCGCGCGACACCCCGCAGGTCGATCACTCGATTCTTTCGTAGCTGCCGTCTAGATGCCTGTCGATTGCACACGGGATCGTAGGCGGGACGAGAGAACCGGCTTGCCGCTAGTCGTCTGGATCGGCGACTGCGCCTGGTGCATTACGGCGAAAGCGCCGCGCAGGCGGATACCGAATCCGTGAACAGAATAGATGCCGACAGACAGCGTGACGAGATAAATTGTGTTACTGGAAAAAGCCGAACTAGGCTCTAGAAGGGGCTGGGGGAGTGATGGGGTAGGCGATGGTTGCGGCTCTAGGGCGCCATTCTTATCAAGCTTGCTTCAACATCCATGCTCTGGGGGCGCCAACGCCGCGGGCAAGACGGCAGCGACGTTGGAGCCAAAACCGCACACGCAACAAGAATCAGAGAAGCCGGCGAGCGTACTGCCATAGCAAGATAAGTGCATACCACTTGAAGGACGAACTAGTTGGGGCAGATGGTGCGTGCGGCAGACATCGCTACAATTTTCACAAAGTTTCGCGCTATATGGACCGTGATATTCTGTTAATTTGCTGTCAAACGGGCGGAGGGCTGATAAGTGCGGGGCGCTTTAGAGCGTGAACCTATCGGGCGGCTAGGGCGCGCGCCAGGCGCGGAAACCGCTCCGCGCTGCCAATGTAGGCGGTGCAGAGTGAGCGCGCATATTCGATTCGGTTGATGGGTTAGGTTAACAGGCTAGGTTTACGGGGGGAGAATGTGGGAGGGAGAGTCCGGGCCGGCGCGGCCAGGGCGTCCGTCGCCCTGACCGCAGGCCGGCAGTTACGGCTAGAACAGGTCCTCGGCGTTGTCAGCTAAATCGCGCTCGTCTTCGTCCTCGTCCTTGAGCAGCACTTCGCGGCCCTGCCCGCCGCCCAAATCCGGGCCGACGACGCCACGCGCTTCCAACTGCTCCATGAGACGGGCGGCTTTGGGGTAGCCGACGCGCAGCTTGCGTTGCAACATGCTCGTGCTGCACGTGCGCATGCCGCGCACCAGGTCGATGGCGTCGAGCAGGACCTCTTCTTCCTGGTCCATCTGGTCGAGCAGCCCGTTCCACGGCGGCACGTCCGGCGACTCGTCCGGATCGGTCTGCCCGCGCCAGAAGCTCACAACCCGGCCGATCTCGTCGTCGGACACGAAGCAGCCCTGCAGACGGAAGAGCTTGGCCGCGTCGGAGCGCATGAGCAGCATGTCGCCTTGGCCGAGCAAGCGTTCGGCGCCCGGCTGGTCGAGGATGACGCGGCTGTCGACCTGGCTCGTGACGGCGAAGGCGATGCGCGAGGGGAAGTTGGCCTTGATCAGCCCTGTCACCACGTCGGTGCTGGGGCGCTGGGTGGCGAGGATGAGGTGAATGCCCGTGGCGCGCGCCATCTGCGCCAGCCGGCAGATTTGGCGTTCGACGTCCTCGGCCGCGGTCATCATCAAGTCGGCCAATTCGTCGACGACCAGCACGATGTAGGGCAGCGGCTTGGGTGCGCTGCGCCCGTGCGATCGCTGGGCCGCCAACTCGTTGTAGCCGGCGATGTTGCGCACGCCAGCCTCGCGGAAGAGGCGGTAGCGGTCATCCATCTGCAACATCAGCCAGGTCAGCGCGCCCATCACCTGGTCCATGTCGGTGATGACCTTGCCGATGAGGTGCGGGATGCCGTTGTAGCCGGGCAGCTCGACCATCTTGGGGTCGACCATGACGAATTGCACTTCGTCGGGGCCGTGCTGCATGAGCAGGCTGGTGATGATGGCGTTGATGCTCACCGACTTGCCGGAGCCGGTGGCGCCGGCGATCAGCAGGTGCGGCGCCTGCGTCAGGTCCATCACGACCGGCGAGCCGGAGGTGTCGCGGCCTAGCGCGATCTGCAGGCGGCCATTCTGGCGGCTCATGGCAGGGCTTTCGAGGATGCCGCGCAGCGCCACCCGCATTTTCTTGCGGTTGGGCACCTCGATGCCGACGTACGGGCGGCCCGGCACCGGCGCCTCGATGCGCACGGACTTGGCGGCAAGGGCCAGCGCCAGATCGTCGGCCAAGCTGACGATGCGGTTGACACGCACTTTGCGCCGTTGGCCGGAGCTTTCGAGGAAGAGCGGCTCCACGCCGAACTGGGTTACGGTCGGCCCGCTTTCGACATGCACGACGCGCACCGGCACGTTGAAGTCTGACAGCGTGCGTTCGATCATGTGCTCCAGCGGTCGCACGTCGCCTCCGCCATAGACGCCCGCGTCCTGGGAGAGCAGGTCGAGGCTCGGCAGGGCGCCGCGACGCTGTTTGCGCGACAGCGCTGCGCTGCGCGTGCGAGAAGCGCGCCCCGCGGCGGAACGTCGCCCCTGCGCCGGAGCAGGCGCGTCCTCGATCTCCGCCTCTTCGACCGGGTCATAGGGGGACACAAAGTTGCCGGTATGAACCGGCATGGCGGCGGCGTGTTCACGCACGAGGCCGCTGCGCCGGGCGAGGCGTTCTTCCACGAGCCAGCGCGTGTAGAGCCAGGCGATGGGGGCTAGGCGTGCGGTGTAGACCGGCGCATAGAGCAGGGGCGTATAGCGCACGAGCCAGTACAGGCCAAGCGCCCCCAGGCTGTACGTTATGACCAGGGCGGGCGTGTGGCCCAAGCCCGCGGCCAGTAGCCCGCCGAGGGCGGTTCCGACTACGCCGCCTCCGCCGCCTTCCTGCGCTAGGTCCCAGGTCATGGTGGGGTTGGTTGCCAGCGCGGTTCCGGCCATGAGCGAGAGCAGCAGCGTCTCGATGCCCAGCAGCGCCTCGGCGCTCCAATAGCCGGCCTGGCGGCGGAAGAGCATCACGCCGCCGGTCACCACCATGCTCACGACGATCAGCGGGGCGGTCCATCCGGCCATGCGCACCAGCCAGGGGACGCCGGCATCGGCGCGCAGCGAAAGAAGGGCGGCAAGGCCGCCGAGCAGGATGCCTGCGCCGATCAGTTCGGGCGCGTAATGGACGCCTACTTGGCGGAATGCCGTGGGAAAAGCGTTGATTTGGACTTGAACATCGGATTTTGCCATAGGGTTGTCGACCATCTTCTCTATATCAGTCGCATACGCTGCGCCGTATACCGGCGTGAGGGCGAAACGGCCGGTCACAGCGGGGCGACATGACTCGCCAACCCTGGCGTCACATCTTGCCCTCCGTGACCGGGGAGCGGCGGCCTTCGTCGTCTGCTGCGCCGCCGTTTATAGCCCGGCTGTTTTCGGCAGCCTCCGCCCGGTGAGGCGTTTGCCCAGGGCCGTTGCCCTGTTCCATTTTGGTCAGTACCTGCGCCACCTGGCCGATCGCCACGCGCTGCTTGCGGTAGAGGTCGCTTTCGCTGATCGCCAGCCGGTCTGCGATCTCGCGGATGCGACGGCCCTGGATGAAGCGCATCTCCAGAATGTTATAGAGCAGCCACTCCGGCGCACTCAGGTTGGGCTTGCCGTCAGGCTTGAGCCGTTCGATGGCGGAGCCTAGCACCAGGCGCAGCGCCTTGGTCGGGTTGCCGCCCGCCTCGTCCAGCGCGCCGTCTACCAGGCGCAGTTGCACAAGCGGGCTGCGCGTTAGTTTGGGGCCTCCCCAATAGTGGCGCAGCGCATCCCGTACCCAAGCCTCGAACTCGGGGCTGTGGATTGGGCTGGGGCTGAGCATGGCCTCCGCTGCCGGCGCCGCACTCTCCGCCGCCTGATAGGGCACGACGTTGCGCATCTGCTGAATGCGCTCGATGTCGGGGATAATGGCCTGCAGGGCGACAAATACGTCCTGCTGCAGACGCCGGTCCATCAACGCCCGCGCGCAGTTGGCGATCATGCGTTCGAGCAGTTCGAGTTCCTCGGCGCTGAGCAGGGGCGTTTCTGTGCGCGCCTTGACGCCCAGGATGCCCAGCACCCTCGTGGCGTCGTCCTGCTTCGCTGCCGAGTCCAGCAGAGGCCATAGCCAAAATCCCCGGTGGGACAGCGGCTCGACGGTTGTTTCGTGACGCAGCGCAACGCCCAGAGCCGCGGTCCAGTCATCAATCGCTACAATCTGATCGCGAGTCTGCGGCGGGCCGACTACCACCTCAAGGAGCAGGTCCGGCCCCGCCGCTACAGCCACAAACCCGGACGGCACGCGCAACAATTCGCACAGCGACACCAGGTTGTTTTCCAGGAACTGGCGCAGATCGCTGGCGCCCAACAGCCGCCGGTCCAGCTCGCGCAGCCATGCGATTTCCTCGCGATCTTCTCGATAGACAAGACGGTCAACCAGCGTTTTGGTTACGCTGAGCACGAGTTGGCTCAATACAATTACGCCGGTGATCACGCTGAAGAGGATCACGTCGCGCGGCAGGCCTACGAGCGTCTCGACCTTGGGGATGGTTTGCACGGCTAGGATGACGAGAATGGCGACCGCCGGCCCGCGGAAGAAGAAGCGCAGCAGGCGATAGCGCACCACGCGGTCGGGCGTCAGCACGCCGAAGTAGGCGACCGAATAGCTCATCACGATCAGCGCAAAGGCAGTTACGCCGTTGACGAGCAGCGCCAACACGAGGATCGGCGCGCTGGACTCTAGGGAGTGGATAAGGCTGCTCGCCCCGATCAGGTAGGGGAAGATGCCGATGCTCGGAAAGGCGAACGCGGTCAGCAGATAGGACATGCGTTGTCGCGTGCTGTCGGTCAGGCAGCGCTGCCGCGCTTTCCAGATATTGCCCAGCGCCAGGAGTGAAGCGGCGATATAGAAGGCGGCAAAGGCCCAGAAGAACGGCCCCGGTTCCAGATGGCTGATGGGCGGTTGGAAGCGGACGAGGCTGACAATCGATGAGGTGAAGAGCGCCAAGAGCGCGCTGGCGCCCGACACGACGAGGATCAACGTGCCGACGTGCCGGCGGCGCCCCACGCGGTGATTGGTGGCGCGCAGTACGTCGAGCGAGAAGCGGTAGCTTGCCG
>JASGTU010000324.1 GCA_030058085.1 Chloroflexota bacterium
GTCGCCAGCAGGTAGGCGCCGGCGTGGTGGCGCAAGGGCCGGGCGCTGGTTTCGGTCTCTACCCAGCGGATGCGCTTTCCGCCGCCGGAGAAGCCGATAACCTCCATGCCCGCCTCGATGCGGACGCCGTACTGGCGTAGACGGCTTCGCAATGCCCGATAGAGGCGCGAGCCCGGCACGCTGGGCGGCAGGGTCGGTATCTCGAAGACGGGGGCGCCGGCGATGGCTTGCAGGTCGGACAGGACGGTTGCATGGTCGTCCAGGCCGAGGATGGCGGGCAGGCCGATGCGCTCGCCGGGACGGACGAGGCGGGCCAGCGCTTCGGCAAAGCGGCGGCGACGCTGCGGCTGGTCGAAGGCTTGGGCGAGGTGAATGGTGTTGGCGTCGCGGCGGCTGGTGAACTTGTCGAGGGGGACGAACGCCGCCCTGGCGGAAATGCCTTGCTTGCCCAGGTTTTCGGCGATCAGCGTCGGGTAGAAGTCGCGCATGCCCTGTAATCCGACGATCAGCATCGGGTCGGGGCGATCCAGCGCGCCGGCGGATTGGGCGGCGGGGACGAGGTAGGCGGGCCGCTTGGCCCCGGCAGGCGACGGCAGCCAGGTGTTGGCTTCGTCATCGGCGGCGACATAGGGCAGACCTTGCTCGGCGACGATAGACTGGAACCAAGCCAGAGCCGCGCGCACGTTCTCGGCGCCGCAGAGGGCGTAGGGGTGCGCCGGCTCGAGTTCCGACATCTGCGCCAGGGGGCGTTCTGCCGGCGCGTCCGTCTGCGGCAGATAGCCCAGCACGTCGACAGTTCCGGCGGACCAATGCAGGGCGCCCATGCCTTTGGCTATAACGCGCACGCTCAGCCCCGCTTCCGCAGCGGTCAGCGCGGCGCTGAGGCCGGCTAGACCGGCGCCGATCACCAGCAGGTCAAGCATCAAGTTCGAGTCCTTTGTATGCGGTATCGATCATCGTATGTTGTCACCATCGCGGATGCTTTGCGGGTCACGGCTTATGACGCGGCCTGATCCTCGCCTTCCTGCACCGAGGTGAAGCGGTAGAACTCGCTGAGCGGGCTGCTCAGGTGGTCGTCGGGCAGGTGATTGGCGTTCATCAGGCTCAGGTAAATCAACTGGTCCAGCCGCTCCTGTTTGAGCTGCGATCCCCACAGGACAGGGGTGACGCCCTTCCAGCGCTCCTGCAGGAAATCGCGCAGGAGGAGGTTCGGCTCGAAAGCGGGCGTCGGAGCGACAGGTTGGCGGCTCGCGGTTACAGGGTGGGCGGGCGACTGCATGGCCGCGATGTTCCACGGTTTGCGGTGGTCGGGCTGTGCGGCTTGCTCTTGGGCGGCGGCGTTTTCGTGGAGGATGCCGACGGCGCGATAGGTGCAGAAGCCGCCCTGGCACGGGCCCATGCCCAGGCGAACGTCGCGGCGCAGGTCGTCCAGCGTCACCGTGGGGTTGTGTGCGGCGGCGTGCTCCAACATAGCGCGGGTGACCAGCTCGCACTCGCAGATCAGCTCGCCCTGGAGCCGGTGATCCTCGACCTCGTGCAGGCGATGTCCCAGCCAATAGTGACCTTGCTCGACGCCGGGGACGGTGGTCTCGGCGGTCTTGCAGGGGCGCTGGACGCCAAGTTGGCGGCAGGCGGCGTCTACGGTCTGCTCCGCCATGAGGCGGAAGGTCGTCCATTTGCCGCCGGTGATGGTGAGGATGCCTGCGATGCCGTCGCGATCTTGGTGGTCGAGCAGGGCCAGCGCGCGGGTGGCGTTGCGCGTGTCGCCGCTGAAGCCTTCTTGGTAGAGAGGCCGGACGCCGGCCCAGGCGCGCAGCGCACGCGCCTGGCTGATGCCCGGAACCAACTTTTCCCCTTCTTGCAGCATTAACTGCACTTCCCACGGCTCGATGCGCAGGTTTTCAGGGTCTGTCACCTTCTCGTCGGTGGTGCCGATGACGGCGACGGTGTGGATCGGGACGATGATGTCGCCGTCCGAGGGCATCTTGCAGCGGTTGAGCACTGTGTTGACCACGCGGTGGTTCATGGCGACCATCGTCCCTTTGCCGGGGAGCACGCGGACTTCGATGCCGGCCATGTGCGCGATCTGTCCGGCCCAGGCGCCGGCTGCGTTGATGACCAGATCGGCATGGACGAGCGTCTCTTCGCCGGTGGTCATGTCGCGGAGTCTGGCGCCGACCACGCGGCGTTCGCCGTCCGCGCTCTCGACGAGGAGGTCGACGACCTCGTGGTAGACGAGGAACTGCGCGCCGGCTGACTGCGCAGCCTGTGCGGTGACGTGCGTGGCAAGGAAGCTGTCGGCCGCGCCGTCGTCGACCTCGAAGACGCGACTGACGCGCCGGTTGAGGAGCGGTTCACGACGCAGCGCTTCAGCCGGGGAGATCTCGCTGCAGGGCAAGCCCAGTTCGACGCAGGCCGCTTTGAAGCGGTCCGGATAGTCGCCCTCGTCCTCTGGGGTGACGACGAAGAAGCCGCCGGTCTCTTCGATGCAGTGGGCGTGGGTGCGGCGCAAGATGCGATTTTCGTGGATGCACTCGACCGCGCTTTGCGGGTCTTTCACCACGTAGCGGCCGCCGCTGTGCAGCAAGCCGTGATAGCGTCCGGTAGTGCCGTGGGTGAGGTCGCGCTTTTCAGCCAGGACGACTTTGAAGCCGCGCAGCGCGGCATCCCAGGCTACGCCGGTTCCCGTGGACCCGCCGCCAATGACCAGAATCTCCGTGTCGAAGCGTTTCGTAGCGTGTGTCATGGGCAAGATTTTACCATGTCCTGTGCGGTTCAAAGGGATTGGATTGGCGATCTATGGCCTTAAGGCTGGGCGAGCAGGTCACGCACGCGCTCGCCGGAAGGGCAGGCAAGGGCTTGGCGCGCCAGGCGCCGGCAGTCATCCAGGTCGAGGGTGCGGATGGTTTCTTTGATGAGCGGCACCGCGGGCAGGGGGGCGCTCAATTCGGTGACGCCGAGGCCAAGCAGCAGCGGGACGGCAATCGGATCGCCGGCAATTTCGCCGCAGAGGGAGACGGGCTTGTTGTAGGTGCGGGCGGCGTCGCACGTCATCTGGATGAGGCGCAGGACGGCGGGGTGCAGCGGGTCGGCCATGCGCGCCACGGTGCTGTTGGTGCGGTCGCTCGCCAGCACGTACTGGGACAGGTCGTTGGTGCCGATGCTGAAAAAGTCGACCAGCGGGGCGAGCGTCTGCGCGATCAGCGCGGCGGAGGGCACTTCGATCATGATGCCGAGACGCAGCGGGGGCAGGTCGGTCGGCAACTGGGAGAGAAGACGCTGCACCGTGACGACCTCTTCCACGGTGCTGATCATGGGCAGCATAAAGCGCGCCTCGACATGGCTAGAGGCTGCTGCTGCGGCCATCTGTAGGGCGCGATATTGGGTCAGGAGGATGTCCGGCTCCTCGATGAGCAGGCGGATGCCGCGCAGCCCAAGGAACGGGTTGTCCTCGACCTGATGCGTCAGATAGTGCACCGGCTTGTCGCCGCCGGCGTCGAGGGCGCGCACCGTCAGTTGGGAGGAGACCTGCGCCAAGAAGCCGGCATAGGTCTGCATTTGTTCCTCCCGCGTTGGCGGCGCAGCGCGGGAGCGGAACATATACTCGCTGCGCAAAAGGCCGACGCCGTCAGCGCCGACCACAGCGCTGTGGGCCACCTCTTTGGGGTTGTTGGCGTTGGCGCGCACGGGGATGGTAACGCCGTCGCGCGTGACCGCAGGGGCGCGGGCGTGGTCGATCGCCGCGGCTTGCGAGGTGAGGTACTGTTGGCGACGGCGTTCGAAGCCCTGCATCTGACCTTCGTCCAGGCCGATGTGCAACTGGCCGCGGAAGCCGTCGATTACCGCCAGACCGCCGGCGTTGATGTACAGAATCTCATGGCCCAGGGCGCAGGCCAAGGGGATGCCGAGGCTGCGGGCAAGGATGGCCGAATGGGCGGTGGGCGTGCTCTTGGCGAGGGCTATGCCGGCGACGCGCTCGGGCGAAAGCCGGGTTAGTTCGCTAGGATTTAGGTCTTCGGCGATGAGGACCGTGCCTTCAGGTAGGCTTGCCAACTCGAGCCGGCTGAACTGAGCGCCAAGGCGCACCAGCAAGCGCCGGCCCAGGTCGCCGATGTCTGAGGCGCGGCCGGCAAAGTACTCGTCGTCGAACGAGGTGAAGAGCTTGCTCAGGTCGGCGATGGCGTCGAAGGTCGCTGCGGCTGCGTTCTCGCCATGATCGTAGATGTTGGCGTGGACGGCGTCAAGCAGGGTTTGGTCGTGGAGCATGACGCGATGGGCCGCGAAGATCTCGGCGACCAGAGAATTAGGGTTGGCGCAGAGCTGCTCCAGCTCAGCGTCGACCTCGGCCTGGGCGTCGAGAAAGCGGCGCCACTCTGTTTGCGGGTCAATGCCGGCTTTCGTCGTCGGCTGCGGCGGGACAACCTGATCGGGGCGGTAGACCGCGACCGCGCCGATGCCGATGCCAGGCGCCGCAATGAGGCCGGAGAAAGTCTGCATAGGCGTTTAGGCAGGCGATCCTGCCGGCGCGAGCAAGTCACGCAAGGCGTCGAGCGCAGCGTGAGCGTCGGGGCCGTCGGCGGAGATGCGAATCGTATGCCCGGTGCGGGCTTGCAATTGCATGATCTGGAGGATGCTCTTGACATCCACCACCGGAGAAGGGCGCGTCAGGTTTTCGGCCGTGATCTGGGCTTGGAAGCGGTTGGCTATGTATACCATCTCTTTGCCCACGCGCAGATGAAGCCCGTTCGGGTTGGAGATGGTGACGGTGATGGTCGCAGGCTTGGCATCATCCACTAGCGCAACACCTTATCCAGGTTTCGCACCGCTTCGGCGGCGCGGTTGACGTCTTCGAGACTGTGGCCCAGGCTGGCTTCCAGGGCGGCGACGACTGCGCCCTCGACAAGGGGCGCGTTACTGATCAGGCAGCGTTCGCGTTGTTCGTCGGGCAGCAGTTCGAGCGCGGTCTCGGCGCTGAGAATGGCGCTGCCCAGGTCGACGAGGATGAGCACCCCTGCGGGACGCCAGCAGCTTTCGATGGCCTCCAGGACGGCTGTGGCGTCGGTGCCGATCTGGCGCTGTCCGTTCTCGTCGACGATACCGCCGACGCCGGCGATGGGCACGGGCGTTTGCGTCATCTCACCGGCGAGACGGCAGACGCCTTCGGCGATATCGTGGCAGTGCGAGACGATGATCAGGGCTATCACGGCGGATTACTCGTCCTCGATCCAGTCGAAAGTTCTTTCTACGGCGCGTTTCCAACCGGCGTAGCCCGCGGCGCGTGCGCTCTCGTCTGATTGCGGCTGCCAGGTGCGGTCGACCTGCCAGTTGCCGCGCAGGCCGTCCAGGTCCTGCCAGAAGCCGGCGGCTAGCCCCGCAGCGTAGGCGGCGCCGAGGCTGGTCGTCTCCGCGATCTTGGGGCGGATGACCTCGACGCCGAGGATGTCGGCCTGTAGCTGCATCAGGAAGTTGTTGACGGTGGCGCCGCCGTCTACCTTGAGGCTGCGCAGGGGCACGCCGCTGTCGGCTTCCATCGCGTCCAGCACCTCGCGCGTCTGGTAGCAGATGGATTCGAGGGCGGCGCGCACGATGTGGTTGCGGTTGATGTACCGGGTGAGGCCGACGATGACGCCGCGTGCGTCGCTGCGCCAGTAGGGGGCGAAGAGCCCGCTGAAGGCGGGCACGAGATAGCAGCCGCCGCTGTCGTCCACGCTCTGGGCAAGGGCTTCGGTTTCGGCGGCGGTTTCGATCAGCTTTAAATTGTCGCGCAGCCATTGCACGGTCGCGCCGGCCATGGCGATGGAGCCTTCCAGCGCATAGACGGGCGGGCGGGCGTCGAACTGGTAGGCGACGGTGGTGAGGAGGCCGTTGCGGCTGTGTACGATCTCCTCGCCGGTGTTGAGCAGCATGAAGCAGCCGGTGCCGTAGGTGTTCTTGGCCTCGCCTACGGCGAAGCAGGTCTGGCCGACGGTGGCGGCCTGTTGGTCACCCAGGTTGCCGCAGACGGGGACCGCGCCGCGCAGCGGGCCGCTGTTTAGCGTCCGACCGTAGAAGTCCGGGTCGCTGCTAGGGCGAATCTCGGGCAGGATCTGGCGCGGGATGCCGAGGACGTCGAGCATCTCGTCATCCCAGTCCAGCGTCTCCAGGTCCATCAACATGGTGCGGCTGGCGTTGGTGGGGTCGGTGACGTGTTTGCCGCCGGTCAGGTTCCAGATCAGCCAGGTGTCGACCGTGCCGAAGAGGAGGTCGCCCGCTTCGGCTTGCTGGCGCACGCCGGGCACGTTGTCGAGCATCCAGCGGATTTTGGGGCCGGCGAAATAGGTGGCGAGGGGCAGGCCCGTTTTGCGGGCGATGGCATCGGCATAGCCTGCGTCGGCGAGCTGGCGACAGATGCGGTCGGTGCGCGTGTCCTGCCACACGATGGCGTTGTACACGGGACGACCGCTGCGTCGGTCCCAGAGCAGGGTGGTTTCGCGCTGGTTGGTGATGCCGATGGCGGCGATGTCGGAGGCGACGACCTGCGCCTTAGCGAGCGTAGCGCCGATCACCTGGCGAGTTCGCTCCCAGATTTCAAGCGGGTCATGCTCGACCCATCCGCTCTGCGGGAAGATCTGGGCGTGTTCGCGCTGGTCGTAGGCGATGATGTTGCCGCCTTGGTCAAAGAGAATGAAGCGCGTGCTGGTTGTGCCGGAATCGATAGCGCCGATGTATTTCGCCATGGATCGTAATCTCTTTCATCTCGCTAGACGGTTAAAGCGCCCGCCGGCAGGAAATGCGAAGCGGGACGATAGACTGCGAATCGATGCCGCCCGCTAGCTCTCCTCGGCTTGCGCCTGCCGGCCGAGCGCGGCTGCTGCTGATTGGATCAGATAGAAGGCGCTGGTGGCCCCAGGGTCTTGGTGTCCAATCGAGCGAGGGCCAAGATAGCTGGCGCGGCCTTTGCTTGCCTGGAGTTCGGCGGTATGGAGCATGCCGCGGCGAGCGGCTTCGAGCGCGCGGTCGAGGGCGGCGGCTGCGTCCAGCCCTTCCGCCACCGCGGCTTCGAGCGCTTCTACGGCGGGCTGCAGGGCGTCGATCATGGTCTTCTCTTCGATCTGCGCCTTGCCGCGTTGTTGGACGCCTTCCAGCCCGCTGCGGAACATGGCGGCAAGTTGCTCGAGCGAGACCGCGTCGGTTCCGTCGACGTCTTTGGCCGCACGCAAGAAAAAGGCGCCGAAGAGCGGGCCTGCCGCTCCGCCCACAGTGCTGATCAGCGTCATGGCGATGCTGCGGAACAGGCTGCCGATATCGCCGCCGGTAGCGGTCGGGTCTTGCAGGCGCTCCTGCACTTTGCGCATGCCGCGTTGCATGTTGGCGCCGTGATCTGCATCGCCGATGGCGGCGTCGAGTTCGGTGAGTAGGTCAACCTGCTCCTGGACTTGTTCGGCGAAGAGCGACAGCCAACGCCGGAACTGCGCCAGTGTAATGTCCTGGCTCATTGCCTGATATCCTCTACCAATGCAGGGCCGGGGTATGCACCGGCGCGTCCCACAGTGAAGTCAACTCCGGATCGAGACGCAACAGCGTCACCATGCAGCCGGCCATGTCTAGGCTGGTGATGTAGTTGCCAACCAGTTGGCGCTCGACGATGATCGAGCGTTGTTGTAACAGGTCGTAGATGTGCCGAAATACGATAAAGAGCTCCTGGCGGGGCGTTCCGCCGAGGCCGCTGACTAGAACCAAGACGCGTTCATCTGCCTGCAGGGCTAGATCGCGCACGATCGGTTCCATTAGAATATCGACGATCTGGTTGGCCGAGACGAGCGCCGTGCGGTAGCGTCCCGGTTCGCCGTGGATGCCGACGCCCACTTCCATTTGATCCGACGGCAGGTTGAAGGTGGGATGGCCGACATAGGGAGATGTACAACTGCTGAGCGCGACGGCCATGCTGCGCGCTTGGCTGCTGGTGCGCTGCGCCAGCGTGACTACTTCGTCCAGCGGGCGTCCCGCTTCGGCGGCGGCCCCGGCGATCTTTTCGACGAGGATAGCGGCGCCCATGCCGCGCCGGTTATCGGACTGATCGATGGAGACGTCATCGTGGATCAGCACAGAAGCGACATTGTAGCCTTCTTCTCGGGCGAGTTCCAGCGCCACCTCGGTGTTGAGGACGCCGCCGCCGAAATTCTTGACGACGAAGAGCGCGCCCGCCCCGCCATAGATCGCCCGAATGGCGGCGAGGTACTGGTCCGGTGTGGGGCTGGTGAAGACGGCGCCTGGGCAGGCGGCATCCAACATGCCGGGCCCTACGTAGCCGATGTTGAGCGGTTCGTGACCGCTGCCGCTGCCGCTGATGATGGAGACCTTGCCGGCGACCGGCGCATCACGCCGCCAGACGAAGTTGGGGTTATAGGAAACACGCAGGAGGCGCCGAAAGGCGAACTCAAACCCTTGCAGGCTTTCCAGGGCGGCGTCTGCTGGGTTGTTGATGATCTTCTGCATGGCGGCGGCCGGCGGATTGAATCGCCGCTCCGGTCAGGATGCGAAAGTGGCGCAAGATACGGAGACCTACTCCCCGTTCGGGTGCGCATGGGCTAAATTCCTGCGCGTGTCATTCTAGTCCGAATCGAGAGATAGATCAATCTTGCTTGTGTGACGGCATTTGGTCGATGATCTGTGCGATGAGGAGTTTGGCTGCGTGGGCGGCTTTGCCGCGATGGCTGATGCGATTCTTTATCGTGGGCGGCAACTCGGCCATCGTGAGGTTGCGGTCGGGCAGCAGGAAGACCGGGTCGTAGCCGAAGCCGTTGCCTCCACGCGGCGCGCCGGCAATGACTCCTTCGACCGAGTCTTCGACGGTGTGGAGGGAGCCGTCTGGCAGGGCGATGGCGACGGCGCAACGAAAGCGTGCGGTGCGTTGCGGCGAGGGCAAGTCGTGCAATGCTTGCAGCAGTAGGCGCACGCGATCCGAATCGGATAGGCCGGGGCCGCCGTAGCGCGCCGAGTAGACGCCGGGCTGTCCGCCGAGGGCGTCGACCTCGAGGCCGCTGTCGTCGGCCCAGGTCGCCAGGCCGGTCATTTCGGCGTAGGCTAGCGCCTTCATCTGGGCGTTTTGCGCAAAGGTGCGACCGGTTTCAGGCGCGTCTTCCGTGATGCCCAGGTCGTCGAGCGAGACGACCTCCAGCGGCAGATCGGCCAGGAGTTGGCGGTATTCAAGCAGTTTGCCCTGGTTGTGCGTGGCGATGACGAGTTTGTGCATGACGAAGCCTTACGGTACGGTGTGATGCCCGACGATCTTTTTGGCGCATGTGGTAATATGCTACCATATGCGTATCCGGCGACGGAAGAGGCGACGCCACGCTAGATGGCAGTGGACGAGAAAATGCGGCATTGGCCGGATGCCGGCAACTAGATGATGGAAGAAAGCAATGGCTGAATCATATCATCGTATGCGCATATTCGCCGGTTCGGCTCATCCCGAACTGGCCGAGGGCATCGCGTCGATTTTGGGCGTGCCATTGGGCCGCGCCACCACGCGGCATCTGCCGGACAGCGAGATCCATGTGCAGGTGGATGAGGTTGTCCGCGATCAGGATATTTTTATCATTCAGCCCTGCTCTGTGCCGGTAAACGACAACCTGATGGAGTTGCTGCTCTATCTGGATGCGTTCCGGCGGGCGAGCGCCCACAGCGTGAGCGTGGTCGTGCCCTATTTCCCCTACGCTCGGCAGGAGCGCATGGCGCAGGGCAGAGAGGCGATCAGCGCGCGCGTCGTGGCGAATATGTTGGAGATGCAGGGCGCGCGGCGGGTCATCTTTGTGGACATTCACAGCCGCGCCATCCAGGGTTTTTTTAACATTCCCGTCGATCCGCTGAGCGCGCTGCCGTTGCTGGCGGACTACTTCCGGCAGCCCAAATTCGCCAACGCCGCCATCGTCAGCCCGGATCTGGGCCGCGCCGGTCTTGCCGGCAAGTATGCCGAACTGCTCAACTTGCCGCTGGTCATTATGCAGAAGCGACGCACCAGCTTTGAAGCCGCCGAGACAACGCGCGTAGTGGGCGATATGGCGGGGCGACGCCCGATTATCATCGACGATATCATGGCGGGCGGCAGCGTGCTCAAGCAGGTGGACGCGCTGTATGAGAATGGCGCCGAAGGGCGCGCCTATTTTGCCATTACGCACCCGGTGCTTCTGCCGACGGCGCTAGAGCGGCTAGAGGCGGATGAGCGGATTGAGAAATTGGTTGTGACGAATACGTTGCCGGTCCCCCCGGAGAAGCGCACCTCGAAGATCGAGGTGCTTTCGATTGCGCCTTTGCTGGCGGACATCATCCAGCGCATTTATCGGGGCGCGAGCATTTCTGAACAGCTCATCTTAGCGTAGCGGCGAGTGGCTGGCGCGCACGGGGTCACCGCCGCGCACGCCGACTTTGGCCTACGCCGCGAAGCGACTGTTTCGTCGGACGGTTTCGCTGTCTTGCGTAAGGCAGTTGGGTCTCGGCGGGAGCGCCGCTAAGGGGGGAGAGGAGAAATCTATGTTTAGCCGAATTCGTAAACCGGAACCGGATGCGATCGAGGTCATCATCGGGCCGCGGGCATCCTTCAGCGGGAACCTGAGCAGCGATACAAGCATCCGCATTGACGGCGCGGTCGACGGTGGGCGCATCCAAACGCCCGCCAACGTGATCTTGACTGAGACGGCGCGCGTGCGCTGCGACATCGTCGCCAAGACGGTGAGCATCCGCGGGGCGTATTGGGGCGAACTGCGCGCCGATCGCGTGGAGCTGTTGGAGGGGAGCCAGGTGAGCGGCGCGCTGCACGTCAACAGCTTCTTCATGGACGAAGGCGTGGCGCTGCATGCGGAGGTCGACATCCGCGGCGCTGCACCTTCAGAGGCGCCGGCCCCAACGCCGCGCCAGGCGGATGCGCCAATTCCGGTCATCACGCCGTACGAAAAGCCCGCTCCATCGGAGCGTATTACGCCTTCGGATCGCATTGCGCCCTCTGAGGGGACGACAGGCTGAGGCCGGCGCGAGTAGGTAGAATGGGAGCAGTCGCATGATCTGGATCATGGCGCCTGTGGCGGCGCTGCTCGGTTACCTGTTGGGGGCCATCCCCGTGGGGGTGTTGGCCTGCCGGCTATATGGGGTGGACATCCGCCAGGTGGGGAGCGGGCGCACAGGCGCGACCAATGCGTGGCGCGCCGCCGGCCTCAAGGCGGCGATCCCAACGGTGATCGGGGATGCCGTCAAAGGCGCGGTGGCGATCTGGCTGGTGACGTTGCTGACGCGCGGGCTGTTCCCGGAGCCGACCACGATGAGCGTAAGCGAGGCGGTGAGCCGTGCGAACGCGCTGCACCTGGCGCAGTCGTTGGCCGGCGGCTTCGCCATCGTCGGGCACATCTGGTCGGTTTTCCTGGGCTTTAAGGGAGGGGCGGGCGGCATCACCGGCGCGGCCACCACGATGGCGCTCTATCCGCCGGTGGGCGGCATGGTCTGGCTAATTGGCGGGATCATGTTTTGGTGGAGCCGGATCGCATCGATCGCCACGTTTAGCGTCGGCGTCAGCACGTTCGCCATTTTCGCCATGCTTGCCGTCGACGACTGGGCAACTTTTTGGCCGTATGTGGTCTATGGCGTCATTGCGTTTGGCTCGGTGTTCTTGGCGCTGCGCACCAACCGCACGCAGCTCAAGGAAGGCCGGGAGCGGGTGGTCACGCTGTGGTAGGGCTGGGCTTAGTCGATGCCGAGGTAGACCCTCTGCACCATCGGGTTTTTGCGTAGTTCCGCAGCCGTATCGCTTAGGACAATTTTCCCCGTTTGTAACACATAGCCGCGGTTCGCCAGTTCGAGGGCGGCATGCGCGTTCTGCTCGACGAGCAGGATGGTCGTGCCTTGCTGGTTGATGTTGTAGATGATCTCGAAGATGATCTGCACCAGGATGGGGGCCAGCCCCATCGAAGGTTCGTCGAGCAGCAAGATGCGCGGCCGGCTCATGAGGGCGCGGCCGATGGCGAGCATCTGCTGTTCGCCGCCGGAGAGAGTTCCGCCCGGTTGTTTGAGCCGTTCCTGCAGCCGGGGGAATAGCTCCAGCACGCGTTCATAGTCGGCCTTGATCTCGTCGCTGTCGGTGCGGTAGAACGCGCCCATCTCCAGATTTTCCTGGACGGTGAGGCGTGCGAAGATCTTGCGGCCTTCGGGCGCCTGTGACACGCCGAGTTTCGCCACCTCATGTGCGGGCGTATGCGCGATCGTCTTGCCCTCCAGCGTGATGGTCCCGGTTCGCGGGGCGAACAAGCCGCTGATGGTGTTGAGCGTTGTCGTCTTGCCGGCGCCGTTGGAGCCGATGAGCGTGACGATCTCGCCCTGCTCGACGCGCAAGGAAACGCCTTTGAGCGCATGGATGTGGCCGTAGTAGGTGTGGACGTTATCGAGGACGAGCATAGAGTGGCGCTCCGCATCCGATAGGGAGTTGATAACAGACGTCAGGCGGCAGAGACGGGGGGCGCGGCGGGCTTTCGCCTGGGCAGGAGGCCATCCCCGTTTTCCTCGTGCGCGCCTGGGCCGAGATAAGCCTCGACGACACGCGGGTTGGCCCGCACCTCATCAGGCGACCCTTCCGCAATCTTCTCGCCATAATCCAACACCGAAACCTGGTCGGAGACGTTCATGACGACGCGCATGTCGTGCTCGATGAGCAGGATAGTGATCCCGAGTTCGTCGCGCAGGCGGCGCACCAGCGTCATCATTTCTACGGTTTCTATGGGGTTCATTCCTGCGGCGGGTTCGTCGAGTAGGAGCAGCTTTGGGCTGCTGCCCAGGGCGCGTGCGATCTCGAGCAGACGTTGGTCGCCGTAGGCCAAGTTGCGGGCGACGCTGTCTTCTTCTCCGGCGAGGCCGACGAATTCGAGCAATTCGTGGGCGCGCTCGACGGCGCGACTTTCTTCCTCGCGCGTGGCGCGTGTACGCAGGAGCGCGCCTAGCGTGGTCGAGCGCATTTCCACATGCTGGCCGACCATGACGTTTTCAAGGGCCGTCATAGTGCCGAATAGGCGGATGTTCTGATAGGTGCGGGCGATGCCCAGCGCGGTGATTTGGTCGGGGCGTCTGCCGATCAACGGTTGGCCGTCGAAGAGGAGTTCGCCGCCTTCGGGCTTGTAGAGGCCGGTAAGGCAGTTGAAGAAGGTGGTTTTTCCGGCGCCGTTCGGCCCGATCAGACTGGCGATGGTCTTCTTTTCGATCTCGAGGTCGACGCGGTTGACTGCGGTCAGGCCGCCGAAGACTTTGGTTACTTGGTTCGCGGCAAGCAGGGGCATGGTCAGCTACTCCGTTCTTCCAAAGGCGCAGCGGGACCGCTGTCGGGATTCAGGTTTGGGGATTCTTCGACAGAGATGTCGTCGCGTCGCAACTGGCGTTTGCGGCGCGCGGCCGGCATGATGCCTTCGGGCTTGACGATCATCATGATGACAAGCAGGGCGGCGAAGGCGACAATGCGGTATTCGTCGATGCCGCGCAGCACTTCGGGCAAGCCCTTCAACGCCAGCGCGCCCAGCACGACGCCTGGTATGCTGCCGAGGCCGCCGACGATGATGATCGACAGGGCGTCGATGGAGACGAAGAGCGTGAAGTTTTCCGGGAAGATGTTGACCTGGCGAGCGGCGTAGAGTTGGCCGGCCAACCCGGCGAAGGTTGCGCCGGTGGCAAAGGC
>JASGTU010000325.1 GCA_030058085.1 Chloroflexota bacterium
CGAATTTGACGAATTCCACGAAGGAATACAGGAGCGCACCTTCTATGGTGCGTAATCTATACAGGCTATGGCTAGACCCTGTTCGAGATGACTTGTCCCGAACAAATGTGCGATTGTTGCTTGACAAAACAGAACGAATGTGCTATATTGGCTGTGTTCAGGCAGTGGTTTGCCGTAGCGAGCCGGCGTGATTGCAGCAGCCAGGGAGGTCTGCGCCGATCCGTTTTCGGCTGTTCCGGTGGAGGGAAAGTGGTAGACATGCTGCCCTATTCGTATGGCTTGATGGAGGCAATGGTGCGCGAACAGCGGAAAGACAGAGAGCGAGCGATTCAACGCATTAGCTTGGCCTATATCGCACAGGCGAATCGCCCGCCGCGGCGATCCGCGTTGCGCTGGGTTGGCGTGCAGTTGGAGCGCATGGGCCGCAGGCTGCAGGGGGCCTCGCCGCTCCAGACGCAAATGCGGGAGGAGTCGCTGGTGCGGGTGAGCAAGAACTAAACACAGGCAGATGGTTACAGGCGCCGGGTTTCCGCAGGGAGGCCCGGCGCCTTTTCATTTCGCAACCCGTATGGCTTACCCGTACGCCCCGTAGCGGCGGATGGCCGCGATCATCGCCTTGACGTTTTCCACCCTGCAATACGACGTAATCGAGTTGGCGCTGGAGATCATGTAGCCGCCGCCCTTGCCCACGACCTCGATGCGCCGCTTGACCTCGTCCTCCACTTCCTGCGGCTCGCCCAGCGTCAGCGTGTAGTGCAGGTCGATGTTGCCGATCAGACAGACGCGATGGCCGATCTGCCGCTTCAGCGCCTCGATGTCCATCGGCCCCGGCTCAATCGGGTGCAGGCCGTCGAAGCCCAGCGTGAGCAGGTCGTCGAGAAAGGGCATCACGTTGCCGTCGGAGTGGAAGATCCAGGGCAGGCCCGTGGCGCGGATGGCGCCGGCTACACGGCGCATGTGCGGCATGAAGACCTGGCGCAGCACGCGCGGCGAGAACATCGGGCCGGCGCGATAGGCCATGTCGTCCATCGTCCACACGAAATCCACGCCCACTTCACGCAGGCGGCCCAGGATGGCGATGCTCCAGTCGGCATAGCGGCCTACGATGGTATCAACCAGGCCGGGGTCGTCTGCCAGCGCGTAGGCGAAGTTGTCCAGCCCCATGCTCAACAGCGTAGGCGAGACGCCCATGCGCATTTTGGCGGCGACGGCATAGCGGCCCTGGTTGCGGCGCACCATCTCCTCGGCGGCGCGGTAGAGGGCCGGGTCGTCTGTGTCGGGCAGGACGAGCTTGTCCAGGTCGGCGCGCGTGCGCAGCAAGGGCGCGGCCACGTAGTTGATGCCGTCCTGCTCGTGATACTGCGCGATGATGGGCGGCAGGAACAGGGCCAGTTGGCTGTCCAGCCCCATGACTTCGTTGACCTCTTCGGGCTCGTAGACCTCCTTGCCAAGCAGGGCGCGCTCGATGACCGGGCTAATGTCGCCCTCGACAAAGGGAACGCGGTCGGGCTGTTCCAGGCGAAGCGCGGCGAGCACGCGTTGGCGGGAGTTCATACCGGCAAGGGCCTAGCCATGCAGCACGCATTCGACGATGCTGTCGTCGAAGCTCATGCCGATCGATTGGCCGGGTTCGATCTGCAAGAAATTCTCGTCCCATTCGCCCAGGATGAGCTTGCGGATGAGGACCAGGTCGCCGGTGAGCCGCTCGAAGCGCCAGTTGCGGCGTTGGGCCATCTCCTGCGCGCGGGCGATGGCGGCGTCGTTGTCGCCCACGCCCATGTCGATGTAGGCGGCGCGCTCGTAGTGCGCCTGCCATGCGCCCATGACTTCCATCAGGTAATCGGCGTTGTCCTTGCCGAACTTCTCCACGAATTTCTCGTATTCCTCGGCCAAGTCCGTGCTGGCTGCGGTAGCGCCCAACGCCTCGCCCGCTTTGTGGCGCTCCAGGTAATCGACCGTATACCAATAGGTGCCGGGCTGCTGCTCGAACTGATCCTTGTAGCGCATGCGGTCGCCCAGGTAGAGGGTGATGCAGTCGTGGGCGCGCGGGATGATCATGGGCAGGCTTTGCGACACGAGGCCGACGGTAGCCTTGCCGCAGATGCCGTAGCCGAGCACGATGGCGTCGTATTCGTCGGCGGGCGTGGCGTCGATGCGCTCTTGCAGGCGGTCGCGCAGATCGTTGGGGCGGTTGTGCAGGCCGAGCTTGAACAGCTCGACGTCGACGATGTGCGGCGACTGCGCCGCCGAGGTGTAGAGTAGGCGGGCCAGCGCTTCACAGCCCAGGCATTTCAAACGCATAGCGGATTTCCTCGCAAGGTGAACTTGGCGCCGGCAGCCGTTTGCGCCGGGCGGAATAAAGCGATTGCCGCCCATTATAACAGATAGGCGCACGGGGCAAGGGATGCCACGCGTCAGGGGGCGAGTTTCGCCAGCTCCGCCACGAAGCGGGCGAAGGTGAGCTCCACGGAGCGGTCGCATTCGAGGGCGGCTTCGTAGGCACGGCCGGCTTGCTCCGTTTCGCCTCGCGCCGTGTAGGCGACGGCGAGGGCGACGTTGCCTGCGGGCGAGTTCGGGAAGCGTGCGGCGAACTCCTGCGCCGACGCCAAAGCCCGGTCGCGCTCGGCTGCGGCTTCGTCCGCCTGTCCCATGCTGTCCAGCGCCAGGCCGCGACGGATAAACAAAGAAACCGTCAGCATGGCGGGGGGGTCGGGCGGGAAATAGCGGCTATAAGCGGGCAGCAGGTCGAAGGCGGCGTCGTAGGCTTGCAGCGCGGCTGCGGCGTCGCCGTTGCGCAGGGCGATGTCGCCCAACAAGGCCTCGGCCTCGGCGTTTGCGGGGAAGGCGTCAAGGGCGGATTCGTATTCGGCGGCAGCGGGCAACAGCCGCTCTTGCGCATAGTAGATCTTGCCCAGCGCGGTGTAGGCCAGCGAGAGTAGAGGCGACGAGGCGTCGCCCGCCTCCAGCAGGATTTGGAACTGCTGTGCGGCTGCGTCGAGTTCGCCCATCTGGTAGAGGTAGTCGCCGGCTGCCAGGTGTGCGGCCCAGTCGTTGGCCGGCGCATCCTGCAGGCGCTCGAAGATGGCCTCGGCCTCGTCGACGCGGTTCTGCGCCCAGTAGATGCCGGCCTGCAGGCCCAGGAAGGCGGTAGAGTTCTCGTCCAGGGCGACGGCTTTGCCGATGGCCTGGGCCGCGGCGCTGAGGCGGCATTGGCGGTAGGCGGCTAGGCTGAGGCCGTAGTGCGCCGCGGCCGCTTCCGGGTTAATCTCCAGCGCAGCCGCGTAGTCCGCTGTCGCCGCGCCCAGATCGCCCACCTGGGTATTGAGTTCGCCGCGCAGGTAGAGGGCGTACCAGTTATCCGGCTCGAGTTCGACGGCGCGCGCCAGTTCGCGCATGGCGTCCTCAGGCCGGTTCTGCACGCTGTAGATGGAGGCCAACTGGGTGTGGGTGTAGGCCGTCTCCTCGTTACCTAGTGCGGCGAGGTAGTGCGTTGCGGCTTCGTCCAGATTGCCCTGGCGGAAGTAGGCGTCGGCTAGCGTGCTGTGTGCGCCGGCGTTGTCCGGGTCGGAGGCGAGGGCCTGTTGCAGTTGGGCGATGGCGGCCTCGGTGTCGCCGAGTTGCGTCAAGGCGATGGCGAGCGAGACGCGGGAGTCAGCGGCAGGTTCCAATTCCACGGCCCGGCCATACGCCTCCGCGGCCCCTTCCCAATCGGACAGGCCGAGATAGATGCTGCCCAAAGACGTCAAGCCGAGCGGATCGTCGGGCAGCAGCTCCGTCAGCGTGCGGAAGCTCTCCGCCGCGGCTGCGTAGTTTTCCTGGTCCATGTAGACCAGGCCGAGGGCGCGATGGGCTTCAGATTCGGCGGGATTCAGTTCGACGGCCCGCTCCAGCACGGTTTGGGCTGCGCCCAGATCGCCCTGGAAGTAGCGCGTGCTGCCCAGCAGGAGGAAGGTCTCGGCGTTGTCCGGCTCGATGGCGAGCGCTTGCTCATAGGCTGCGGTCGCGGCTTCCAGGTCATCCTGCTGCCAATAGAGGCTGGCGAGGATAATGGCGGGGCCGGCGTCACAGGCGTGCAGGGAAGCGGCCTGCTTCACGCTGGCGATGGCGCCCTCCAGGTCGCCTTGTTCGGAGAGCGTGAGACCCAGCAACAGGTGGGCGTCGACGTCGGCGGGGGCCAGTTCTGCCCAACGCCGGTACTCCGTAATGGCACGTGCCGGGTCGCCCTGCCAGTAATAGACGTTGCCCAGGGCGCGGCGCACGGCGGGATCATCCGGCGCCAGCGCCGCGGCCGCGGTGAACTCGTCGAGGGCGCGCGGGTATTGCTCGGCGCGCAGGTGCGCATAGCCTAGCTCTAGATGGGCGGTCACCGGGTCTTGGGGCTGGTCGATGGCGGCCTGTTCATAGAGCGCCAACGCTTGCTGCGCAGCGGCGGCTGCGGCTTCCGTCTGGCCTGCGGCGTTATAGGCGCTGGTGAGCAGGTCATAGGTCGCCGGCTCCGCGGGCTCCAGTTGGGCGGCTCTGTCCAGGGCGGCGATGGCCTCGTCATGGCGTTGCTGCTCTAGGTAGAGGCCGCCGAGCAGGCGTTGCCCTTCGGGCCGGTCGGGGTCCAATGCGACGGCATTTTGGGAGGCGGTCACGGCGCGCGCAAGCTGACGCGCCGGGTTGCATAGTTGGGCATAGACCATCGCCAGGTTGTAGTGGGCCTCGTAGAGTTCGGGCTGGATGGCGATGGCCTGTTCCAGGTCGGCGACGGCGTCTTCCAGCCGGCCTTCTTCATAGGCAAGTATGCCGCGGTGAAAGTAGATGCGGTCCTTGCCGATGGCCGACGAGTCCTGCAAGGGTTCAGCCAGGGTCAAGGCGCGGTCGAACATCTCGAGGGCGTGTTCGCGATCGTCGTTGGCGTAGAAGGCGATGCCCAACACGGCTGAGGCTGCGTAGGCCAGTTCTTGCGGCCCGTCCTCGATGAAGAGGTCGACGCTGGGCAGGACGGCCGGTTGATAGACATAGGTCGAGATGTCGGTGACGCTCATCGAAGTCTCTTGGCGAGCGCCAGAGAGCGCTCCGGGGATAGGCGCCAGGCTGGCGGCCTTGACCAGCAGGCGCGAGCTGTCTAGGCCGGCGTCCAGGTCGGGGATGTCGATCACCTCGATGCGCGGGCTGATGCCGCCGGCGTCGTACCAGCCCCAGATGACGAGCGTGGCGTCGCGTTCGATGCCGCGACGCCGCGCCTCCTCAGCCGTTTCGTAGACCTCGCCGCTGCGCACGGCAGTAGCCAGGCCGCCGAGGTGACGCAGTTCTTGGTCGAGCGACTGGGCGATGTAGCGGGCGACGTCGACCTGTTCCGTGGCGCCGGCGGAATCGAAGTCGCCGACTAGGATGACGAAGCCTTCGGGCGGCTTGACCTGTGCATAGGCCCACCAGGCGCTCCAGCCGGCCAGAACCACAAGAATAACGGCGAGCAGGCCGCCCGCTTGACGACGACGAACGCGCGAAGCGGAGCGGGCCAGCGTATACACTGAGAGGGCGATGCCGCCCAGAAACAGCAGGACGATCACATAGGGCAGCGCGCCGGCTAGTAGCTGCGCCGAGCGGCTGAAGACACTGAACATGTTGAGGACGAACTGCAGCACCGCTACGAAGATGCCCAGCGTCGTCAGCATCAGGGCGACCAGGCCGCGCCGGTCATTGGGCAGATCGTCGGCGGAGGGCGCGCTGCGGCCCAACAAGGCGGCGGCTAAGGCCGATACGCCCAAGACACTGCGCAGCCAGCGCATCTGCCCGGGTTGGCGCGCCGTGGAGTCGCCGGCGACCGCCGCGGCATCGACGACGGTGGGGGCGACGGTGGGGGCGACGGTGGGGGCGGCGGCGCGCACGGCCGGCGCGGCGTCTGCCGCCGCTGCTTGCTCAACGCCGGCGGCGCCGATAGCGGCGCGGTAAGCCTGGGCCAGCTCGCCTGCGCTCTGGAAGCGGTCGGCGGGTTCCTTGGCGAGCGCTTTGAGCAGGACATCCGCCACGGGCGCGGGCAGGCTGGGGTTGGCGGCGCGCGGTGAGGGCGGTTCGCTGCGCAGGTGGTGCATCAGCACCGCGGTGGGCGAATCGCCGCTGAAAGGCACGCGGCCAACGGCCATCTCGTAGAGCATGACGCCGAGGGAATAGAGGTCGGCGCGGGCGTCGACGGGCTCGCCGCTCGCCTGCTCCGGGGCCATGTAGGCGGGCGTGCCGATGATGCCGCCGGGCGCGGTTAGGTCGGCGACGGCGTCGACGATCTTGGCGATGCCGAAATCACAGATGACCGGCTCGTCGTCCGCTGTGAACAGAATGTTGCCGGGCTTCAGGTCGCGGTGGACCGCGCCTTTGGCGTGGGCATAGTCCAGCGCGGCGGCGAGGTCGTCCAATAGGTCTGCGATCTCGCGGGGAGACAAGTTTTCGCCGCGGCGGGCCAGCTCATCCAGGCGGCTGCGCAACGTGCCGCCGGGCAAGTATTCCATGACCATGATGGCCTGATCTTCGAGCAGGTCGAAGTCGTAAAGGCGCACGATGTGGGGATGGCGCAGGGAGGCGGTCAGCCTAGCCTCGCGGCGGAAGCGTTCGGCGAAGGTCGGGTCATGCACAAATTGCGGCAGGATGACCTTGATGGCGACGGGCCGGTCGAGTTGAGGGTCAACGCCTTCCCAGACTTCGGCCATGCCCCCGCGGCCGATCAGGCGCTGCACGACATATTCGCCTAGCATCTTTTCCGCCACTGCTTGAACCTCCTATCTCCAGGCCAGTTCGATCTGCAGGCGCATTTTGACGTCGCTGTCGACGTAGAGCGCGCCGTGGTGCTGGCGTACGGGGTGCACATCGGCGCCGGGGAGGACCGTGCTGTACTGCGGCACGTCGCCGTCCCCTTGCGGCTCGCTGGATAGATCGACCTTCTGCCAGATGCCGGTTTGGTTGCGGTCGACGGCAATGCGCGTGATGGTCTTGACATCATAGCCGAAAATGCAAACGGCGGGAACGCTGCTGCGCGCGCCCAGCTTGGCGCGGAACGCGCGCGCCTGGTTGAGCAGCGGGCGATGCGGGTCGGGCAGCCAGGCGACGTCGTCGAGCAGGTCGAGCGGTTGGCCCGAGCGGTCAAAGACGCAGGGATAGGCGGGCAGCAGATAGTAGGAGGCGGGAAACGTGCCCATGAGATCGCGCATCTGGTCGCCGAGCAGGCCAAAGGGCAGTAGGCCGGGGCCACTCAGCAGCGAAGTGAGCGCTTTGGGCGCGCCCTGGTGGGGGCCGCCCATAAGCAGCAACCGATCCACCTTGCGCTTACCGCCGAGTTGTTCGACATAATAGCGGCTGACCAGGCAGCCCATGCTGTGTGCGATCAGCGTGATCGGCGGATGGACCTGCCACTCGTCGATTGCCTGGGCCAGCCGCAGCGCGCTCTCTTCGAGCGGCAGCCGCCAGTCGTAGGGGAACTCGAGCAGGTCGTCGCCCAGGGTGTAGCCCAAGGCTTCCTGCAGGTATTCGATCAGCGGATCGTACTGCTCCAGTTCGATCAGGTTGGGCACGATCACCAGTTGGCGCACCACGCGCCGCGGCTCAAGTTGGTACTTGCTGGGCAGGCGCAGCAGGTCCGGGTTGCTGAAAAACTTGAGCACGTCGGGCCAGACGCGCTCCTCCCCCAGCCACAGTTCGGATCCCATGATGCCGGGGACGAAGACGACGGGGCGGCGCTGCCCGGCAGCACGCGGCGCGATCTCCTCCACCAACGTCATGTCCTCCGGGCCGGCCTTGAAGACCACCTGCGCGTCGCCGATGCGCAAGGTGTCGCCGTTGTGCAGCAGATGCTCGTCGATGCGGCGTCCCTGCAGCCACGTGCCGTTGGTGCTGTCCAGGTCGCGCACCAGGCAAGCGTCGCCGCGGCGTTCGATGCGAGCGTGGGTGCGCGAGACATTGGGTGCAGGGATAGTAATATCATTGGTTGCGTCCCGTCCGATATGCACATAATCTTGCGTAACCGGCAGTTCCCACGTTCGGTCGTGCGTATAGACAGCCAGCCGTGGCGCATCGGCCTCGTTCACCTCGATGGGCATGACGGCGTGTGACAGGGTGAGGGTCAGGTCCTGCACCGATTCGATGAGGAGAGTGGCGGGAGCCGGTTCGGCGGCCCCAGGGGCGTAGCGCAGGCGGCTGTCGCCCATCTGCACGATGTCTTGTTCGCTCAGACGGGCCTGGGTGACCGCTATGCCGTTGACGATCAGGCCATTGGTCGAGCCGAGGTCGGTGATTGTCCAGCCTTGCTCGTCGCGCGCCAGGCGAGCGTGTGTGCGCGAGACGCGCGCGTCGTGCAGCACGATGTCACAGGCGGAACTGCGGCCCAGGATCGCCTGTTTGCGGTCGAGCGTGAATTCCCGCGCGGCGCCGTCGGGGAAAGTGAGGATAAATCTGTTGTCGCTGCCGGTCATCAGACGCCCTTCGATCATGCGTTGGAAAGAATCAAGGATGTCCCTATTTTACACCAACTGGGGGAGCGGCGCAGCGGACACAACAGCCCCGTGTTTTCGCGATCGGCGCAAGTCTCAGTTACCATGAGAACAAACCCGCCCTCGCAGAAAGGCGTCGCTAGTATGGGACAATCGACCACTACGCCGGATATCGCCGGCTTACAGCAATCAGCAAGGCAGATTCAAGAGCAGATCGGACGCGTCATCGTCGGAAAGGCGGCGACGGTCGAACTGCTTCTGGTTGCTCTCTTCTCCAACGGCCATGTCTTGCTGGAGGACGTGCCCGGCGTGGGCAAAACGACGCTGGCGAAGGCGCTGGCGCGGTCGCTGGGCTGCACTTTCAGCCGCATCCAGTTCACGCCCGATCTCCTGCCCTCCGATATTACCGGCGTCAACGTATTCAACCAGCAGACCGGCCAGTTCGAATACCGGGCAGGCCCCATCATGGCGCAGATCGTCCTGGCGGATGAGATCAACCGGGCCGGGCCGCGCACGCAATCGGCCTTGCTCGAAGCGATGGAGGAGCGCCAGGTGACGGTGGACGGCGAGACGCGCCCCTTGCCCTATCCCTTCCTGGTGATGGCGACGCAAAACCCCGTCGAACTCGAAGGCACCTTCCCGCTGCCCGAGGCGCAGGTCGACCGTTTCCTCATGCGCGTGGGCATCGGCTACCCGCAGCGCGAGGAGGAGCGGCAGATCTTGCGCCGCTTCCGCGCTGACAACCCGCTGGAGCGCTTGACGCCCCTCATCGACACGGAGGCGCTGCGCCAGGCCAACTTGGCTTGCCGCCAGGTGCACGTCCACCCCGTGCTGGAGGACTACATCTTGGACCTGACGCTGGGGACGCGACAACACGCCGACGTGGAACTGGGCGCCAGCCCGCGCGGCAGCCTCGCGCTCTATCGCACCAGCCAGGCGCTGGCCGCGCTGCGCGGGCGCGTCTATGTGATCCCCGACGACGTGCAGGAGTTGGCCATGCCCGTGCTGGGTCATCGTCTCATGCTGCGCGCCGACGCCCGGCTGCGCGGGCGGAAGGCGGCGCAGGTGATCGACCGGCTGGTCGAACAGACGCCGGCCCCCGCCGAAGAGACGTGGCGCACGCCGGCGCAGGCCTGAGGGAGAACCGGCTGTGGAAGCCGCCTGGCGGACGTTGCTCATCGTCCTCTTAATCCTGGCTGTTGTCCTCGATCTGCCGCTGCTCATGCTGCTCTGCATCCTCTTGGGCTTGGTGCAGGCGACGGCCTGGCTGTGGCAGCGCACCTGTCTGGATGCGCTCACCTACCGGCGGCAGCTAGGCGTGAACCGGCTCTTCTTCGGCGAGGAGACCGACCTGCGCGTGGAGGTGACGAATGCCAAGCCGCTGCCCCTTTCCTGGCTGCGCGTGGAGGACGTGTTCCC
>JASGTU010000326.1 GCA_030058085.1 Chloroflexota bacterium
TGAGTTCGTATTCTACAAGCGTGCAGGTCATGCGCCAGGCGCTGCGCTAGTCTCGCTCGTCATCATCATCGTCATCGTCATCGCCGTCATCGTCGTCGTCGTCGTCGTCGTCATCGTCGTCATCGTCGTCGTCATCGCCGTCGTCGTCGTCATCGTCGCCAGCGGAGTCAGAGGATTCGTCTTCGGCCTCTTCTTCAGCGACGTCTTCGGCCTCTTCTTCAGCGACGTCTTCGGACTCTTCTTCGGCGACGTCCTCGTAATCCTCGAACTGCTCATCTTCCTCGTATTCGTCGTACTCTTCTTCTTCGTCAACGACTTGCAGCTTAGCCAACGTGCTCGGTCCGAGGTACTGCTCCATCTCGGCCAGTTCGGCATCGGTGACCTGGCCCGTGTCCACCATTTCCACTTCGCGAATGCGAATGCCCTCTTCAGCGGCATTGGCGATCAGCGAGACGATCAGCTTAACGGAACGAATGGCGTCGTCGTTGCTGGGGATCACGTAATCGATTGGGTCAGGATCGGAATTGGTGTCGACCATGCCCAAGATGGGAATGTGCAGCTTGTTGGCCTCGTTGACGGCCAAATCCTCCAGATGCGTATCAACCACGAAAAGCAGGTCGGGCAGGCGCGTCATGGTCTTGAGGCCGCCGATGCGCCGGTTGAGTTTCTCGATCTCGCGCGTGATGGCGAGCTGCTCTTTCTTAGAAAGGTTGCGAAACTCGCCGGCGTCGTAGCGTCGTTCCAAGCGCAACAGGTAGTCGATACGCTGCTTGATGGTGGTCCAGTTGGTGAGGGTGCCGCCTAGCCAGCGCTGATTGACATAAGGCATGCGGCAGCGATCCGCTTCCTGCTGGATGGTCGCCTGCGCCTGGCGCTTGGTGCCGACAAAAAGCACCGTGCCGCCCTTGGCGGCGAGGCCCTGTACCATCTCGGAAAAAGTGTTGATCCGCACCATGGTTTGCTGCAGATCGATGATGTGGATCTTGCTGCGCTCCGTGAAGATAAACGGGCGCATCTTGGGGTTCCAGCGCTGGGTGCGGTGGCCAAAGTGCACGCCTGCTTCCAGCAAGGCCTTCATGCTGACTACGGACATGAGCTATTCTCCTTTTGGGTTATTCATCCGCCTTGTTCACCCCGTTCAACCGACCGTTTCCGACGAAACGGCACCCGGCGTCCGGTCCCAAGGCGTGCCAAGTAGAACGCGCGGCGCTTCGAACGCGCCAAGTGCGTATCCTATCACACAGGGGACGGTACTTTCAAATTTGAGAGGCGCGCTCAGACGTTATGCTTCTTGCCGCTTGTAGTCGATGAAGCGATAGCCCAGGCCGCGTTCGGTGAAGATGTAGCGGGGATTGGCCGGGTCCGGCTCGATCTTCTTGCGCAAGTAGGTGATGTAAAGCCGCAACAAGTGGTTGTCGTTGATGTATTCGTGGCCCCACACCTTGGTGAGCAGCGTTTCATGGGGCACCACCCAGCCTGCGTTCTGGATGAGGTGATAGAGCAGGCGGTATTCGGTGGGCCGCAGATTGATGCGCTCGCCGTCCACGATCACGTCACGGCGCTGCAAGTCCACTTCCAGCCGGTCGTCGATCTTGATGATCTGGGCGTCGGGCCGGCCCGGCTGCTCGAAGCGGCGCAGCACGGCGCGGATACGGCTGGACAACTCGCGCGGGCTGAAGGGCTTGGTCACATAGTCGTCCGCGCCCAGGTCCAACCCCTTGATGCGGTCGTCTTCATCCGAGCGCACAGTCAGCATGATCACAGCCGCGTCACTGATGGCGCGCAGGCGTTTCAGCGTCTCAAAGCCGTCCATGCCCGGCATCTCAACGTCCATCAGCACCAGGTCCGGGTTATAGTCCCGCACCTTTTGCAGCGCTTCCATGCCGTCGTTGGCTTCCAGCGTGATGTAGCCTTCCAGGTCCAAGTTCATCTTGACAAACCGCACCATGCGCGGCTCATCGTCGACCACGAGTATGCGTTTCTTCGGTTGGTCAGACATAGCGGTCATGCTTCGGGTAATGTGTTTCGGGCGGGATTGTTTGGCCGGTACGCGTGATGCGCCAGGCGTAATACGCCATTGATCAGGCGTACTCTATCACGCACCAGTATACCACACAGCTACGCGACGGAAGCATCCCAACGCCGCATAGCTAGGCCAGCGCCGCCGCGATCTCGGATCGCACCCATTCGTCAGATTCTCGCTCCAGCGCATCGGCTAGGGCGCTGGCTGCCCCGTCATGGCCGTGCAGCGCGACAATTCGTCCCAGCGCCCAAGCTGCGTGGCCGCGTGCCAAGGCTGCGCTGTCGTGCAGCGCGCTTCGCAACGCGAGCAGTGCGCTAGGGTCGCCCCAGTTGCCCAGGGCGATGCAGACGTTGCGCAACATGCCGCTGCGCTTGGCGCGGCGCAGGGGTGAGCGGCGGAACTTCTGCCGAAAAGCCTGCTCGTCCAGCCAATAGGGCGTCTCCGGCGCGAAGCCCTCCAACAGCGGCGGCGCGATACGATCCGCACGGGCATGCAGCCCGTCCAGCAGCGGCGAGCGCTGCGCAAGGCGCCGGTTCCAGGGGCACACTTCCTGGCAGATGTCGCAGCCGAAAATGCGGTTGCCGAAGTGCGGGCGCAGGTCGCGCGGCACAGGCTGCCGCGCCTCGATGGTCCAGTAGGAGATGCAGCGCTGCGGGTCGAGATGGTAAGGCCCGACAAAGGCGCGGGTGGGGCAGGCGGACAGGCAGCGCGTGCAGCGCCCGCATGCGCCGGTCCGCGTCGCCGCATCCGGGCCGGCGTCATCCGCCGGCAATTCCCACGCTCCGTAAGAGCCGTCCCACGACAGCCCTTCCAACACCGCCTGGGCGGAGACGGAGCCGGGCGTCGTTGCGACGGGCGGTGCGTAGGTCAGCGTTTCGGGCACGAGCACCGTCGCCAACAGCAGCCAACTGCCTGCCGCCGGGTCGATGGTGCAGCAGTTCTTGCCGGTGAAACCGATCCCCGCGACGTGCGCCCAGTCGCGTTCGAGCACCGGCCCCGTGTCGACCAGGCACTTGCCCAGCGTAGTGCGACCGGTGCGGCTGCGGATGAAGCTGTCCAAATCGTAAAGCAGGGGCCGGATGATCTCGTGGTAGTCGTCACCCCAGGCGTAGGAGGCAATCAGGCCGCGGCTTGGATCGTCGCGCAGCGCAGGCGGCAGATCGAACTGATGATAGTCGACGGCTAACACAATCAGCGAACGGAACGGTCCCGCCTCGCCCTCCGCCAATAAGTCAGGCCGCCGTCGCTTGGTCGCGTGGCGCGTCAAATAGCTCATCTCCCCGGCGCGATCCGCAGCCAGCCAGGAGTCGAAGAAATCGGCATGCGGCGCGGCGCCCACCGGCAGGATGCGGCAGCGGTCGAAGCCCAGGCGGCGCGCATGGCGGACGACAGCCGCGGCGAGATCGTCGGGCTGGCGGGCGGGCGAGTCTTGGCGCGAGGTCAAACCGGCAGACGTCATGGCGACAGTGTATCATCCGCGCCGCGCACGCGTCTATGCGGGCTGTCTGGGGAGCCGCATTAGTTCCGGTCGCCCCTGGGCGCGAAAATGGCTGTTGCCAGGCGCGAAAAAACTGTGCTACACTGAGGGCGTTCAGGTGAACATTGCCGCTGACGCCGCAAATGCGCAATCACCGCGGGTCCCAATTCCCTTGCACGGCGTCGTCATTGCGCTCGTCCACGCGGCCGGTTGTGCATCTCCCCTTCCTGACATGAATATCCGGTGCAGTCTCTCAGCCCGCGTACCGGCGCGGGCGGCATCGGTTTGTGGAGGGCCTTGTTTGTGGGGACAAGAAAGGGGACACAATGAACCGATTTTCGTCTCGGGGGTTTGCAATTGCCTTGGCGATTGCGCTGTTGTTCGGACTGACGGCGGCGATGATGCCTGCCACGGCACAGGCTGGCGGCCCCGGCAGGCCGCACTACTATCAACATCCGCAATACACGTACAACAGCGGGGGCAGCGCGCGCTGGTCCACGCCCAAACCGCCGAAGGTCGTCGTCCGCGACAACGGCGGTGACTGCGACTGGTGGTATTACGTGCGCACCAAGCATGGTTACAAGCGGGTCTACAACACATGCTGCCGCTTCGGCAACGAGACGCGCGACTACGCCGTCTATCCGCGCCAGGTGTGGAACGCCCCCTAATCGCTGACGCCATCGGACCACCTGAGTAAGCCGGCGAAGCCCGACCGCATTGTGGGTCGGGCTTCGCCGCGCGTTTGGAGCGATTCGCCACGCCGGCAGACCTAGCCCAACACAGGAGAAGCGTTGTGCGCAAGTTGTTGGGAATTGCCCTCTGTGTTACTCTATTTATTGTGAACGCACGCTGTTAAGTGAAGCACAGTTCGACTTTTTTCGTCTGCGGGCAGGTGAGGCAGTTCACCGCTGAGCCTTTTGATGAAATAGTGAACTGCCTCACACTTAAGCAGGCCCGAACGGCTCCAAATCTACCGCCGCTCATTTCGCCAATTGATGAGGCAAACGACGCCGGCGGTCTATGCCATTGTTCAATATAACTGTTTAATCTGGCAGTGGGGCGCAGCGCCTACACATGCTGATCGAAGGAGAAAGGCGATGAGCAAGTCAAAGGTCACAATCCTCACCGCAGGCATCGCGTTGGCGATAGCCCTGGGGCTGGCGCTTGGGCTATCAGGCGGAAGCGCGCAGGCTGCAAGCCCCTACCATCTGATGGCGCACGACAGCATGGGCGCGGCAGCCTACCAGCCGCCGCATTTACCGGCCCGGATCGTGCGCGACAACGGGGGCGACTGCGATCTGTTCTCGTACGTGCTGACGCCCCGCGGCTACAAGCGCGTCTACCATCCCTGCCGCTTTGGAAATGGGACGTATGATTATTCGCCCAGCTACCGGGATCTGTTCGACTTTCGAGACGCCCTTACTGGCGGCACGGCTGTTGAGGAATCTGTAGCCGCAGAAGCTACAGCCGAAGAAGCCGCGCCCGCAGAGGCCGCCCCGGTCGAAGAGCCTGCCGCCGAGGAAGCCGCGACCGAAGAGGCCGCCCCGGTCGAGGAGCCTGCCGCCGAGGAAGCTGCGCCTGCAGAGGTCGCCCCGGTTGAGGAGCCCGCTGCCGAGGAAGCTGCGCCTGCAGAGGCCGCCCCGGTCGAGGAGCCTGCCGCCGAGGAAGCTGCACCTGCAGAGGTCGCCCCGGCTGAGGAGCCCGCCGCCGAGGAAGCCGCGCCTGCAGAGGCCGCCCCGGCTGAGGAAGCCGAACTGCCCGCCACCGTCGCCGACGCCGTGACCGCAGCCGGCGATCTCACTACGCTGGCAGCTGCATTGGAGACGGCAGGGCTTGTCGACATGCTCACGGGCGAA
The DNA here is from genome assembly GCA_030058085.1 of Chloroflexota bacterium. Classification (GTDB taxonomy): domain Bacteria; phylum Chloroflexota; class Anaerolineae; order Caldilineales; family Caldilineaceae; genus JASGTU01. The sequence continues at coordinate 5,357 of JASGTU010000326.1, forward strand.
GGCCCGTTCACGGTCTTTGCCCCCACCGACGCTGCCTTCGCCGCTCTGCCTGAGGGAACCTGGGACGATCTGGCAGCCGATGCCGAGGGCGCGCTCACCCAGGTCTTGCTCTATCACGTGTTGCCCAAGCGCGTCACCGTCGCCGAGCTCACAGACGGGCTGCAGGAGACGACGGCGCAAGGCAGCCCAGTCACCTTCACCACGGACGGCGACGCCCTGAAGGTAGACGGCGCGCTGATCGTCGCCGGCGAAATCGAGACCGGCAACGGCGTAATCTACGTGATCGACGCCGTTCTGGCGCCGCCCGCGCAGTAACCCGCCTTCTCAAGCAAACCTCAGCGCCCAGCGCGGCGCTAAACACGTCACTTGACGGGAAGCGGATCGTCAGCCGCTTCCCGTTCCTGTTCTTGTTGGTTACGATGGCCGGCGCGCCCCTGACCAAACAGCAGCCGGTTTCCCCGGTGCGGTCCGAGCTATGCTACAATGAAACTTCTTGACGGGCATCGTGTGTAATGAGGGAACGGCATGAAGTTAAAGCGTCTTGTTGCTGCATCGTACGGGCATTTTTCAGTCGATATGCTGAACGCGTCGCTCGCCATGGTCTTGACGTCCTTTTCCGGCGTGTTGGACCTAAGCGTCAGCCAGATCGGGTTCGGCGCCATGATCTACACGCTCGCCGCCGCCCTCACCCAACCGCTCTTCGGCATCCTGGCAGACCGCTGGCACGGGCGATACCTTGGCGCGCTTGGCTTGCTGTGGACGATGACGTTCTTTGCGCTCTCTCCCTTCATGCCCAGCTACCCGGCGCTGGTGGCCTGCCTCACCGTCGGCGCGCTGGGCAGCGGCGCCTTGCACCCGGCGGGTTTGCTCAACGCCTCGACCGCGGGCGGTCGCCGGCCAACTACGGCTACGTCGATCTTCTTCGTATCCGGGCAGACGGGGCTGGCGTTGGGTCCTGTCCTGGCAGGCGTCATCATCCAGACGATTGGCCTCAAGGCGGGGCTGCCCCTGATGGCGTTGGCCGCGCTGCCGGCCGTCATCCTCATGACGACTGCCCTGCGCGACCCGATTGAAGACGGCCATGCACGCGCCAAGTCGCCTGTCGCGGCGACGTCGTCGGGCGGTTCGACGCGCAAGCGCGGCCTGATAGTCGGCGCTGCGTTCGTGCTGTTGATCGCCCTGCGCTCGACCACGCTGCAAAGCTTCATGATGCTGCTGCCCCGCTACTTCGCCGATCTCAACTACGAGCCGGCCGTGTATGGGGCGATGATCGGCCTGTTTACGTTGGCAGGCGCTGCGGGCACCTTCGCCGGCGGCTTTCTGGGCGATTCGTTCAACCGGCGCATGGTCGTATTTTTGTCGATGATGATCAGCGTGCCCTTTTCCTATGGCTTGCTGCACGGCCAGGGCGCGCTGCTGATCGCGTCGGCGATTCTGGCAGGCGTACTGCTCAACATTCCGCACAGCATTCTGCTGGTGATGGCGCAGCAGCTTCTGCCGGCGCGCAAGGGCATGATGGGCGGGGCCGTGCTGGGCTTCATGTTCGCCAGCGGCGCCGCCACCGCCTGGCTGGCGAGCCTGTTGGCTGACCAGGTCGGCCTGGGGCCGGTGTTGACGGCGCTGGGCTTTGTGCCCATTGCCGCTGGCGTATGCGCCTTGGTGCTGCCCTCCACGCGGCAGCCCGCGCTAGAGCCGGAGCCGGTCAAGACGCCGGCGACGCCTGCCGCAGCCGACTAACCGCCGGCCATCGCCGCGGCATATCTGCCGCCGATCGCGCAATGTACGAAGACGTGCAGACTAGGCGCGAGACGCTTCTTATCCAGAGGCGTCTCGCTTTTTTGCGGGGAAGGGAGGGTTTGGATAATTTAGACAGATTTATTTGACAAAACTCCGCAGGCATGTTAGGATGCAGCGTAAATGACGCGATGGCCGTCTGCGAACAGCAGCGGCAAAGCGCCCGGGGATGGCGCTGTTTCGCCGGCGCTAATTGTAGGTTTGGAGATAAGGCCGTATGGCCCTGAACGCCTATCAAAATCGAGAAAGCCCGTCGTGGCGCATTCTGGAATACCTCCAGCGCAAAGGCGCGGCCACGATCAAGGAACTGGAAGACGTACTCGGCGTGACGACCACAGCCGTGCGCCAGCAGTTGCAGACATTGCAGGCAGATGGCTACGTGGAGCGGACGCGTGTACATGCCGGTGTGGGCCGCCCGCATCATGCCTACTCGCTCACGGCGAAGGCGCATGAGTTATTTTCATCACATTGCGACGACTTAGCCCTGACGTTGCTGGAGGAAGTATTTGCCCTGGAAGGCGAAGAACGCGCCGGGCAACTCCTCGAACGGGTGGGCAGCCGGCTGGCCAAACGCTACTCGCCCCTCGTACGCTCCGGTCGTCTCAAGGAGCGCGTCGCCCAGCTTGCCGAAGCGCTCTATGCGCGCGGCGTCTTGACGGACGTATCCCAGGAAGCGGAGGATGTGTTCATTCTCCAGACGTACAACTGCCCCTATCACGAACTGGCGCACGAACACCGCGACATCTGCGAGATGGATGAGAAATTCATGCGCGAGGTGTTGGGTTCGGACGTAAACCTGCACCGCTGCATGATGGATGGGCATCCGAGCTGCAAGTTCGTCGTCCACCGCAATTTACGAGGAAAATCGTAAACCGCGAACTCGAGGCGGCATCCGGCGATTGCGGACTTATCCGCCCTTTTGCTCTGCACTTTCGAGTCGTTTGGTCTCTACTTTACGGAACAAATTCGCAGTTCTTTGTATGATGGTTAAGTTAACGGCAATCGATTCACTGCACAGGAGTTGATACAAAATGAGCGTTCTCGAAATTCGTAATCTGCATGCGGTGGTGGAAGACGCCGAAATTCTGAAGGGCGTCAACCTTACGCTGCGCAGCGGTGAAATTCACGCCTTGATGGGGCCGAACGGCTCCGGCAAATCGACGCTGGCCTATGTGATCGCCGGTCATCCTCACTATGAGGTCACCGAAGGCGATATTCTGATCGACGGCGAAAGCCTGCTCGACATGGAAGCCGACGAGCGCACGCGCGCCGGCGTCTTCCTGGCGTTCCAATACCCCGTGGCTGTGCCTGGCGTGAGCGTCGCCAACTTCCTGCGCACCGCCGTTTCCAACGTGCGCGGCTATACCCAGCAGGCGGAAAACAACGGCAACTCGCCCGCCGTGATCGGCAGCAACCTCATGCCCATGCGCGAGTTCCGCCGCGAGCTAAACGAAAAAATGAAGGAATTTAACGTCGACCCGAGCTTCGCGCGCCGCTATCTGAATGACGGCTTCTCGGGCGGCGAAAAGAAGCGCACCGAGGTGCTGCAGATGGCGATGCTCGAGCCCAAGTTCGCCATCCTCGACGAGTCGGATTCGGGGCTGGACATCGACGCCCTGCGCGTGGTCTCCGACGGCATCAACAAGCTGGCTACGTCTGACCGCGGCTTCTTGCTGATCACGCACTATCAGCGCATCCTAAATTATGTCAAGCCTGACTACGTGAGCATCTTCTTCCGCGGCCGCATCGTGCAGACCGGCGGCCCGGAAGTAGCCCACATGCTCGAAGAGCGCGGCTACGGCTGGGTGGAGAAGGAATTCGCCGACGAGCCTGTAACCGCCTAGCGCCGCTGCCGTTTATCTAGGCAGCCGGCCTTTGATTGAAGTGAAGGAGAGTACCGGATGGCAACACAAACCGACCGAGAACAGCTTACGGGCGTCAAAGAAGAATACCAATATGGCTTCCACGACGTGGAAACCGCGTTCTTTAAGTCCGAGCGCGGGCTGAACCACGCCGTTATCGATCAGATTTCGGACCACAAGAACGAGCCCGACTGGATGCGCCAGTTCCGCCATGAGGCGCTGGATATCTTTCTGTCCAAGCCCATGCCGACGTGGGGCGCGGACCTGAGCGGAATTGACTTCGACGAGATCTACTACTATTCGCGGCCGATGGAAGAGAGCGGCAAGTCGTGGGATGATGTGCCCGAGAGCATCAAGAACACATTCGAGCGCCTGGGCATCCCCGAAGCTGAGCGTAAATTCCTGGCGGGCGTCGGCGCCCAATACGACTCCGAGGTTGTCTATCACAGCCTGCGCGAGGAGTGGGAAAAGATAGGCGTGATCTTCCTGGATATGGACGGCGGGCTGCGCGAGCATGAGGACATCGTGCGCGAGTACTTCGCCACGATCATCCCCGCGGCCGACAACAAGTTCGCCGCGCTCAACAGCGCTGTGTGGAGCGGCGGCAGTTTCGTCTACGTGCCCAAGGGCGTCCATGTGGACATCCCGCTGCAGGCCTACTTCCGCATCAACGCCGAAAACATGGGCCAGTTCGAGCGCACGCTGATCATCGTGGAAGAGGGCGCCAGCGTCCACTACGTGGAAGGCTGCACCGCGCCCATCTACAGCAGCAATAGCCTGCACAGCGCGGTGGTGGAGATCATCGTCAAGAAGGGCGCCCGCTGCCGCTACACCACGATCCAGAACTGGAGCACGGACGTCTACAACCTGGTGACGAAGCGCTCCATAGCCGAGGAAGGCGCCACCATGGAGTGGATCGACGGCAACCTCGGCAGCAAGGTCACCATGAAATACCCGGCTGTCTATATGATGGGGCCGAAGGCGCACGGCGAGATTCTGTCGATTGCGTTCGCCGGTAAAGGGCAGCATCAGGACGCCGGCGGCAAGGTCGTCCACGGCGCGCCCTACACCAGCTCGAAGATCGTCTCCAAGTCGATCAGCAAGGACGGCGGACGCGCCAGCTATCGCGGCCTGCTGCGCGTGGCCAAAGGCGCGCATCATAGCAAGAGCAACGTGGTGTGCGATGCGCTGCTCCTGGATGAGGAAAGCCGTTCGGACACCTATCCATATATCGAGATCGAAGAGGACAACGTCAGCGTTGGGCACGAGGCCTCCGTGAGCAAGATCGGGGAAGAGCAGCTCTTCTACCTGATGAGCCGCGGCATCGGCGAGGATGAGGCGGCGGCCATGATCGTCGGCGGCTTTATTGAGCCGCTGGTCAAGGAACTGCCGATGGAATACGCCGTAGAAATGAATCGCCTGATCCAACTGCAGATGGAAGGTTCGATTGGCTAAACGCCTCTTGGCCCTTGCTCTACAACCTTGCAGGCAGCTCGCCGCTGTCTGCAAGGCGTAGACGACGCCACAAGAGGCCGGCGGTGCGCCGCGCATGACTGCGCCGCCCATGACGATGACACGGAGGAAAGAGGACGTGAGCGTTCTTGTAAAAGATATAGCCCCGGGCGACGTAAAGAAGTCCGTGGAGCAATTTAGCGAAGCAACCGTGCGCGCCCTTTCCGCGGCGCGCAACGAACCGGAGTGGATGCTGGAGAAGCGGCTGGCGGCCTGGGCGCAGTTCGAGGCCATGCCCTGGCCCAAGTCCGACGACGAGGCCTGGCGCCGCACGCGGTTGACCGGCTTTAAGCTCGACAATTTCCAGCCCTATGCGCAAGCCGACGGCAAGCCCGCCACGGTCGATGCGCTGGTCCAGGTCGAACTGGACGAAATGCAGAGCGCGGGCAGCATGGTCTTCCAGAGCGGCGATGTCGCTTTCCGGCATAACGCCGAAGACCTGAGCGCCAAGGGCGTGATTTTCACCGACCTGCGTAGCGCGCTGCACCATCATCCCGAACTGATCCAAAAGCACTTCATGACCGAGGTGGTCAAGCCGGACCATAACAAGTTCACGGCTCTGCACGCCGCCCTGTGGGATTCCGGTGCGTTCATCTATGTGCCCAAGAACACCAGAGTCGACCTGCCGCTACAGGTGATCCTGCACCAGTCTGCGGAGGGCGCGGGCGGCTACCACCACACGCTGCTCGTGGCGGAAGACGGCGCCGAAGTGACCGTCGTCGACGACCTGCTCGGCGGCGAGAATGGGCTGCAAAACAGCGTGGTCGAGTTGGTGGTGGGCGACAACAGTGTCGTCCGCTACATGAACTTGCAGGACTTCGACCACTCCACCTGGAACTTCCTGACCGGCCGCGCCATCATGCACCGCAACGCCGACCTGCGCTGGATCCAGGTAAGTTGGGGCAGCCGCCTGACCAAGGCCTTCCTGGACTTGGATATGCAGGGCGAGGGCGGTCACGGCGAATTGCTCGGCATCTACTTCCCCACGGGACGCCAGCACATCGACCACCAGACGCTGCAGATTCACCGCGTGCCCCACTGCTTCAGCGACCTACTCTTCAACGGCGCGCTGAAGGACAAGGCCCGCAGCGTCTATATGGGCATTATCCAGGTGCACCCGAACGCGCAGAAGACCGACGCCTACCAGCGCAACGGCAACCTGATCCTCGACAGCACAGCGCGGGCGGACAGCATCCCCGGCCTGGAGATCGAGGCCGACGACGTGCGCTGCACCCATGCCGCCACCGCGGCCCAGGTGGAAGACGAGTATGTGTTCTATCTGATGGCGCGCGGCTTGACGCGGCCCCAGGCCGAACGCATGATCGTGCAGGGCTTCTTCCAGGCCGTGTTGGATCGCGTGCCGGTGGAAAGCGTCGTGACCAAGCTGGAGCGCGTGATCGAACGCAAGATCGGCGGCTAGACCTTGTAACAGTGGACGAGGCGTCTTCCCGCCGGGCTGTAAGACAGGCAGCCAAGCGGCGGGCGTCTCGTCTGTTTTTGGCCGTAGGATGCCGCTGGGGTATGATATCCGGTGGCCTTCAAGCCCGTGCAAAGGTTTGTACGCGGCTTGTACGCCACGATGAAAGACAGGACGAGGGTCGTATGCTCATGGAGATAAATCCGGCAGCCGTGACGGATCGAGCGGAAGAACTGAAGCGCGAGTTTCCCATTCTGGCGCGCCGCATTGGCGACAAGCGGCTGGTCTATCTGGACAACGCCGCCACCAGCCAAAAGCCGGAGGCCGTGCTGCAGGCGATGGACGACTACTATCGCCTGTACAACGCCAACGTCCATCGCGGCGTGCATACGCTCAGCGAAGAGGCGACCGCGCTGTATGAACAGGCGCGGGTGCGCATCGCCCGCCTCCTCCACGCGCCGAGCGAAAAGCAGATCGTCTTCACCCGCGGCACGACGGAGTCGATCAACCTGGTCGCCAACGCGTGGGGGCGGGCCAACCTCAAGCCGGGCGACGAGGTGCTCATCACCGAGATGGAGCACCACAGCAACATCGTCCCCTGGCAGATTCTGCGCGATCAAATCGGCTTCACCTTGCGCTACATCCCCCTCGGCTTGGACGGACTGCTGGATGTGAGCGACCTGGACAGCCTGATCAACGAGCGCACCAAGCTGGTCAGCTTTATCCATGTCAGCAACGTGCTAGGCACGATCAACCCCGCGGCCGAACTGATCGCGGCGGCGCATGCCGTCGGCGCCAAAGTCCTGCTCGACGGCGCGCAGAGCGTGCCCCATATGCCGGTGGATGTCCAGGCGCTGGACGTGGACTTCTTGGCCTTTAGCGGGCACAAGATGTGCGGGCCGACGGGCAGCGGCGCGCTCTACGCCAAGCGCGAATTGCTGGAAGCGATGCCCCCCTGGATGGGCGGCGGCGACATGATCCGCGAGGTCAAAATGTCGGCCAGCAAGTGGAACGCTGTGCCGTACAAATTCGAGGCCGGCACCCCATCGATTGCCGAGGCGGTCGGTCTGGGCGCAGCCGCGGAATACCTGAGCGCGCTGGGCATGGACTGGATCAACGCACATGAGCGCGCCCTGGTCGGCTACGCCTACGAGCGGTTGGGCCAGGTGGAGGGCTTACGCATCCTGGGACCCGGCCCCGACCAGCGCAGCGGCCTAATCTCATTCACGGTGGACGAGATCCACCCGCACGACCTGTCTGCAATCTTGGACCAGACCGGCGTGGCCGTGCGCGCCGGGCATCACTGCGCCCAGCCCATTCACGACCGGTTCGGCATTCCGGCTAGCGCACGCGCCAGCCTCTACTTCTACAATACGACGGAAGACATCGACCAACTGGTCAGCGGGCTGGAGCACGCCGTACAGATTTTCGCCTGGTAAGTCGCCGGCCCGGCGCCAGGCGCCATGCGAGTGACCGAGCAGCGGCCGCCCGCCGAAAGAAGCTGACATAAAAATGGACGACCTCTATCGAGAAGCGATCCTGGATCATTACCGCCACCCGCGGCGCAAGGGGCATCTCGAAGACGCAGATATTCACTACTACGACACGAACCCGTTTTGCGGCGACGAGATCACAATTGAACTGAAGGTCGAAGACGGCAAGATCGTCGACGCGGCCTTCGACGGTCAGGGCTGCGCCATCAGCCAGGCCACGGCCAGCATGCTCATGGAGGAAATCCTCGGCAAAGACATCGAAGAGGTGAAATCCTGGGACAAGGAGTTCATCCTCGATATGCTGGGCATTGAAATTGGGCCGGTGCGCCTGAAGTGCGCCCTTCTGCCGCTCAAGGCGCTCAAGGCCGGCGTGTGGGGCCTGGATGAATGGCCGGAGTAGACGGTTCGCAATCTCTCATCGACAGGCATACGGACAAATTCACCGAGAAAGCGACGGGCATGAGCGACTATATCAAAGTAGCCACGGTGGACGAGGTGCCCCCTGGCACGAGCAAGTTAATCGAAATTGACGAAGTGCGCATCGCCCTGTTCAATCTGAACGGCGAATTTTACGCCTTCGAGGATGTCTGTACTCATGACGGCGGACCCCTGGTTGAAGGGGAAATCGTCGACGGCCATTTGGTGGAATGCCCGCGCCACGGCGCGCGCTTCGACGTGCGCACCGGCAGGGCGGTGCGCATGCCCGCCTTCGAGCCGACTACGGCTTATGCTGTGCGCGTCGAAGGCGACGACGTGTTGATGGAAGCGCCCGCCGCATAGAGCGCTTGCGGCGCGGCTGGAGAGAACGAACCAGGGAGGAACGAGAATCAATGAGTATACCAACTGCCGATGAGGTCCGCGAGTTGATCCGCGCCAGAGTGCGCGACCCGGAATTGATGATGAACATCGTCGACCTGGGGCTGATCTACGACGTGGAGATCACCGACGAGCCGAGCGCCGAAGTCACCATGACGCTCACCAGCCCGGGGTGCCCCGCCGGACCGGAAATCATCAGCTCCACGCAGCGCGAGGTGCATACGGCTTTCCCGGACCTGGCGGAGGTGAACATCCACCTCACCTGGACGCCGTTCTGGAACCCGGACATGATGTCCGACGAGGCCAAGGACGAGTTCGGCATCTTCTAGGCCGGCTATCCAAAACGAAGAGAGCGCCGTCCGGTTGGGCGGCGCTCTTTGTTTCAATTTGCTTGAGTTGTAACCGCAGCAGGCAGTCGGCTAGCCGGCGCCGTCGCTCGCCTGTGACGTATTCAGCCCCGCCTCCACGATCAGCGCAAGCAGCGGGTTGCCGCTGGGCGGCAGATGCGGCAAAGCGCGGGCCAGCCGCAAGGCGCGGTCGCTCTGCTCGCGGCTGCCCGCGATCAGCAGCCAGGCGGCGTGGCTGCGCAACCCTTCCGCCATTGCCTGGCGCAGCAATTCCTTCTCCGGGTGTTCCTCCAACTCCGCCAAGATCGTGCGCGCCAGCGCAGCGCGTGCGGCGGCGCTCATGCGGGGCGGCCTCTCCTGGCGCAAGGTGAACAGGCCATGCGGGCGCAGCCAGCCCGCCATCGCCGGATGGCTGAGCAAACTCGCAGCGTCCGTTTGCAGGTCATGCGCGCTCTGCGTCTGCGGCGCGACATCCTCGTCCAATTCGCCGGCAAAGATCGCCGCCAATTCCGGTGAGACTTCCGGCGCGGCGTACCGTGCGATCAGGTCGCAGTAAAGCCTAAACTCGTCGGGCAGTTCGGAACTCGTGCGCCAGTGCGCGGCCAGCGCGGCCTGCACGCGCCAACGGCCGAAGTCAACGGGAACTTCCAACATGGCGGCGCCGTGTCCGTCGCGTGCAGGGATATCGACCGTCTCGCCCGCGGCGCGCAGGGGCGGCAGTTCCTCCGCGGCCATGCGCTCGCGGCCAAAGGCGTGGGCCAATCCCGTGCGGCCATTGGCGATCAAGCCCAGCAGTGCGCCGCCCGCATTCTGGCCTGCGCCGCCTGCAGATGGCATGCGCACAAACCAGATGCTCTGGAAGCCGCCCATATCCGCCGGGCTGATCAGGCAGCGTATGCCGTGCGGTTCCGGCGGCTCGTAGCGCAGGCCGCTGAAGCGCAGCTTGCGCAGGCTGCGTTCGGCGACGGAAGCGAGCGCGGGCGGCAACACGAAATGCAGCGTGTGCAGCGCAGCCAGCGCCT
>JASGTU010000327.1 GCA_030058085.1 Chloroflexota bacterium
AGAAAGTACGATGGCCGAATTCGCCCCGCATCACGAAACCACCGACCCGGTGGCGGCAGAGCGCATTCGCACGCTCGAAACCATTGAGCAGCGTCTGCTCTGGCTGTCCACGCTCATCATCCACCACGCCAACAACGTCCGTCCCAACCCCGCCAAGGCCAAGATCGGCGGGCATCAAGCCTCCTGCGCCTCGGTCGTCTCGATCATGACCGCGCTCTATTTCCATTTTCTGCAAGCGGGGGACCGCGTCGCCATCAAGCCGCACGCCTCGCCGGTCTATCACGCCGTCCAGTACTTGCTTGGCCGCCTTCCCCAGGAATACCTGACCCAATTGCGCAGCTATGGCGGGCTTCAAGCCTATCCCAGCCGCACCAAAGACCCCGACCGCGTCGACTTCTCGACCGGCTCGGTCGGCCTCGGCGCCGTAGCCCCGGCCTTCGCCGCCCTGGCGCATACCTACGCCGACCGCCATTTCGATGGCGTCGCGCCGCACCGCTTCATCGCCCTTGTCGGTGACGCCGAGTTGGACGAGGGCAACGTCTGGGAAGCCATCCTCGACACGAATATCGCCGCGGCGCGCAACCTCCTCTGGATCGTCGACCTTAACCGGCAGAGCCTCGACCGCGTGGTGCCCGGCATTCGCGCCGCCCAACTTAAGCGCCTCTTTGCCGAATGCGGCTGGCGCGTGCTCGAAGTCAAGTACGGCCATTTACTGCAAGAGCAATTCCAGCGACCCGGCGGCGCGGATCTGCGTCGCTGCATCGACGACATGAACAACGAGGACTACCAAGCGCTGATCGCCCTGCCCGGCCCCGAAGGACGCCGGCGCCTCGGCGAGCTGGCCGGTTCGCGCCGCGACGCCGTCCTCGCCGCGGTCGACAACGTCCCCGACGACGGCCTGCCTGCCGTCCTCAGCAACCTGGGCGGACACGACCTGCACGCCCTCATCCAGACGTTCGACCAGGCGCAGGAGGACCTCTCGCGCCCGACCGTCATCTTCGCCTACACCATCAAAGGTTGGGGCTTACCCATCGCCGGCGATCCGCTCAACCATTCCAAATTGCTCACCGCCGAGCAGATCGACGATCTCCAGCGCGCCCTCTCGATTGAGCCAGGCCAAGAATGGCAGTCCTTTGCGCCTTCGTCGCCGGCAGACGAACTCTGCCGCGCCACGGCGCGTCGCCTCTACCCAGACGCGCCGCGCCCCAGTGCGCAGACAGACCTGCACCCGGTCGCTGTCCCCAATTCGCTGTCCGTGCGCTCACAGGGACTGCTGAGCACCCAGCAGGCGCTCGGCCAACTGCTCATGAGCATCAGCCGCGTCCCCGGCCTCAGCGAACGCGTCGTCACCATCTCGCCCGATGTCTCCACCTCCACCAATTTGTCGGGCTGGATCATCAAGAACGGCGTGTTCAAGCCGGAGGTGACGGCTCGCCTCAGCACGGACGAGCAGCAGACCTTCGCCTGGCGAGAGGGCCCAAGCGGCCAGCACATCGAACTAGGCATCTCCGAGATGAACCTCTTCATGGCGTTGGGCATGTTCGGCCTGACCCACGAACTGAGCGGCCAACGCCTCATCCCCATCGGCACCGTCTATGACCCCTTCATCTGTCGCGGGCTGGACTCGCTGATCTATGCGCTCTATTCGGGCGCCAAGTTCATCTTCGCCGGCACGCCCTCCGGCATCAGCCTCTCGCCGGAAGGCGGCGCGCACCAATCCACCGTGACGCCGTCCCTGGGCATCGAGTTGCCCGGGCTCGTCGCGTTTGAACCGGCCTTTGCCAAAGAGATGGAATGGATGATGATCGAGGCGCTGCGCCAGTGTTGTAGCGGCGCAGACGGCCGCGCCGTCTACTTCCGGCTGACGACCAAACAGGTGGATCAAAACCTCATGGACGAGGCGCTGGCGCGTTTGGGCGAGGAGACGTTGCGCCGCCAGGTCCTGGCAGGCGGCTATCGCATCGTAGATTGGCGCACCGCCGCCCCCTCCTTGCCGCGCTCGCGCCTGGTGCACCTGGCGTCGGCAGGGGCGCTGATACCGGATGCCATCGCTGCCGCCGCGCAACTAAGCGAGCAGGGCATTCCGGCCAACGTGCTCAACTTGACCAGCGCCCAACTCCTCTACGAGGCGTGGCGCGAGGGCGGCGGCAGCGCCCGGCAGGACGACTCGCCCTTCGCCTGGCTTATCCCGCCTGACGAACGTCACGCCCCCATCATCACCGTGCAGGACGGCGCCTCACACGCCCTAGCCTGGCTGGGCGGCATCTACGGCATGCGCACCTACCCGCTCGGCGTCGACGCCTTCGGGCAGTCCGGCGCGCGCGCCGACCTCTACCGCCACTACGGCATCGACGCGGCCAGCATCGTGGATGCGGCGCGCCGCGCCCTCATCCGCAGCGGCATCGCCCTCTAATTCGCCGCCATAGAGAATCGGACCGCATCCCCCGGAAGTTGCGAGCTTCCAGGGGATGCGGTTTGCAGCCTAATACCGCAGCACCGCGATTACAGGCGAGTCCGCCGGCATCTCCTTTTGCGATAGGGCATAGACGGTCCCGCCGTTCTGCAAGGTCTGCGTAGCGGCGAAGTCCGTCAGCGCCAGGTCATCTTCGTCGCTCCGCCCTTCTTGGCGGTGCAGCACCTTGCCGCTTTCCCGGTCGAAGACGCCCCACACCGGCGTATCCGCCGCCAGAATGAGCTTGTCCACACGCCCGAAATGGGCTGCGGCGACGACGTCCTCGATCTGGCTAGACACTTTGCCCGTACCGGCAAGTTGGCGATACTGGGCAATCACCTCTTCCGTCTCGCGCCGGAAATAGGGCTCGACGATCGGCCAGGCGCGTTCCTGCAGTTCATCCGCGCGCATCCGCTCGGCGCTCCCCTCGATGCCGTCCGGCATGATCTTGGCGTATTCGCTGACCTTGCGATAGATCGGCAACAGATAATCCACCCCGGCCAGAACCAGCGGCGCCTGCTGCGCCTGCAGTAACTCGCGCAGCCCGTTGTCTACCAGATTGAAATACCGTTCGAGCCGCACCTTCTGATCGTCCTCGCCGGCGCCGTGCCCGTGGAACATGGCATCGCGGCCGCCGCCCTGCGGCGTTCCGGTGTGGAATTGCAACTGCTTTTCGGGGTCATCGTATTGAAGCGCCTCGTCCAGGCTTTGCGGCGTGTCTTCCGGCAGATCGATCTGGCCGATGCTGTGGCGTGTTCCCTCAAACAGCCTCACGTCGTTCTGGCTGATCGCCAAAATGTAGTAGTGCCCGTTGTTCGTAAACAGCGGCAGGATTGGCTTAACGTAATAGGAGCTTGCCACCGTCAGCATCTCCTCCACGCCAAACGGCAGGCGAAAGGCGTGGAAGTCATCGGCGGCCAAGAACACGGCCAACCCATCGTATTGATGTCGCCAATAGCTTGAATCCTCCAGCAACTTCTGCGCCGCATGCAGAAAATCAGCCGCATCGCGTGCGCCCATGCCCCGCTCCTGCAACTGCCGTTCCGCCTCGCGCACCAGGTTTTTGAAGCGGATCGGGTCCTGTTGCGTATCCGGGCCGGCGCGGTGCGTCGGCAAATAGATGGAGATGCTTGGGTCTTGGCTCTGTTGGGCCAGTTTCAGCAACTGCTCGAGAGTCAGATTTTCCATTACTATCCCTTTGGGACCTTTCTGCCGTTCGGCGATTCTGCTGCGTCTGAATGCATCCCAATTTATGCTGTTCGGCGCACTGTCCTACGTACGGTTGTACAGAGGGGCGGCCTCTTTGCCGCCTACACCCCCACTACGGTGCAACACCGTCAAACGACTCGACAAGGGTCAGCAGTTCCCGCGTCGAGCCTTCCGTGATGGCGTTCCACCGTTTCAAGAACGCCGCGCTATCGGGGTCGTTGCGCCACGCGTCCCAGGTCTCTTCGCATTCCGCCAGGCTGGCAAACTCCCACTCGATCACGATCTGCCCGACTGTGCCGGTCTCGCTGAGGTATACCCGTCCCCGCCTGCGAAATGCGCGCTGGTACTCGGTGATGCCTATCGCCAACGCCTCCTCGGCATGTCCTCGCACAACCTGAAACTCTCTGCGGTCGACAATCGTCACGACTCCCCCTCTCTACCGGCAACAAGACAACTCATGGCCTGCCTACGCCTTCCTTGCGGAGATTATACACCGCTCGCCGCCGCGCGCTGGGCTGATTCCCCACGCCGCCCGTTCTAAAAGATGGTGGGCAAGATATTGACACGCGCAGCATAATGGATCTGCACCCGATTCACACCCACACAGCAGCAGACTACGCCTCCGAGCACATCGGAACAGCCGCCCGGGTGCAGCAACGGCGCGTCGGTTGACCAGTGTGCGCCCCCGGCCTCTCCGGGGGAGAGAGGAAAATCCGCCATGTTGTTTATGTCCATCTGCAAGGAGAAGAACTCCACGGCCAAGGAGAGGATCGCACGTCGCGCCAAGTGGCAATACCCGCCCGGCCTGAAGGTGCTGGCCGAGTACTGGCCGCAAGGCAGCGACATCGTCGTGATCAATGTGGTGGAAAGTGACAATGTCGGTTTGCTCATGGCTGCGTTGTCGGATTGGGATGACTTGATGCAGATCACCGTTGTTCCGGCTGTGACCGCCGAAGACGGGCTGAAACTCGCCGCTAACATGCTGAAATAGCCCTCTCTTCCCTTTTGCTGCGCTGTGCAGCCAGGCGCCCGTCCCTCTTCGAGGCGGGCGTCTGTTTTTCTGGCGTGGCTAGCGCCGCTGTTCATGGCATACAGGCGATCCTATGGTATGGTATTAGCAGATAACGTGAACGCCTGACGCCGTCAGGCCGGGAGTCTGTCAAAGCGCTATGAAAATACGCCGCCCCGCCAACCGCACGCGCATGCTCCTGTTGGCCGCGGGTCTCAGCGGAACGCTCTGCTGCGCGGCCTGTCAGGTCGAACCGGCCGGCATCGCCGCTCTGCCTAACTCTTCCACGCCAGCCATGACAGGACACGCCGCAAACAGCCGCATCAAACTGCCCGCCCCCGCGCGCGCCGGTACGACGAGCGTCGAGGAGGCGTTGGCGGCGCGCCGCTCCGTGCGCGCCTACACCGCCGAGCCGCTCACCCTGGCTGACTGCGCCCAACTCCTGTGGGCTGCTCAGGGCGTTACCAGCCCCGAAGGCCTGCGCACCGCACCCTCCGCCGGCGCGCTCTATCCGCTGGAAGTCTTCCTCGTGGCAGGCCGCGTGACAGACTTGCCCGCGGGCGTATACCGATACGATGCGCACGCCCACGAGCTGGCGCTCGCCGCTGCGGGTGACCGTCGCGCCGCGTTGAGCGAGGCGGCGTTGGGCCAGTCGCCGCTGCACGAAGCCCCGGCTGTGTTCGTGATCGCCGGCGTCCACGCACGTACGACCGGCAAGTATGGCGACCGCGGCGTCGACTATGTCTATGTCGAAGCAGGGGCCGCAGCCCAGAATATGGCGCTTCAAGGCGTCGCCCGCAACATAGGAACCGTCTACATCGGCGCCTTCGACGACTTAGCCGTCAAGCAGGCCCTAGAGTTGGCGGAAGACGAAGAGCCGCTTGGCCTGATACCCGCCGGCATCCCGCTCTCCCCCTAGACCAATCCATGCAGGGGGCCTGCCTACCCCCTACGTAATCCGGCTTGTTTGGACGTCTGAAAGCGTCGTTTTTCGGCCATCCGCCCGGCCATACCGTTACGCGAAGCCTCTGGCGATTCAAACCCCTCCCGAAGCCTGGTATAATACTCGCATGACTCAACGCATCGTCGTCAAGTTCGGCACCAGCGTGCTCACCGGCGGGGCTCGCCACCTCGACAGGCCACGGCTGGTCGAGTTCGTCCGCCAGTTATCCGACCTCCACAGCCGCGGTCACGACATTATCGTCTGCACTTCCGGCGCGGTAGCCGCCGGTCGCGCCCACCTCGGCTTCCCCAAACTAGCGCCGACCATCGTCAACAAACAGCTCTTTGCCGCCGTCGGCCAAACCCGCCTTATGCTCCAGTGGGAGCGCATCTTCGACATCTACGGCGTCCGCGTCGGCCAAATCCTTCTCACCCGCGCCGATACCGAAAACCGCCGCCGCTATCTCAACGCGCGCGACACCCTCTCCGCGCTGCTCGATAATCGCATCGTCCCCGTCGTCAACGAGAACGACGCCGTCGCCACCGAAGAGATCAAAGTCGGCGACAACGACAACCTCTCCGCCCTCGTCGCCACCCTGGTCAGCGCCGACCTCCTGCTCATCCTCACCGACCAGGCCGGCCTCTTTACCGCCGACCCGCGCACGGACCCCAGCGCAGAACTGATCCCCGAAGTCCACCACTTCGACGATCTACAGGGCATCCACGCCGGGGACAGCGTTACCGGGCTGGGCGTGGGCGGCATGTCCACCAAGATCGCCGCGGCCAACACGGCCCGCCATGCCGGCATCGACGTCGTGATCGCCGCCGGCGCCGAGCCGAACGTCATCCTGCGCGTGGCGCAGGGCGAGTCCGTAGGCACGCGCTTCCCCGCCCTCGAATCGCGCATCGAAAGCCGCAAGCGCTGGATCCTAGCCGGGCCGAAGCCGGCGGGCCGCATCGTGATCGACGCCGGGGCCGTGCGCGCACTCTGTCGCCGCGGGCGCAGCCTCCTGCCTGCGGGCATCATTGCGGTCGAAGGCGGTTTCCAGCGCGGCGACACGGTGATCATCGTCGACGCCGAACGCCACGAACTGGCCCGCGGCCTCACCGCCTACAACAGTGATGACCTGGCCCGCATCGCCGGCTGCCATTCCCACGAGATCGAAGACCGCCTCGGCTATACCTACGGCGACGAAGCTATCCACCGCAACAACTTGGTGCTGCTCACGGAATAAGAACACAAGGTGCAGAGGCGTTTTTCCGGGGGAGTGAAGCGCCTGCTAAAGCGGCTGCCTTAGCAGGCTATATTTCGTTATGCTCGCCGAGCGCTATCTTGCCCAGCAACAGAGGGGATATCCCAAGCGCTCTCAGCCGGCGGTCAAGTCCGCAGACGGACGCAATCAATACAGCCCATAAGCCTGCTTCACGCCCAGCGTGAACAGAATCCCGCGCCCAGGCTCGTCGATCTGCAGTGCCTCTCGGATCGTCGAGACGATCGACTCGGTGAGACTATCCTCCGACAAAATCAGGACGATCTCCTTCTCCGGTTCAATCGCCATCGCAAAAAGCACATTCGTCTCATGAATGCCCGAACCTCTGGCGTTGATGATCGTGGCGCCCCTGGAGCCTGCCTTCGTCGCCGCATCCAGTACGACTTCCGCCCTTCCCCTGTCGACAACTACGAAAATGGCATTGTACATTGTGTCTTCAACACCTCTGCTTCCCTGGATATCGCGGTATTCGCAGCCTCTGGCGCCCAAGAAATTTATAACCGGCATTAAGAAGGCGATGCCGTGATGCGGCTTATCAAAGGCCAACTCCTTATGCAGCCCTTCAATCGCGCCGTGTGCCGTTGCACTCTCGGCAATCATGAATATGATCTCTTTTTCGACATCACTTAAGCCCAAAAATTCCAACACGCGGCTCTTGACCGTTCCCCGGCCTAAACAAATCGTACCCCCGGACACGCCATATTGCCTGGCGATCTTGAGGACTTTGCTGCCCGAACCGTGGCTCACGATGGCGCACAGCAGCTCATACTCATCTCTATCAGGAGGCATCGTCATGCGCTTCTATTCCTTCTTTTGCAGACTTCACCTTAAAGATATACCCCAGCGTCTGTAATGCGATCAGCGGCGCCAGAGTAACCAATGCAATCACGCCGAAGCCGTCTATCAACACGTTCGCCCCTTCAATCGCTTCAGCGGCCCCCTGCGCAAACGCCAGTATGAACGTCGCCGTCATTGGGCCCGAGGCGACCGGACCCGAATCAAAGGCGATGCCCACAAAGAGCGGCGGCACCAGATAGGTCGCGGCGATCGCAATGACATAGCCCGGCAACAGAAAATGCCACAACTGAACTTGGGGGACGACGATCTTCACCATCGCCAGCGCGATTGCAACCCCGACCGCAAGTGAAAACGAAACCATCACCATCTTGGCCTTCACAGACCCGCTGGTAACCGTCTCGATCTGATGCGTCAAAACGTGCACAGCCGGCTCGGCGAGAACCGTCGCCAGGCCCAACACAAAGCCGATGGCGATGATCAGCCAACGTTTGTCCGACGATGCAATACTGTACCCCACAACGTTGCCGACGTCCATAAAGCCCGCATTGACGCCGGTCAAGAACAGCACCAAGCCGGCGAACGTGTACACGAGGCCCTTCACAATATTCATAAAAGCCCTGCGCGAAAGGTGAAACGACCGAATTTGCAAGATCACAAATACCGCAAAGAGCGGAAATAGCGCCTGAGAAATCTCGCCGGCAATGATCGGCAACTCGTGGATATAGGGCGCCAGGATCGAAGCTGAATGTGTCTCTGACAGATCGAGGCCGGCGGCTATTTCGCCTGGCCGCATAAGAATGCTCATCATCATGACCGTCATGAGCGCGCCGGTTGATACGATGCCTACAAGCCCAAAGCTGTCTTCCTCGGCAGACTTGCTGTCCTTCTTGACCGAGGCTACGCCGTATGCGAGCGCCAATATAAACGGCACGACCAAGACGCCCGTCACAGCGCCTACGGCGTCGAACGACATCGGTAGGAAATCGGGCGAAGTGAATATCGCCAGCGCCAAGATAATCAGATATGCCACGGTAAGGAAGCCGCGCAGCGACACATTGTAGACGATGCGCAACAGCCCCAGCGCAAGCATCGCTGCAATCCCGAGGGAGACCACGACGACGAGGCTCAATTTGGAGATCGCGCCGGAAGTCACAAAATCCACCTGATCAGCCACAACGCGCAGATTCGGCTCTGCGATGGAAATGAAGAAGCCGAGCATCAGACCGGCTACGGCGATGATCCACGCTTTGTTTCTCTCCGTGATCGGCCCTCGCATAAGGACGCCGATCGGCGTGATGCCGATATCCACCCCGAACAAAAACACAGCCAGCCCGATCACGATCAACACTGCGCCAATTGCGAACCTCATTAGCAGGTAATTTTCCAGCGGGGCGATCGTGAAATGCAGAAGCAAGACAATCACCGTAACCGGAAGCACTGCATAGAGAACCTCGCGGAGTTTCTCGACGAGAATATTCACAATTGCTTATGTCCTTATCGAATCATATGCGATGTTAGGAAAGGCGATTCGCCAGACAACAGCCGAATGATAGACATCTAGAGCAAGGTTCGACCGGCCTTTCTCACCCAGGGCAGAACCCGCCCGGCGCATGCCGCGCTCTATACGGCCATCAGCCGCTTCTGCACCGAACGGTTGTGACAGGCGATGCCCTCGCCGAATGCATTCGGCCAGCACTGGCTGCAACTGGCGCAAATCGCCTTGTCGGTCGCGCCTTCTTGCAGCAGGCGCGGCAGATGCGGCTCTACAATCAGAGGTCGGCACAGGCTGATGACCTGCGCCGCGCCGCTCGCCAGCGTGCGCTGCATCACCGCCAGATGGCGAAAACCGTTGACCAGCGCCAGCGGATAATCCGGCCCTACCGCCACCCGCACCGCCTCCGCCATGCGCAGAAAGGGCGGCTCCGGCGCCTTCTTCGTCCAGGACGGCGTCCCTAGTGCGTGGCTGATCTCGATGGCGTCGACGCCTCCCGCCACGCACGCCTGCGCCGCCTGCGCACCCTCGTCCAAGGTCAGGCCGGAATCCTCACGCCCCGCCACGCCCAACTTGATCCAGACCGGGTAGTCCGGGCCGACCTGCGCCCGCGCCGCGGCGATCACCGCGTTCAGGAACGCCCGCCGCCGTTCAGGGTCGCCGCCCCAGCGGTCCTGGCGCAGGTTCGTGGACGGCGTCAGGAACTGCGACGTCAGATAGCCGTGCGCACCGTGGATCTGCACGCCGTCGAAGCCCGCCGCCTTCGCCCGCCGCGCCGCCTGGCCGAAGGCGTCCACAGCCTGCGCGATCTGCTCGTCCGTCATCGCATTCGCATGTTTCGTGCGCGTGCCGGACGGAACGCCCGATGGCGAGAGCGGCTCCGGCGTCTCGACCGGGTCGCAGCTTGCCCCGCCGTGATTGATCTGCACCATCACCCTGGCGCCCGCAGCCTGCGCCGCAGCGATCGTCTCGCGCCACACCGGGATCAATTCATCGCTGTCCAGCGCGGCCATCTCGGGATGCGCCTTGCCCGCGCGCATCACATAGGCGTGCCCCGTCACGATCAAGCCGACGCCGCCCTCTGCCAGGTCGCGGTAAAGCGTCGCCAGCTTGGGCAGGGGCGCGCCCGTGGCGTTGTCGGCCATGCTCTCAGCCGTAGCGGAACGCATCAGGCGGTTGCGCAGACGCAGCCCGCCAATCGTGACCGGCTCGAACAGCCCCGGTT
>JASGTU010000328.1 GCA_030058085.1 Chloroflexota bacterium
TTTCTCGCCAATATTCTTGCAATTGTCACTTAGTTCAGAAAGGGCTATCGGTTTGAACCCAGAGGACAAGATTTCACCCGCTTTCGAGTCGTATTTGGGCGACAGCAATCGCAACGACCGGCATGAGGCCGTGGTGCTCTACCGCACGCCGCACGTCGAGAAGCCGCCCACGCGCCACCGCGGCGACCGTGCGTCCCGGCGCAAGTTCCAGGCGCATGCCCAGGCCGCCGCCCACCGCGAGGTCGAACGCCGTATTCTCGGCAACAACCCGGGATTTGACGACGCGCCAACGCCGGTCGAGCCGATCGGCGCCGGCTCCTTGCCCATTCTCACGGTTAAGGTCACGCCGAAATCCCTGCTGTCGCTGGCGGAACAGCCGGATGTCATCGCCATTCTGCCCAACCAGCGCATCCACCTGATCCAGCCGGAAGGCATCCAATATCAGGAGCTTGCCAAGCAGGAAGTGCGCAGCCGTATGACGTGGGGGCTGGAACAGCTCGGCGTCCCGCGCCTGTGGGAGAAAACCAAGGGCGAGGGCGTCAGCGTCGGCGTGTTGGATACCGGCGTCTTCGGCGAGCATCCCGTACTGCAGGACCGCATCGCCGGCTTCATCATGATCGACCCGCTGGGGCGGCGCATCAACGCCGCGCCCATGTTCGACGGCAATGGTCATGGCACGCACGTTTGTGGTACAATTGCTGGCGGTGAGACCCCCGACGGAGTCGCCATCGGCGTAGCCCCGCAGGCCCGCATCAACATGGCCGCGGTCCTTGTGGGCGACGCCACCATCCGCACCCTCCTGGAAGGCATCGACTGGTGCATCCAGAAGGGGTCCGACGTGATCAACATGTCGCTCGGCTTCAACTACTACGAGCCGCTCTTCACGCAGATCTTCGAGGTGCTGATCGACCGCTACGAGATGCTGCCCGTAGTCGCCGTGGGCAACGAGAATCAGGGCAACACCAGTTCCCCCGGCAACGCCTACAACGCCCTGGGCGTAGGCGCAGTCGAGAAGATGGGGCGCCATCGCATCGACGTGGCCTTCTTCAGCAGCGGCGCCAGCCTCGTCTTTCCTGGACAGGAGCCGAACCAGGTTGTGACCAAGCCGGACATCGTAGCGCCGGGCGTCCAAGTCTACTCGGCCATTCCGCCTGTGCTGCGCGCCGATGGGGCCTATATGTTCGCCTATATGGATGGGACATCGATGGCGACGCCGCATGTGGCAGGCGTTTCCGCCCTGCTGATGGCGGCGCACCCGAAGGTCTCTATTGCCGAGCTTGTGCAAGCCATCAAAGAGACGGCGAAACACCCGGCGGGCAAGAGCCGGCGCCCCGACAACCGTTGGGGATACGGCCTAATCCAGCCGGAAGAGGCGATGGCAGCCTTAGGCTAAATCGCCCCGGCGCCGGTAGCGCGGCGCCTGCGTGCGTCTCTTTGCGGCTGTTGTGTTGATGGGGCGGCTATGACATCTACAACTTCCGACGAAGCCTCGCCGGACGACAGCAGCAAAATCAGCGCCGCGTTCGCCGCGCGTCTGGCAGAACTAGAGCCGAACGAACAGATCCGGGCCATTGTCCTGCCGGCGATCAAGCCGGAAGCCGAATCAGGCGGGACAGCGGCCCGGTCTGCGCGCCGCGAGGCCGCCGCGGCGTCCATCGCCGCACAAACCGGCGACGCCTTCGCCGCCATCGACGGCCAATTGGAAGAGAGCGGCGGTCGCCGCCTGACGCGCATGCCAAACCGCCTCGGCTTCATTCTCGTCGAAGCCACCGTCGCCGCCATCCGCAACCTAGCCCGCCTGGAGTGCGTCAAAGCCATCATCGAGGACCAGCCGCTGCACCCGATCAACCCTGTAGCCGGCTCGGACCGGCCCAACTAATCTCTTACCCCAATGGACCGGTCGCCGCCATGAACGCAGCCCTTCGCTCTCCGCTTCTACGCAATCTTCTCATGGGCGCCAGCCTTGTCATCATCGTGGCAGGCATGCACGCCGCATCGTCTATCCTGAGCCCATTTTTACTCGCGATCTTCCTCGCCGTCCTGCTCTACCCGCCCTATCGCGGCCTAGTATCTCGCGGGTTTCCAACCTGGCTCACGGTCTCGATCATGGTGGCGGGCGTCATGCTCGTCGGCTTAGGGCTGTTGGGACTGCTCTATATTTCCATCGAAAGCCTGCGCGCCAATCTCTTTCTCTATGCCTCGCGGCTCACCGAACAGCGCATCAACCTGGCAACCTGGCTCGAAGAGCTGGGCATCGACGCACCGACCGTCCTCACCCAAGAGCTGTTCAGCCGGCAAATGCTGATCGGCACTACCGCCCGTCTGCTGACCAATCTAGGGTCGCTAGTTGTAACCGGCGTATTCGTGCTGGTGACAACGGTTTTCCTGCTGCTCCAAACCACGCATCTGTCGGAGCGTATTGATCGAGAATGGGGGCCAGGAAACCTGCTCAACGCCCAAGCCGCGCAGGTCGCTCAGCGCGTCGCCAGTTTCTTCTCGATCCGCGTGCGCGTCAACCTGATCGTTGCGACGGCCATCACAATCTGGCTGGCAATCCTGGGCGTCGACCTAGCCGTTCTGTGGGGCATCCTGGCCTTCTTCCTCGGCTTCATCATGTACATCGGCGTGACCATCGCCGCCCTGCCGCCCGCGCTTTTAGCGCTGGCCGAGTCTGGTCCCTGGTGGGCCGTGATGGCTTTTCTGGGCGTGCTCCTGATCAACATGGGCATCGAAAATATCGTCGCGCCTGCCATGATGGGACAGGGCCTGAACCTGACGCCTGCCGTCGCGTTGGCCTCTCTCGTCTTCTGGGCCTGGGTGCTCGGCCCCCTCGGCTTTATCCTCGCTATCCCCCTCACCGTGATCGTCGTCATGATCCTCGCCAGCAACCCCGACTCGCGCTGGCTACTGGTGCTGTTGACTATGGACACCATTCCCGATACGGTCGACGCGCAAAGCATAGAAAACACGCAGAACATGCCGGCGCCCAACGCGCCGGAACAGCCCTAGCACCGTTAGCGGCGCTACTCAGGCTCGGACAGCGCCGCCGCTACGATCAACTCGACCGCGGTCTGCGCCGGTATGCGCCCCGTGTTGATCATCAAGTCATAGTAACGTGGATCCTTCCAGTTCGCCCCGGTAAAGAAGCGGCGGAACCAAGTGCGCCGCCGCTCGTCGGCCTGGCGCACAATCTGTAGCGCCGCCTGTTCATCACCCAGCCCGCGCCGCTCCTGGATGCGCTTCGCACGGATCTCCGGCGAGGCGAATATGTGGACATGCAGCACGCCGGGCGCGCCGGGGAGGATCAATTGGGCGCCGCGTCCCACAAACACCGTATTGCCCTGCTCTGCCAGCGCACGAATCGCAGCGGACATGCGCTCCACGTAGTTCTCCGCAGTCAGCACCCCCGATTCCCCGCGCCGCGAGAAAAAGGCGCGCATCTCCTCGCTCACCACCATCGGCCGCGACAGCAGTTTCTCCTCGGACTCGACGATCTCATTGACAGGGACGCCCGCCTGCCGCGCCATCTCGGCCAGCACTTCCTTGTCGACGCAAGGCGCGCCCAGCCTCGCCCCCGCCGCCTCTGCAATGCGCGTCCCCAACGAACCAAGTTCCCGCGAGACCGTGACCACAGGCATGGCTGCCTCCTTCCGCGCCGCAATGGCGCCTTAGTATTAGGTTCGTCGCGATTTATTCGTCGCGACCGGCGCACATAAGCACGAAAGCCCCCGGCAACAGGCCGGAGGCTTTCACAGTCAGGCATCGATCAGTTCTAGCGCCGGCCTAGTGGCCTTCCAACGCCTTGCGCATCTCGTCGCCGTTCTCCTTCAACCAGGAGTAGAGAATGACAAGGTCGGTGTTCATACAGAAGTGGCGCACGCCCATATCCAAATAACGCCGCGCCTGGTCGGGCGTGCCGATCTCGATGCGCGGGTGGATGCCCATTTCCAGCGCCTTCTTGGTTACGGTATCCTCCGCCTCGCGCACCTCCGGCGCGCCGCGCTGACCGGCCTTGCCGATATTCATGCTGTAGTCCGCCGGCCCCCACTGCACCATGTCGAGCCCGGGCAGCGCCAGAATCTCCTCAAGCTGTTCCACCGCGCCGCGCTTCTCGATCATCAGCACGCGCACCACGTCGCGCAGGGCTTGCACGTACTCAGCGGACCCGCCGTAGCCCATGTAGCTGTGGCGGCGCATGCCGACGCCGAACCCGCCGCCATCCTCCGGCGTATCGGGCAGCGCCGACAGCAAACACGTGCGCGCCTCGTCTACGTTGTGCGCATCGGCGAAGAGCACTGCTCCGAAGCCGGCGCCGACCGCCCGCTGCGCATAAAAGCGGTGCGGCTCATAGTCCACCTTGATCATCATGCCGAGGTCGTACAACTCCGCGGCCCGGCACATATTGTCCAGATCATACAGGTCATACGGGCCGTACTCAGCCACAAACTCCACGTAGTCGTAAATGCCGGTGTGACCGATGGCCTCGATCACCGAAGGCCAAGTGGAATGTACGTGTGTAGCCAGCGTGGGCTTACCCTCGTTGAGCAATTGGCGTATCTTGTTCTTGCGCATGGAAAACGTTCCTTCTAGTGCAGAATGGCGATCATGGGCGCGCTTTGCAGCGGACAGGAAAACAGTGACTCACTCGTGGGGAAAGAGCAGACGTACAGCGCTCTAGCCTCAGTCTAGCATCATTGCCCGGCGCAGGCAATCGCCGCCCGCCATCATGGCGCGTTACACCCTTCGCACTGTTCGCGGGTATGATTGCCTTTGGCCGCAACCGTTTGGCCGCATCTAGACAGGAGCGAACGCATGGACCTGCCCAATCTCAAGCCGGGGTTGACCGGCCTCGCCCGCCGCATCGTCTCGCCCGCCGACACCGCCGAAGCGCTCGGCAGCGGCGACGTTCCGGTCTTCGGCACGCCCGCCCTCATCGCCCTGATGGAGCAAGCCGCCGTCGCCGCGCTCACCGGCGCGCTGCCCGCAGACATGACCTCGGTCGGCGTGTTTCTGGAAGTGCATCACCTAGCCGCCACCCCGCCGGGCATGGCCGTCAACGCCCAGGCCACGGTAACCACTGTCGACGGGCGCACCGTCACCTTCGAAGTCATGGCTTCAGACGCGGTCGAACAGATCGGGCGCGGCGTCCATCGCCGCGCCTTAGTCGACCGCGCCCGCTTCCGGCAGCGCGCCGGGAGCAAGCAAGCCCCGCCGTAGCCCGACTAGCCGTGCTACGGCGTCTGCGCGCCGATCGCCTTCAGATAGACGGCATAGACCGACTGCCCGGTCGTCATAAACAGCCGGTTCTTCTTCAGCCCGCCGAAGCAGAGGTTCGAGCACGGTTCCGGCAGATGGATCTGGCCGATCAATTCGCCTTCAGGCGAATAACAATGCGCGCCGTCCATGTCGGGCGAACCCCAGCCCGCCGACGCCCACAGATTTCCGTCCACGTCCGTACGGATGCCGTCCGTCGAGGCGGGCTTCATATCCACGAACACGCGGCCATTGGTTAGGCGCACGCCGTCGACCACGTCGAAGACGCGCACATGCGGCGGGCCCCCCGCGCCGGACGGCGCGCCCGTGTCCACGATGTAGAGGCGCGACTCATCCGGCGAAAAGCACAGGCCATTAGGCCGGTCGAAGTCATCCGCCACGACCGCAGCCTTGCCCGTGAGCGGGTCGACGCGATAGACGTAGGTCGGCAACTCAAACTCCGCCGTCTCCCCCTCATAGTCCAGCAGGATGCCGTAGCCGGGGTCGGTGAACCAGATCGAACCGTCGGAATGGACGACGACGTCGTTGGGCGCGTTGAGCCGCTTGCCCTCGTAGCTGTCCATTACCACCGTAATGCGGCCGTCATGCTCCGTGCGCGTCACGCGTCGCGACAGGTGTTCGCACGTCACCAGCCGGCCCTGCCGGTCGCGCGTGTTGCCATTGGCGTTGTTCGACGGGCTGCGGAAGACGCTCACCGCGCCGGTCTCCTCGCTCCAACGCATGATGCGGTTGTTGGGGATGTCGCTCCACAGCAAATAGCGCCCATCACCGAACCACACCGGCCCTTCGGACCAGCGCATGCCCGTGCAGAGCCGCTCAACCGCGGCATTGCCGATACGGTACTTCTCGAAACGCGGGTCGATTGCTTCGATGGCCGGGTCGGGGTAGCGCACGACGCCCCCATCCCAGTTGCGTACGCTCTCGTCTGTCACAGGTAGTCTCTCCTTGTTGTGAGTCTACAAAACGGAATAGCTTGGCCGCGTTGCCCAGCTAGTTCCCCAACGCCTCCGCCAGGCCGGCCTGATAGGCTTCAAAGCGTTCCAGGTTATTGTGCCGCCCGCCCTCAACCGGCACGAAGGTCGCCGGCGAACGCGTATGCGCCAACAAGCGAAGGCTCGAATCGAACGGGATCACCTCGTCATCCGTGCCGTGGAATATGACCGCCGGGCACTCGGATTCGCCAAGCCAGCGATACACTGGCAATTCGTACTTCAATAGCAGCCCCAGCGGCGCGATCGGCGGCATCACTCGGCTCGCCAGATCGCGCAGGCTGTAGAGCGGCGCCTCCAAGATCAGCAATCGCGGCCGGTGTTGTGCAGCCAAGTACGTTGCCGGCGCGCTGCCGACCGAGCGACCGTAGAGAACGATGCGATCCTCGGCATAGCGCTGGCGCACATAGGCATAGGTCGCATCGGCGTCGGCCAGCAACTGCGCCTCACCCGTGATATGACCGCCGCTCTTGCCGTAGCCGCGATAGTCCGAGATCACCACATCATAGCCATAGCCGGCCAGTTCCTCGCCCACATCGCCCCACCCGCGCAGCGAACCGGCATTGCCGTGGAAGTAGAGAATCACCCCGCGCGCGTCATCGACGCGAAAGTGCAGCGCATGCAGTTCGGCCCCGTCGACCGGCCAAGTCACCTCCTCGAAGGGGATATCGTAGTCAAACGCATAGCCTGCCGGCAGCTTTTCCGGGAAGAAGATCAGCCGCTCCTGTAAAAGATAGAGGGCCAGGCACAGCAGGGCGTAGCTCGCAACAGCTAATGCGGCCAGGTTCATGGCCGTTCGCAAGAGACCGCCTCCCCTTCGCATGGCCTAGTCAGGTGGTATACTCCGCATCCCGGCGTCACGCGTCCAACTGCCTCAGGTCGATGCGCCCCTCGTTGAGCAGCCGCCGGAACAGGCCCACGCTCTCTTCGACAGCCAGCGCCAGCGGCGTATGCGGCACGTCGCCCACGATGCTGCGCAGCCTGCTGTCGTCCAGGTCCGCGGGGAAGGGCAGATGCGTTTCTGCGCACGTAATGCGGCTGCCCGCATAGCCATCGTTGAGCAGCGCCACGAAGCGCTCGACCTCAGTCACATCGTTGCGCACATTACACGCCGCCGCGCCCTGATGTCCGGAGCGGGCGCAGGCAATGAACAGCCGCGCCACGTCGTCGGCGTACTGCAACGTCACCGGGCCGCCGAAGCGTATGTGGTACGGCTTCCCCGCGGCCACAGCCAGCATCGCCTTGGCAATGTCCGACGTCATGCCCTGGTCGCGGGCCACGCCGTAGACGATACAGGGGCGCAGGCCGGCGCTGGGAATGCCCCAGTCCTGCCAATAGATGCGCGCCGTCTCCTCGTTCGCCTGCTTATACACGCCGTAAAGCGACTGCGGATGCAGCGGCGCGTCGTCGCGCACCGGCTTCTGCGGGTAGAGGTGATCAGGCCCCATCACGGCGAGCGAACTGGCATATGCCAGCCCGCGCACCTGGCCCCAGTGGGCGCGCGCCGCCTCGAAGATGTTCACCGTACCCACAACGTTCACCCGCGCGCCCAGCGCCGGATTCGCCTTGCAGAACGGAACCTGCAGGCCGGCAAGATGCACGATGTGCGTTACGCCGTGGCGGGCGACCAATTCCTTTACCCGCTCCAGGTCAGTCACGTCCAGCGTCTCAAAGCGGATGCGTGCGATCTCTTCGTCGTCCATCAGCAAGCGCGGACGCACCGGGTCCACGGCGACATCGGTCGCCACCACACGCACGCCCTCTGCAACGAGGTTGCGCAGCACCCACGCCCCGATGCAGCCCAGCGAGCCGGTTACCAAGAAAGTCTCGGCGGCCATCGCTATCCCTCTTCGACGCAGGGGTTGGTCAACTGCCCAAGCCCCTCCACCTCCACAGTGACTACATCGCCATCCTTGAGGAAAACAGGCGGCGTGCGGAAGGCGCCGACGCCGTGTGGCGTGCCCGTGGTGACCACGTCGCCCGGCAGCAACGTGAAGCCGCGCGACAGGTAGGCTATCAGATACGGAATCTTGTAGATCAGTTCTTTGGTATTGGAATCTTGCAGCGCCTCGCCGTTAACCAGGCAACGCACGCGCAAGTTGTGCGGGTCGGCGATCTCGTCGCGCGTCACCAGATACGGCCCCAGCGGGCAGAAGGTGTCCAGCGACTTGCCCATGATCCACTGGTCGCCGCGCTCAATCTGCAAGTCACGCGCGCTGACATCGTGGCAGTTCATGTACCCGGCAATGTAGTCGAAGGCGTCCGCCTCGCTCACGTTGCGCGCCCGTTTGCCGATCACAACGGCCAATTCCGCCTCGAAGTCGACCTTGCTCGTCACGTCCGGGTTCCAGCGAATGGCGTCGCCGGGGCCAATGATAGAACTGGGATACTTGGCGAACATGGTGGCGATCTCGGGCACGCTCCCGCCCGACTCGCGCACATGGTCCATATAGTTCAGCCCGATAGCGACGACCTTCGACGGGTTGGGAATCGGCGCCATGAGCTTCACATCGTCCAGCGCAGCGCCGAATTCCCGGGCGTTGGCTACCGTCGCCGCGGCCTGCGCCGTCTGCATAGCGGCGTCGCCCATTTCGAGAAACGCGCGCATGTCATTGGGCAGCTTGCCGCCGCTCGCCTCAGCCATGTTGACGACGTAGCCGTCGACGACAACGCCCAACTGGGGACCGGCGCCCGCCGGCTTGTACGTTACCAGTTTCATGCTATCTCCTAGCGTCTATGATGTGCGGATTTCGGATCACTGAGAGCGGACGAATGCCTGACTGTGGAAACCTGAGCCGAGGGCCTCATCACCGCCCTGGACGCAGGCCTGCTCGCTCCGTCAACCAAGTGTAGCATGGGGGCCAATGAATCGGCCAACGATTCCGCACAGCACGGATCGTTTGACAAACCATGCCGATTCCCATACCATTTTGGGCAGGCGCAGATCAGCGCCGCCTGTCGCAGTAAGGCGAGAAACAGACGATGGACGAAAAAGAGCGACGAGCAATGCCGATTCTAAACATCGTTACGGTCAGCGATCCGGAAAGCGAGGTGCTGCACCAGCCGGCAAGGCGAGTGCGTGAATTCGGCCCTGAGCTGCACCAATTGCTGGACGACATGCTCGAGACTATGCGCGCCGCGCCCGGCGTCGGCCTAGCCGCGCCGCAGGTCGGCGTCAACCAGCGCGTCATCGTCGTCGAATACCCGGAAGACGAGGAAGACCCCGAGAACACGCAGCGGGTCTACGAGTTGGTTAACCCGGAGATCATCCGCCGCAAGGGTGAGGAGATCGGGCAGGAAGGCTGTCTCAGCATCCCCGGCGTGGCGGCGGACGTAAACCGCGCCGCCTATGTCCTCGTGCGGGCGCAGGACCGCAACGGCAAGGAGTTCCGCATCAAGGCCTATGACTGGCTGGCCCGCATCTTCCAGCACGAGATCGACCACCTGCTAGGCGTATTGATGACGGACAAGGCGGAGCAAATCTACCACTTACGCGAGACCGAGGACGGGGAGATCGTAGCCGTGCCGGTAGAGGCGGAGATGCCGGCTGATTAGTCAAACGCTTACCTGATAAAACAGCGGCGGGAGATGCGCTCCACATGCATCTCCCGCCGTTTGCTTCACTCGTAAGTGCGCCGGCGCGTCAGTTCTGGATGATGATCGACACGTCACAGGGCGGCAGGTAGTTGCCCGTCTGATCCACCACCGTGAGGCGCAGCGTATACTCGCCATTGGGCAGCGCCGCCGTGTCCATCGCGCCCAACTGCCCGCCGGAGACCGGATTGCTGCGTCCGTCAAAGTAGACGAAGCCGCCGCCGGCGTTTGCGCCCGGCGCATATTCCAGCTTGTAATAGTCGAAGGCGTCGATCTCAGCCGTGCCGCTCACGCCGATCACGCCTGCCACAACCTGATTAACGCCCGGCGAAAAAATGGCTGAGCGCGGGTCGGCGCAGGCCGACGCCACGACCTGCGGCGGCTCCGGTGTAGGCGTCTCCGTCGGAATCTCCGGCGTAGGCGTTGGCGGTTCCGGCGTAGGCGGCTCGGGCGTGAAGGTCGCCGTTGGCGGAGGCGCTTCGGTCGCCGTCGGTTCCGGCGTAGGCGGCTCTGGCGTATTCGTCGGCGGGGGCGAGGCTTCTGTGGGCGTATTGGTTGGAACCAGCACAGGCGCCGCCGCAGGGGCCGCGCCGCCGCTCTCACCGCCTGTCACCGGGCCGCCGATTCCCCCCGGGGGCGCCTCGACCGGATTGCCGCCCACATCGTTGGTCACGTTGCCGCCCTCATCGCCGGCTTGCGGCGCTTGAGGTTCGTCGACGTTATCGACGTTGACAATCCCGATCAGCGCTGGCGTAGCCGTGGGCGAATCTCCCGACCTCACTTGCGCCAGGCGCTCCTGGACACCGGCGAACAGATTGCCGATGGGCTCGCGCAGTTGCATGGCGCCCCAGGCAACCAGAGCGACGACTGCCGCGACCGCCACAATCGACAAAATTGGCGTCAGCTTGATCTCGCTGCGCTCGATGCCGTCGCCCTCGTCCTTCAGATCAACTTCTTTCGGGCGGTAATCAACCTGACGTTCGGGGGGCAGCGCCGCGCCCGCGCTCGTCGTAGAGAGGGCTGCGGTCAGACCGGGATCGGTCATGGCGCGACGCCGGTCGTTGATTTCGTGCGATTCCAGTCCAAGATACTCGGCGTAGTTGCGCAAAAAGCCGCGCCCGACTACCTCGCCGGGCAGCAAATGCCACTCATCCGATTCGATGGCGGCCAAGTATTTCTGGCGAATGCGCGTCGCGACTTCAACTTCGGCCAAAGATACGCCCATAGCCTCGCGTCTATCGCGCAGTAACGCGCCCAACGTCTGGGCGACTGCCGGACGCTCACGCGGCGCGGCGCTGCGTTCAGAAGGTTCGACTCTTGGGGCCCTGCGTGTGCTGCTATCAACCATGGGCGATTGGTCACAAGAACCGGCGATTTCGCCGCCTAAGGTGCGGAACGAACCGTTAACTCCGCACAACCAGATTGACTCGCCGGAGCGGCGCACACGATCAGGCCGGCGGCGGAATCCACGCTGTCAGTCTAGCGTGCGCATGGGTCTTTGTCAATTTCGCCCAGACCGTCTCGTCGGATGGCTGGACCACAGACCAGCCCCATTTGCTCGCTGCTAGGTCGGACGCACTGTAGCGGAACTGCCCCTCCCCACACCGCCGCTGAGTTGACAGCCCTGCGCCCGCGACTACAATGAACAGGTCAACTTGTCGTCGCTTCGCGTTGCAACCGGCGGGTACCGGTATCTTGATCTTGCCATGCGCCATACGCTTGTCCGTCGTATTCAACGAATTCTAAACGTAATCAGTTTCGCCGCGCTGATCGGGATCTTCGCCATCGTCGCCCGCATTTTCGGTTATGCCCCCGAATGGCCCGCCGCGCTCACCCCTCGCAGCGAACCTGCCCCGCGCGTGGCGTTGATCAGCGGGCACGCCGGCTTCGACTCCGGTGCAATCTGCAACGCAGAAGACGGCACAGTGACGCTTACCGAGGCCGAGACGGTCGCCCGCATCACCGACCTGGCCGCGCAACGCATGCGCCGCACCGGCGCCGAAGTCCTGCTCCTCGACGAGTATGACCCGCGCTTGGACGGCTTGCAGGCAGACATCCTGCTCAGTCTCCACGCCGACAGTTGCATACCCGCCAGCGGCTACAAAGCCGCCTACTACGAACGCAGCCGGATCCCATCGACCGGCGACCGCATTCTGGGCTGCATCGACCGCCACTACGCAGCAACGACCGGCCTGGCGCATGACCCCGACACGGTCACCGTCGACATGACCGCCTACCACGCTTTTCGCAAGATCGACCCAAGCACGCCCGCCGCCATCCTGGAACTTGGCTTCCTCGGCGGCGACCAGGAACTGCTGACGCAACGACCCGAAGTCGCGGCGCGCGGCGTCGCCGCCAGCCTGCTCTGCTTTCTCGAAGATGACCCGATAGGCGAATCGCCTGAGCCAGAAGAAGGACAGTAGACAATGCCCCAAACCCTGGAATTACAGCCCTTTGACCGCACCAACTCCGAGCATATCCGAGCCGCGACTGACGTGTGGAACAGCGCCGTCAACGTCTGCCTCACCATCTCGGCCGACTTCCTCGCCTACAACGCTACGCCCGCCACGGGTCTGAGCCAAGAGGGGCGCATTGCCCTGCTCGACGGCGATCCGGCGGGCTTTGTCCTAGCCAGCGTTCTGCCCGATGAGCCGCTCGTAACGCCGCCGTCCCTCGGTTGGGTCGACGCCATCGCCGTCTCGCTCGCGGCGCGGCAGCAGGGCATCGGCGCAGAGTTGCTGGAGTGGGCGGAACAATGGCTGGCGGAACAGGGTTGCACCGCCGTTACCCTGGGCAGCAGCATCCGGCCCTTCACGCCCGGCCTGCCCGTCGAATTGCGCAGCGAGGAATTCTTCACCAAGCGCGGTTACGCCAACCCGCCGGGCGAGGAAACGCGTCAGACTGTCTGGGACGTGTCGGCCAGCCTGGCGGGCTATACGCCGCCGCGCAGCGTACACGAAATCGACGGCGCGGTGCGCCCTGCCCACCCCGGCGACGAAGACGCCCTCTTCGCCTTTCTGCGCCGCGAATTCCCCGGGCGATGGCGCTACGAAATGGAGGAGTATCTACACGGCGGCGGTCGCATCTCCGACGTCATGCTGCTCTGGACTGAGCGGGGCGTCGACGGCTTCTGCCAGCTCACGTTCGAAGACTCGCCGCGGCCGATGGAGCGCTACTACCCGTACAGCCTGCCGCGTCCGTGGGGCCAGCTCGGCCCCATCGGCGTCAGCGAAGACAGCCGCGGCCGCGGCTATGGCGCTGCGCTCCTCGACGCGGGCCTGCGCCGCCTGCACGACAACGGCGTCAACGGCTGCGTGATCGACTGGACAGGGCTCCTCGACTTCTACGGCAAGTTCGGCTTCACGCCCTACCGCGAATATGTGCGGCTGATCAAACGGCTTGCCTAGCAAACCCGGGCACAATCTACAATAAAAAACAGGGAGCGAAGGCATAGCCCCGCTCCCTGTCGCTTACCTCGAGCCTATCCGCCGGACGCGCCGGCCTCTAGGCGCAGGCCTTACGAGAGATCGACGTCGATCTCGTCGCTCTCATCCGTCTGGTACGAATCGTAGTCGATGTCGGCGTCTTCTTCTTCCTCATCGTCGCCGCCGGAATCGGAACGGCCCAACGGCTCCATCCCCAACTCCATCACGCCCGTCAGATCGCCCATCTCCAGATCGGCCAGGTCGAGATCGTCCAACTCCAGCTCCTCGTCGTCGTCGACCATCTCGAAGAACTCTGAATCGAGGAACATCTCGTCTTCCGCCTGCTCGGCTTCGGCCATCCGTTGGCGGGCATGGAAGCCTGTGCCAACGGGGATCAGCTTGCCGATGATCACGTTCTCCTTCAGGCCGCGCAAGTCATCCTTCTGCCCGCGGATGGCCGCTTCGGTCAGAACGCGTGTCGTTTCTTGGAAGCTGGCCGCAGCCAAGAAACTCTCCGTGTTAAGCGCAGCCTTGGTCAGGCCAAGCACCACCGGCTCGCCACGAGCGGGACGCCCGCCCTTCTTGGCGACTTCGGCGTTGATGTCCTCGAACTCAAAGCGGTCGACCAACTCGCCCGGCAGCAGTTCGGTGTCGCCTGTCGCCCGCACCAAGATGCGGCGCAGCAGTTGGCGCAACACGACCTCGATGTGCTTGTCGTGGATCGCCACGCCCTGACTGCGGTAGACCTTTTGCACCTCGTCCAACAGGTACAACTGGCAGGCCTCACGCCCTTGGATGCGCAGAATCTCCTTCGGGTTCTTGGCGCCCTCGGTCAACTGATCGCCGGCGCGCACATCGTCGCCCTTGTCCACGCGCAGACGCGCGTTGGCCGGAATCGACGCCTCCCACACGATGGTTTCTTCACGGCGCACGGTCGCCTGCATGACGCCGTTCTCGTCGTTCAGATAGATTTCGCCGTCCATGCCTGCCATGATGGCAATCGCTTCGAGCGCAGCTTCGTCCAGATTGCCGTTTGCGCTCCCTGCCGCCGCAGCGTCGGCCTGGGCGCCCTCCGGCGGCAGCGCGATGATCGTATCCTCCTGAACGCGATCACCGTCCGCTACCAGCAGATTGTAGCCGGCAGGGATCTCCACGGTGCGCGTCTTGAGGTCGGTCCGGCTCAACTTGAGCATGCGAACCTCCCCCTCCCAGTAGATGTCGACCTTGCCGTCGATCTCGGCGATGACGGCCTCGCCTTTAGGATTGCGCGCCTCGAACAACTCCTCGACACGCGGCAGACCCTGGGTGATGTCATCGCTGCCAGCCACGCCGCCTGTATGGAAGGTGCGCAGCGTCAACTGGGTGCCCGGCTCGCCGATGGACTGTGCTGCGATGATGCCCACAGCCTCGCCCATGCGGATCAACCCGCCGCGGGCCAGGTCTTCGCCGTAGCACTTCTGGCAGATGCCGAAGCGCGATTCGCACGTCAGCGGGCTGCGCACGAAGGCGCGCCTGATGTTGTGGCGTGCCGCCGTCGCCAGCGCCGTCTCGTTCATGAGCGAACCCGCGGGCAGCAACACCTCGCCCGTCTCCGGGTCCGAAATGTCACCCGCCAGGTAACGGCCGGCAATGCGTTCCAAGAAACGCGCCCCTACCGAAACGGACTGGCTCTCATCCACCCAGATGCCGGTGGTGGTGTTGCAGTCGTCCTCGGTGATGATCACGTCCTGGGCCACGTCGACCAAGCGCCGCGTCAGGTAGCCGGCGTCCGCCGTGCGCAAGGCGGTATCGGCCAAGCCCTTGCGACCGCCATGCGTGCTCAGGAAGTACTCCAGCGCCGTCAGGCCCTCGCGGAAGTTGGAGCGAATCGGCAGCGGAATGATGCGGCCATTCGGGTCGGCCATCAAGCCGCGCATGCCCGCAAGCTGGCGGATGGGGTTGATGCCGCCCTTGGTCGCGCCCGACTGCGCCATGGCGCCCAGCCCTTCCACCGGGTTGAGCAAACCCTTCACCGCGTCGGTCACATCGTCTGTGGCACGCGTCCACAGCTCGACAATGCGGTTGTACTGCTCTTCAGACGTGATCAGGCCGCGGCGATACTGCTGCTCCGACAACTCTACTTCCTGCGTCGTCCGCTCGAGGATCTCCACCTTTTCTTCAGGCACCTGAATATCGCTGACCGCAATCGTAATGCCCGATCGCGTGGCGTATTTGAAGCCCAAGTCCTTGATGTTGTCCACCACTTCGGCGGTCACCTCGCGACCCAGGTGCTTGTAGCAACGCGCCACTACCGCGTCCACGCCCTTGCGGTCTAGCACATCGTTGACGAACCAGAGTTCGTCGCGCAGCGCGCGGTTGAAGATGATGCGCCCCACACTCGTGGTCATCAGCCGGTCTGCCGGCCATGACGCCCCCAACAGCCCCATTATGCGCAGCGCCTCGCGCGTCTCGTCCATGGCGGCAGGGCCAAACCCAACCACGTCGCTAACCATGTTCGATTCGCCGTGCGTGTAGAGGTCCATCAGATCGCCAACCGAACGCACCCCGTGGTCGGTGAGCGCATCCAGCACTCGCTCGCTCAACCCTGCACCGTCGCCATACGCGGCCATCCGCTCCGTACCGATCGCCAGTTCGTCCAGCGGAACCGAATCATACTGGCTGGTGAACCAGACGCGAATGGGCTCGCGCAGCCGGATCACACCCATATCGTGGGCGTATTCGGCCTCATCCATCGTAGAGAACGTGGGCAAGCCCTCATCGCCCTGCGCCGGACTGCCGCCGTTTCCATTAGCGCCGTTGGCGCTGCGCTGCCGGCGCAGCCGCTCGTCCACCACCGTCAGGTAATAGACGCCCATCACCATGTCCTTAGACGGGCCGACGATGGGATCGCCGCTACTCGGCTTGAGCAGGTTCTGGCTGGAGAGCATCAGTTCACGAGCTTCCTGCACCGCTTGCTCGCTCAGCGGGACGTGTACAGCCATCTGGTCGCCGTCGAAGTCGGCGTTGAACGCGCCGCATGTCAGCGGGTGCAACTGGATGGCGCTGCCCTCGACCAGCACCACTTCGAAGGCCTGGATGCCCAGACGGTGCAATGTCGGCGCACGGTTGAGCAGCACGGGCCGCTCTTTGCAGATCTCCTCCAGCACGTCCCACACTTCGGGGCTGGAGCGGTCGACCATGCGCTTGGCGCTCTTGATGTTGTGCGCATAGCTGTATTCCACCAGCCGCCGCATGACGAACGGCTTGAACAGCTCCAGCGCCATCTTCTTGGGCAGGCCGCACTGGTGCAGTTTCAGCGTCGGGCCAATCACGATCACGGAGCGACCGGAATAGTCGACGCGCTTGCCCAACAGATTGCGGCGGAAGCGGCCTTGCTTGCCCTTGAGCATGTCGCTCAGGCTCTTGAGCTTGCGCTTGCCGCTGCGGCTGACGGCGCGCCCGCGGCGTCCGTTGTCGATCAGGCTGTCTACCGCCTCCTGCAACATGCGCTTCTCGTTGCGCACAATCACGTCCGGTGCGCCCAATTCCATCAGGCGATGCAGACGGTTGTTGCGGTTGATCACGCGCCGGTACAGGTCGTTCAGGTCCGACGTAGCGAAGCGTCCGCCGTCCAACTGCACCATGGGGCGCAGGTCAGGCGGGATCACCGGCAGCGCCGTCAGGATCATCCACTCCGGCCTGTTGCCGCTCTTGCGGAAGTTCTCGACCACGCGCAGACGCTTGGCGGCCTTCTTGCGCCGCTGCTTGCTGCGCGTCATGCGGATCTCGCGGCGCAGTTCGCGCGCCATCTTGTCCAGGTCGATCTTGGTGACGATGTCGCGCACCGCTTCGGCGCCCATGCCCGCCGTGAAGACATTGCCCCAGCGGTCCGACAGCTCTCGGTAGCGGTTCTCGGTGAGCAGCGTCTTTTCTTCCAGCGCCTTCAGGTCTTCCAGGTCGCGATCCATCTGGCCGCGAATGCGGTCTTTGCGCTCTTCGATGCTCTGGCGCAGTTCGTCGATCTGCGCGCCCAACTCGCGATGTACATGCTCGCGCTTGGCCGCGATCAACGTGCGGATGTCTTCCTTCTCTTCGTCCGAGACCTTTTGCAACTCGTTCAGCTTCTCTTGCACCAGGTCATTGATCAGGATTTCATGATCCGACGAGATTGCCTCTTTCTCCTGGATCACCGCCTGGTCCGACCAAGACAGCCTCTTCTCTTCGGGCGATTTCTTGCCGATGCGATTCTGGAGCCAGGTTTGCAGGCTTTGCGCTTCTTGAATGACCTGGGACGACGATTCGTTGATGCGCTCGTCCAGTCCCTGAATTGCCTGCTGCTCCTCCTCATCAAAGCTGTTCAACTGCTGCTCAAGCTCGGTCTCCAGCGCGTCCAACTGGTCAGCGATCTCGCCGTCGATGCGGGCCAGCCGCATCTCCAGTTCGCGCTCATGGCGCTGGATGGCGCGGCTGCGTGCATCCTCGTTCACATTGGTGATGATGAACTGCGCGAAGTAGAGCACGCGCTCCAAGTGGCGCGGGCTGATGTTCAGCAGCAGCCCCAGCCGGCTCGGCACGCCCTTCACATACCAAATATGGCTGACCGGCGAGGCCAGCTCAATGTGCCCCATGCGCTCGCGGCGCACGCGGCTCGGCGCGACCTCTACGCCGCACTTATCGCAAACGATGCCCTTATATCGCACCCGCTTATACTTGCCGCACGCACATTCCCAGTCCTTCGTAGGGCCAAAAATACGCTCACAGAACAGGCCGTCGCGCTCCGGGCGCAACGTGCGGTAGTTGATTGTCTCCGGCTTGGTGACTTCCCCGTAGCTCCACTCGCGAATATCTTCCGGTGAAGCAAGCGAAATGCGAATCGCATCAAAATTCTTGACTTCCATGGTTGCCCTTATCTCCATCCCCGCGGATACGGACCTGTGACGCGGGGCGCAGCGCGCTGCGCCCCGTTTATGTTTCTCGCCGGCGCTCGCTATTCCATCGTGCGGCTCTTCGAAGTGGGTACGTTCAGGCTGAAGCCCAACCGCGGCAGATGCTCCTCGGTCTCTTCCTTGCCGAACTGAATCACTTCGTTCTTGTCGTTGATCACCTCAACCGACAGCGCCAGGCTCTGCAGTTCCTTGACCAAGACCCGGAAACTCTCGGGCACCCCTGGACTTTGGATCTCCTCGCCCTTGACGATGGATTCGTACGTCTTCACACGTCCGCTCACGTCGTCGGACTTCACCGTCAACATCTCTTGCAGCGTATAGGCCGCGCCATAGGCCTCCAGCGCCCAGACTTCCATTTCGCCGAAGCGCTGTCCGCCGAACTGCGCCTTGCCGCCCAACGGCTGCTGCGTCACCAAGCTATACGGCCCGGTGCTCCGCGCGTGCACCTTGTCCTCGACGAGGTGGTGCAGTTTCAACATCTGTACGATGCCGACCGTCACCGCCGAGTCGTAGGCTTCGCCGGTCTTGCCGTCGAACAGCTTCTGCTTGCCCGTGGTCGGCAGCGGCCAGCCGGTTTCCTCGCTCAACTGCTGGGCAGCCTCGAACAGATCGTTGCCGGTCTGTCCTTCCGGATCGCCGCCGCGGTAGAGCATCCATTCGCGCAAGGCTGCCTCGATAGCCGCCCGGTTCGACTCGCGGCTGGTGCGCCGTTCGGCATAGTTGATGGGCAGAATCGTGTCCGGATCGTAACCTTGGTCAACCAACCACTCGCGCAAACACACATGGCGCGCGTAGACCGAATCCCACTGAACCTTATCCAGATCGTACCCGCGCGGCTCCAGCCAGTCGAGGAGGTATTCCATGCGCGCATCGTCATCGCTGCGCAGTTCCTCGCCCATGATGCCCAGTCGCTCGATCAGCTCCCAAGCATTCGCCGTCGCAGCCTGCCATGCCCGGTCGATCAACCAGGAGCGCGCCAGTTCCGCGGCGATCTCATCTTCTTTGGCGCCGTCGAATACGGGCGTCTCGGCCATGAACCCAAGCCGGCCCGCCGCCCATCCCAGGTGCGCCTCCAAGATCTGGCCGATGTTCATGCGGCCCGGCACGCCTAGCGGGTTAAGGATAATGTCGACCGGCGTGCCATCTTCCAGGAAGGGCATGTCCTCCACCGGAACGACTTTGGAGATGACGCCCTTGTTGCCGTGGCGTCCGGCCATCTTGTCGCCTTCCGTCAGACGACGACGCTGCGCCACGCTCACGCGCACGATCTTCTCTACGCCCGCGGCCAGGTCGCGATGCTCATCGCGATCAAATACCTTGACGTCGACCACCTTGCCGCGCTCACCGTGAGGCAGGCGCAAGGAACTATCCTTCACCTCTCGCGCCTTTTCGCCGAAGATGGCGCGCAGCAGTTTCTCTTCCGGCGTCAACTCCGTCTCGCCCTTGGGCGTGATCTTCCCGACCAGAATGTCGCCCGGAGTGACTTCGGCGCCGATGCGGATGATGCCGTCTTCGTCCAGGTCCTTGAGCGCATCTTCGCCGACGTTCGGAATGTCGCGCGTGATCTCCTCCGGCCCTAGCTTCGTCTCACGCGCCTCGATCTCGTGCTTCTCAATGTGGATCGACGTATACTTGTCGTCCTGTACCAGACGGCTGCTGACCAGGATGGCGTCCTCGAAGTTGCCGCCTTCCCAGCTCATATACGCCACCACCACGTTCTGGCCCAGCGCCAGCTCGCCGTTCTCCGTGCTAGAGCTGTCCGCCAAGACCGAGCCTTTCTCCACCCGGTCGCCCTTGTGGACGGTGGGCCGCTGGTCGATACAGGTGCTCTGGTTGCTGCGGTTGTACTTGCGCAGCGGATAAACGCGGCGCGTGCCGTCGTCCTCTTGCACCACCACCTCTGCGCCCGTCACGCTCACCACCTCGCCGGTTCGCTTGGCGATCAGCACCTGGCCCGAATCAATCGCCGCCTGGTATTCGATCCCCGTCCCCACGATGGGCGCGTCCGGGCGAACCAGCGGCACAGCCTGGCGCTGCATGTTCGATCCCATCAGCGCGCGGTTGGCGTCGTCGTGCTCCAAGAACGGAATCAGCGCCGCAGAAACGCCCACGATCTGCTTGGGCGACACGTCCATATACTTGATGCGGTTCGGCTGCTCGAAGAGGAAGAGTTCGGCGAAACGCGCCGAAGGGCGCGGGTTCTGGAACTCGCCGACCGCATTCAACTGCGAAGACGCCTGCGCAATCGACGCCTGGTCTTCGTCGTCCGCGTTCAGGTAGATGACCTCCCGGCTGGCATACGGCTTGACCCGGATCGGCTTAACCTGTCCATCGCCATTCACGCCGGCCTGCACCGCCTCGACGATGCGCTGAGCCATCTCCTCTGTCACAAAATCGCCGTTCTTCGCAATCAATTCGCCGCCGGCCGGGTCGGTCACGTCTTCCTGCAAGGTGCGCCCCAGCAGCGCTTCCACCGCGGGCTGAACCTCGTTGAAGACCTTCCGGTAAGGCGTCTCGATGAAGCCGAAATCGTTGACCTTGGCATAAGAAGCCAAAGAACCTATCAAACCAATGTTCGGACCTTCAGGCGTCTCAATTGGGCAAATGCGCCCGTAGTGGCTGAAGTGGACGTCGCGCACGTCGAAACCGGCGCGCTCACGCCGCAGGCCGCCAGGCCCCAACGCGCTGAGCCGCCGCTTGTTCGTCAATTCCGCCAGCGGGTTCGTCTGGTCCATGAACTGGCTGAGCTGGCTGCCGCCGAAGAACTCGCGCGTCGCCGCCACCACCGGGCGGATGTTGATCAGCCCCAGCGGCGTCACCTGTTCCGGATCGCGGATCGACATGCGCTCGCGCACGACTCTCTCCATGCGCAGGAGCCCGATGCGCAACTGGTTCTGAATCAACTCGCCCACCGTCTTCACGCGGCGGTTGCCCAGATGGTCGATGTCATCCGGTCGAGCGGGGCCGTTGTTGATGTTGATGATGCGCTTGATCACCGCAATCAGGTCTTCCTGGGTCAGCGTGCGCGTCTCCAGCGGCGTATCAAGCGACAGGCGCCGATTCAACTTATAGCGCCCCACGCGGCCCAGGTCATAGCGCCGCGGGGCGAAGAACAGGTTCTGCACAAAACTCTTGGCGTTGTCCAATGTCGGCGGGTCGCCGGGACGCAGCTTCTTATAGAACTCCAGGAGCGCATCGTCTACGCCCTTGGCCGAGTCGGTCGTCGGGTTACTGGTGGTATCGCGCTCGACCGTCGACTCGATGAAAGGATGGTCCACATCCGTGTCGACATCCGCGAAGACGGCGCGAATCTCCTCGTCCGTGCCAAACCCAACCGCGCGCAGCAGAAGCGTCACAGGCAACTTGCGCTTGCGGTCCACCTTCACGCTGATGATATCACGCCGGCTGGTCTCAAACTCCAGCCATGCGCCTCGGCTGGGGATCAGCTTGGCCCCCGCCAGTTCGCGCCCCGTGCTGCGATCTTCCTCGACCGTAAAATAAACGCCCGGCGAACGAATCAACTGGCTGACCACCACGCGCTCGCTGCCGTTAATGATGAATGTAGCCGCGTCCGTCATGAGCGGGAAGTCGCCCATGAACACCTCTTGCTCGCTGATCTCGCCCGTATCGCGGTTGACTAGCTTGACGTTGACCCACAGCGGCGCGGCATAGGTAATGTCGCGCTCGCGGCACTCGTCTTCCGGATATTTCGGCTCGCCGAAATGGAAGTCGCCGAAATGCAGCTCCAG
The DNA here is from genome assembly GCA_030058085.1 of Chloroflexota bacterium. Taxonomy (GTDB): domain Bacteria; phylum Chloroflexota; class Anaerolineae; order Caldilineales; family Caldilineaceae; genus JASGTU01. The sequence continues at coordinate 21,957 of JASGTU010000328.1, forward strand.
ATTCTTGTTGAAACTGACGATCGGAGAGATCTCGGCGAACAACTCCTCGAGACCATCTTTCTTGAACCATTCGAAGCTGCGCAACTGCACTTCCGTGAGACCCGGCAAGTCCAAAATCGTCGGTGTGCGCGCATAGGACTTCCGAGTCGTCCGCAACCCCTTGACTGTCGACTTGGCGCCGTTTGAGGAGACACTCATTTAGCTTTCAGCTCCTTGCAACAACAGATCCGTGGCATCCGCCGTTTCAAGACGCAGCAGCGCTTCTTTGCATCGCTGCGCCCTCTCGAGACACGCGTCGTTGCGCTTTATCCCAAAATTCTTATCAAACTTCCCAATGCTTCTCAAAAGAAATAGCACACAAGCAACAGCAGACAGAAAATAGCAACAAGACACCTTACAGGCAGTTACTGGGCAACCGGCGCTACCCAAATCACTGTCTGCCTAAAGGTGTCCTTATGACGGCAAAGTGTCTGCTTAATACCAGATAATCAATCGCCTGTCTGTTTTCTTCTCGATCACTCGCTCTTGGAATCTCCGCCGACTGGTTCGGACCGATGACCGGCCCGCCGCTTTCTCTAACTCTCGCATCCAACCGACTAGCCGCCATCCGCTTGTTATGTCACTAAGAATACGCCAATTTGCGCCATAACGCAAATATTAAAACTACCACATCTCATACGCTTTGTCAAACAACTCGCACCGCCGAAGTTGACGCGTCCCCGAAACGTCTCCAGCAAGCTGCGCCCTATCCTCGCGCACTCCCCTCTTTCGGTCAGTAGGATTGCCCGCAGTGCGGCGCAGCATTATCCCAAATTCCCATTCGCGGGGGTGGACACATTCGCGGACTTCGACTATAATGTGGGTCAATATGGGGTAAAGTGGAGCGCCTCCCCTTAATCCCGCCCTCTCACATACCAATAGTGGGGCAAAAAGAACATTCGTTCTCGGGTTGGGATTTTTGGGATAGCGCTCACAGCGCAAACGGCAGCGTCAAGTTCACTACGGTAGAGATCTGTGTTTCTGGGTGAATTCAGCCACAGCCTGGACAGCAAGGGCCGGCTCACGATTCCGGCCAAATTTCGGAGCCAGCTGGCGCCCGGACTTGTCGTCACGCGCAACCCTGCCGAACGCTGCCTGCTCGTCATGCCCAACAGCAAATGGGATGAGGTCGCCGTCAAGATCAACGCCTTGCCGCTAGCCGATCCCAGTTCAGCCATTTTCCGCCGCGCCGTTTTCAGCGCCGCCGAAGACCTGACGCCGGACAAGCAAGGTCGCATCCTCATCAGCCAACGACTGCGCGACTATGCCCAGATCGAATCGGACGTGGTGATTGCCGGCGTTCATAGCTATCTCGAACTGTGGACGCCCAGCCAATGGGACGCCAAGGTGCTGCAACCGCTCCAGGATGGACAGATTGACGCCCATCTGTTCGCCGCGCTCAATATCTAGGCATGATTAGGCGATGACGAACGACTCTTTGCAGGACGCTCAGGCCCATTCACATCAAGCGACGGAGCAGCAAGCCGCTGTCACCGAGCACATTCCGGTCTTGGCGGACGAAACGCTGCTGGGCTTGCGCCTCCGCAGCGGAGATTGGGCGATTGACGGCACGTTGGGCGGCGGCGGACATGCCGCACGCATCCTGCGCCAGTCCGAGCCGGATGGACGGCTCCTCGGTCTGGATGCAGATCCGGCGGCAATCGAACGGGCGACGCACAGGTTTGCCGCCGAGATCGCAGACGGACGCATGGTCGTCGTGCACGCTAATTTCGCCGAAGTCGAAACCGTCGCCCAACAACATGGCTTCGCCGGCGTCCACGCCATTCTGCTCGACCTGGGCGTCAGCAGCTTTCAACTGGCGGAAGCGGAACGCGGCTTTTCTTGGCAGGCAGACGGGCCTTTGGACATGCGCATGAATCCGGACCAAGAGATCAGCGCCTGGGACATTGTCAATACATGGCCCGAACGCGACCTTGCCGATCTCATCTACGAGTACGGCGAAGAGCGCCACAGCCGGCGCATTGCCCGGGCGATCGTCGCCCGCAGGCCTATCGAACGCACAGGCCAACTGGCCGAACTTGTCGAAAGCGCACAGGGCGGGCGGCGCGGCCAGCGCATCCACCCGGCGACCCGCACCTTTCAGGCGTTGCGCATCGGCGTGAACCAGGAACTGTCCAAACTGGAACAAGTCCTGCCGCAATGCCTGCGTCTCTTGCGTCCGGGCGGGCGCCTTGCCGTGATCAGCTTTCACAGCCTGGAGGACCGCATCGTCAAACGCTGGATGCAGCAGGAGGCGGCTGACTTCACGCCGGACCCAACGCACCCGATGGGCGGCATATCCAAAACGCCTTCCGTCGCCATCATCACACGCAAACCGATCACAGCGGCTGACGCAGAAATCCAGCACAACCCGCGCAGCCGCTCGGCCAAGTTAAGAATCGCCGAACGCATTCAGTAGCCAGGTTCAGCAGTCAGGCAGGAGCCGTATGCTAAGAAGCCGACATACAGCCTCATCCTCGACGTACTCGCTCCAAGTCGCCCAACTCCCGGCGAGCGAGTTTCCCGCCGGCCCGCGCCTCCTGCGCGACGCGGATCGCGCCGCGCGCAAGCCGGCAGCGCTCGAACCCTCCTTCTCCGGCGCAGCAGACCGCCTGATCGACGGGCTAGACCGTGCGATCCCTCTGCCCACTAACCCGCGCGCCTTCCTGGTCTACCTGGCTGTGCTGTCGATCATCGCTGCCGGAATGCTGCTGCAAGTGTCCCTCTCCGCCCAGATCCTGCAGGCGCGTGTCGAAGTCAATCGCTTGCAGGAAGTGCACGACAACATCCAAAGTCGCAACGCCGAATTGGTATGGGAGATCGCCCGCAGGACCAACCTCGAACACATCCAACAAGCCGCCTATGCGCAAGGCTATCGCCCCATCACCCAGCGGCAATATGTGTACGTCCCGACCGAGCCTCAAGTTCTGCCCGCCGCTGTCGAAGTAGCGCCCTCGCCTGCCGTGTCCCCTCCATCGCCGTTCGACCAGGATAAGCCGGCGCGCGCTGCAGCCACGCCCATGCCCGAAGGGCGCGATATCTCCCAATGGTGGCAGCCCTGGCAAGAACGAATAGAGACAACGGCAACCCTGCTGCTCGAGCGCATTTTCGGCGCCTAGTTTAGATGGCGAAGGATATAAGGAAAACGCGTGAAACCTAATCGGCCCAACCGGCGATTCCTGCTCCTAGCCGTTTCTTTCGGCCTCATCATATTCGTCATCCTGGCGCAGGCCTCCTACTATCAGGTCTTCGGCGGGCAACGCGCCTTGCCGGCCCCGGCTGTCGTCAAAGAGCCGGCGCCGCGCGGCATGGTCGTAGACAGCCACGGCGTCCCCCTGATCGTAAACCGCCATTTCTTCCAAGTCGCGGCGACGCCCAACCTAATCGTAGGCGACATCGCCCGCGACGAGGTCGCCAAACAACTGGAGAGCCTGCTCGGCCTGCCCTACGCCAATACCTTCGCCACGCTGCAGGCCAACCAGGAGTTCCAGTGGGCCATGCTTGCCGACGCCATATCGCTTGAAGAAGCAAATCTGCTCAACGAAACCAAGCAGCGACTGGCGACAGAGAGGGGCATCTTCCCTCTGCAGCACGTCTACGTCACCCCGATGACGCGCCGCTCGTATCCGCAAGGCGAGGCGTTGGCGCACGTCACCGGCTTTGTCTCCCCCGAGTACGGGGGCGTCAGCGGAATTGAGGAGTACTACGACGAGTTTCTGCCTGCGGACGGCATCGGCCTGCTCCATGACGAGACGGCCGGCCTCGACGCGCTGCCCGCCGACGTACAACGTTTTCTGCCTTCCGCCCCCGCCAAGGACCTCGTCCTCACCGTCGACCGCACCATCCAGTGGATTATCCGCGAGGAACTGCGCAGAGGATTGGAGGAGTTCAAGGCCGTAAGCGGCACGGTGATCGTCCTTGACCCTCAGAGCGGCGCGCTGCTCGGCATGGTCAACCTGCCGGACTTCGACCCCAACCGTTACGAGCAGGCGTCTGTCGAACTATTCCGCAACCCCGCCATCAGCGCGCAGTATGAACCCGGTTCCGTCTTTAAAATCGTGACGATGGCCGCCGCGCTTGACAGCGGCATGCTCGAGCCGACCACCATCTACACCGACACCGGCTCTTATACCATCGGCGAACGCGTGGTCTTCAACAGCGACCGCAACGCCTACGGAGAGGTCACCGCGACAGAAGCCCTGGCGCGCTCGCTCAACGTCATCACCGCCGAAATTTCCGACACGATGGGGCCGGATCAGTTCTATCGCTACCTGCGCCAGTTCGGCTTTGGCGAAGCCGCCAAGATCGACCTCTCCGGCGAGATCAACGGCCTCATCAAGACGCCGGCCAACGCCCAATGGAGCCGCTCCGATCTCGGCACCAACAGCTTCGGACAGGGGTTGGCCGTTACGCCTCTCCAGATGGCCAATGCGACCGCCATCATCGCCAACGGCGGCAAAATGATGCAGCCCTACGTCGTGGCCGCGCGCGTAGCCGATGAGCGAGTCCAATTCACCCAGCCCTCTGCGGTCCGCCAAGTCATATCGCCGGAAGCAGCCGCAGACCTGACGGAGATGATGATCCAGGTCGTCGAAACGTCCAGCGTCAAGGCCGGCGTGACCGGCTATCAGATTGCCGGCAAGAGCGGTACGGCGCAGATCCCGCTGGAAGACGGTTCCGGCTACGAAAAGGATTACACCATCGTCAGTTTCGTCGGCTTTGCACCCGCCCACAACCCTCGCTTTGTCCTTCTCGTCAAGATGGACCGGCCTGACCCGACGATCAACCAGTGGGCCAGCCACACCGCAGCGCCCGTCTTCAGCCGCATCGCCCAGCGCTTGCTCGATTACATGAACATCCCGCCGGACAATGCGTTGGCGCCCGGCGAAACCGCATCCGGAGAGTAGACCTTGCCCCCCGCTGTCGCCACCCAGATCACACAGCACACGCTGTGGCAAGCGCTCATCCGCGACTTGCCGCCGCTGGCGCTCGCGCCCAGCCGCATCCCGCGTGCCACGCTTGACAGCCGCACCGTCGAAGCAGGCGATCTCTTCATCGCGCTGCCCGGCCCAAATACCGACGGCAATCTTTTCGTCGCCCAGGCCCTTGCCGGCGGCGCGCAGGCAGTGCTGTGCGAACCGCGCGGCCGCGATCAAGCCGCCGAAGCCGGCGCCGTCATCCTCGAATGCAGCGGCGAGGCCGCGTCCCAAAGCATCGCGCCCTGGCAGGAGGCGCCTCCCAACGCCCTGACCGGCAAGCAGTTGGCCTACGTCGTCCAGGACGCCACGCTCGCCATGCAGCAGGTCGGCGGCTTTCAGCGCGTCCATCGCAGCCACCCCGAACTCAAGGTTATCGGCATCACCGGCAGCGTGGGCAAGACCAGCACCAAGGAGTTGGTCGCGGCGGTGGTCAGCCGGCGTTATGTCACGTTGCACAACATCGGCAACCTCAACAGCGAACAAGGCTTGCCGCTGACGCTCATGGAACTGGGGCCGGCGCACGAACGCGCCGTGCTCGAAATGGCCATGTACGACATCGGTGAAATCGCCACGCTCTGCCGCCTGGCGAGGCCGCAGATCGGCGTCATCACCAATGTCGGCGTCAGTCACCTCAGCCGGCTCGGCGCCATTGAACGCATCGCCCAGGCCAAGGCGGAACTCGTACGGGCGCTGCCCAGCGCGGACGATGGCGGCATCGCCATCCTCAACTGGGACGACGAACACGTGCGCGCCATGGCCGAGCTGACAACAGCCCGAATCTTCAAGTACGGCCTAACGCCGGAGGCCGATCTTTGGGCCGACGACATTCGCGGCGAAGGCATGAACGGCATTCGCTTCCGCTTCCACTACCGCGCCCCGGGCAAAACCGAGACAGACTCTCTCTATGTGCGTGTGCCCCTCTTGGGCAGGCACAGCGTGCACACCGCGCTGCGCGCCGCCGCCGTCGGTCTGGCGGACGGCCTTAGCTGGGAAGAGATCATCGCCGGCATGCAGAGCATCCCCGGACAGCTTCGCCTCGTCGTCGTCCCCGGCATCAACGATTCCACCGTGATCGACGACACCTACAACGCCAGCCCGGACAGCATGATCGCCGCGCTCAACTTGCTCCACGACTTGGACCCGGAGAATGGCGGGCGCCGCGTCGCCGTCCTAGGCGATATGCTGGAACTCGGCGACTATACCAGCGAAGGTCACAAGATGGTTGGCCGCCGCGCCGCCGATGTAGTCGACCTGCTAGTCACGGTCGGCGAGTTGGGGCGCGCCATCGGCGAAGAGGCGCAGGACGCCGGCTTCTCCACAGATTCTCTCTTCATGATGGACGACGCAGTGCAGACCGTCAAGCTCTTGGCCGGCATTCTCGCCCCCGGCGACCTTGTCCTGGTGAAGGGAAGCCGCGCCGTCGGCATGGATTCCATCGTCGCGGCCATCGCCCAAGACAACCCGGCGCGCCGCATCAATCGCTCGCAAGCGTCGGAAGGCTGACCTATGGCATACGCGTTGACGTTAGGCGCTGTGAGTTTCCTGCTGGCCGTGTTTTGGGGCCGGCCGCTGATCAACACGCTTAAAAAACTCGGCATCGGCAAACAGATCCGCGTCGAAGAACCGGATGTCCACCAAGTTAAAACCGGCACGCCCACCATGGGCGGCATCCTCATTGTCGTGCCCGTTCTGCTCATCACCGGCGCCTTGAACGTCGCCAACTACATGGGGCTGACGAACATCGCCATCGGCCAAAGCACGCTGCTCCTTTTCTTCTGCCTCGGCTCCTTTTCCATCCTCGGCGGCATCGACGACCTGCAGGGAATCAAGGGATTGGGCGGGCGCGGCATCGGCCTCAGCCCGCGCATGAAGAGCAGTTTCCAGGTGCTCTTCGCCACGATCATTGCGCTCGTGCTCTACTTCGGCCCGCCGCAATGGGATTACGTCGGCGTGCCCGGCTTCCCGGACTTTTTTCGCATCGGCTGGCTGATCATGCCGATCACGGTCCTCATCATTGTTTTCACCAGCAACGCCGTCAATTTAACCGACGGCCTCGACAGCCTGGCAGGCAGCATCAGCAGCCTCGCCTTTATCTGCTACGGCACAATCGCCTATCTGCAGGAACAAGTCTACTTGATGGCTTTTTGCTTTGCCGTGGCGGGCTCGCTGCTGGCCTTCCTTTGGTACAACGCCCACCCTGCCGAGATGTTTATGGGCGACGTCGGCAGCCTTCCGCTCGGCGCCACGCTCGGCCTCGTGGCGGTGATGACGGGCCAATGGCTCCTGCTGCCCGTGGTGGGCTTCGTCTTCGTGATGGAAGCAGGCAGCGTCATCTTGCAGGTGACCTATTTCAAGTGGACCAAGCGACTCTATGGCGAGGGCCGCCGCATCTTCAAAATGTCGCCCCTGCACTATCACTTTGAACTGCTCGGCTGGAGCGAAACCCAGGTCAAAGAACGTTTCTGGCTGATTGGCGTTATGTGCGGCATGCTCGGTGTCGCGCTCGCCCTTATCTGACAAGGAGTCAGGCATGCCAAGTCCGCATCAGGACAGCGTGAATTTAGGCCATTGGCCGTGGATGCCCGATACTGGCATCGAGCGATCAATGCCGGCGACCGTAGCCGGCCTGCCATTGCCCATGAATCCATTGCCGCAGCCAGCCGATTACTGCTCCACTTCGAACATCGAAGCTATCGCCAAAGCCTTAACCGGTCGCCGCATCGTCATTCTCGGCCTCGCCCGGCAGGGCTTGGCGCTCGCCCGCTTCTTCTGCAGTTGCGGCGCCAACGTCGCCGTCAGTGACTTGGCCTCCGCCGACACCCTGCAGGCCGAGTTAGCGGCGCTCGGCGATCTGCCCGTAGAACTGGCGCTCGGCAGCCATCCGCTCTCGTTGCTCGACGGCTGCGACCTGCTTTGTCTCAGCGGCGGCGTCCCCCCGCAAAGCGCGTTTGTGGCTGAAGCAGCCGCGCGCGACATCCCCCTCAGCAATGACAGCCTGCTCAGCCTGCAGATTGCCAAAGCGCTCGACCTCGGCCCCGCAGTCGCCATTACGGGCAGCAGCGGCAAGACGACCACCACAACCCTGACGGGCGAAATGCTCGCCGGCCCAGGGCGAACGGTGCACGTCGGCGGCAATATCGGTACGCCGCTGCTCGACCGTCTCGATACGGTACAGCGCCGCGAGCCGATCGTTCTCGAACTCAGCAGCTTCCAACTCGAGCTGTTCGACCCGGCCTTGGCCTGGGGACGCATCGACCAGGAGGGGCCGAGCGTCGGCGCCATCCTCAACATTACGCCCAACCACCTGGACCGCCACCCGTCGATGGCCGCCTACGCAGCCGCCAAGCTCAACCTGCTGCGCTCCATGCCGGCTGGCGCCCGGCTCATCGTCAACCTGGACGATCCCGTGACCGCCTCGTTGGCCGGCGCCCGCCCGCAGCGCAACGCGTCCAGCGCCGCTGCCGAGGCCAATCATGCCCAGGCAATTCCCGACGAATGGAACCTCGAACCGCTCCTGGCTGAAGCCCGCGCCTTGATCCGCCGCCGCAAGTTGCGCCTGATCCCCTTTAGCAGCCGGCAACGTCTGACGTTCGGGGCCTGGCTCGAAGACGACACGCTCATGCTGCACGGCAGGCCCATCTGCCGCCGCCAGGATGTGAAGCTGCGCGGCAATCACAACATCAGCAACCTGCTCGCGGCCGCGGCCATCAGCCACGCCGCAGGAGCCGATCTGGACACGATTCGCCGCGTGGCCCAGACCTTCGCCGGCGTGCCGCATCGCCTGGAAGTAGTCGCCCAAGCCAATGGCATCACCTGGATCAACGACAGCATCGCCACTTCGCCCGAGCGCGCCATCGCCGGGTTGCGCAGTTTCCCTGCGGGCGAACAGACGCTCATCCTGCTCGCCGGGGGCAAGGACAAGAATCTGCCGTGGGACACGTTCGCAGCCGAGTCGCTCGCCCGCGTCAGTTTCCTGATCGGTTTCGGCCACAGCGGCTCGATGATCGTGAACGCGGTCAAGGAGCGGGCGCGCTTCGGCCAGCAGCCGATCCCCGGCTACGCCGTGGTGCAGCGCCTCGACGAAGCGGTCGAACTCGCCGCCCGCATGGCGCCGTCGAACAGCGTCGTATTGCTGTCGCCAGGCGGCACTAGCTTCGACGCCTACCGCAACTTCGAGGAACGCGGCGAACACTTCCGGCGGCTCGTCACAAAGCTGCTGGAAAACCACGCCCAGGCATCCGCCGGCCAAGCCGGCGCTTCAGAGAATTCGCATTCCGGATGACGGCATCACCATGACGGCACAGAAACGCGGCGCAACCGATAACCAAACCTACGATTGGGGGCTGGTCTCCATCGTGGCAACGCTCTTGGCGTTCGGCGCGGTCATGGTCTTCAGCGCCGGCTTTGCCCAGGGCATCTACGGGCTCAGCAATCCGTATTACTTCTTCGTCTACCAACTGATCTGGATTGCGCTGGGCATCGTCGCCATGGTCGTAGCTGCGCGCATTCCATACGGCATCTGGGAAAAGTGGAGCGTCCCCTTGATGGGCTTCGCCGTACTCTCGCTCATCGCCGTGGTACTAGTCGGCGATGAAACCTTCGGCTCCACGCGCACCTTCTTCGGCGGCCGCGTGCAGCCCAGCGAGCCGGCTAAGATCGCCATCATCATCTACATCAGCGCCTGGCTCGCCAGCAAAGGGGAGCGCGTGCGTGATGTACAGGTCGGCCTCCTGCCCTTTGCCATGCTCATGGGCATCATCACCGTACTGCTGGTGTCCCAGCCGGACATCAGCACTGCGTTTCTGATCGTTGCCACGGCTACCATCATGTTCTTCATCGCCGGCGCCAACCTCAAGCAGTTGGCGTTGATTGCGGCGGGCGGCGCCATCACCTTCTGGCTTATCATCCGCTACAGCACGTACGCCGGCGGGCGCGTGGAACGCTTTGTCGAATCCTTCAAGGACCCGATAGCAAGCAACGAGTGGCAAACAGGCCAAGCCATGCGCGCGCTGGCACGCGGCGGCCTGACGGGCGTGGGCCTGGGCAACGGCGAAGCCAAACTGCCCGGTCGCCTGCCCATCAGTTGGAGCGACAACATCTTCGCCGTGATCGGCGAGGAACTGGGGCTCTTGGGCGCGCTGCTCGTGATCCTGCTGTTCGCCCTTCTCGCCTATCGCGGGCTGCGCACGGCGCTGCGCGCGCCGGACAACTTCGGCATGCTCTTGGCAACCGGCATCACCGCCCAGGTAACACTGCAAGCCTTACTCAACACCGCGGTCGCCGTCGCTATGGCGCCGCCTACAGGCGTCACCCTGCCCTTCATCAGTTATGGCGGCAGTTCATTGGTCACGCTCATGGGCGGCATCGGCATCCTGTTGAGCGTCAGTCGCTCACGCGGTCACACGACATCGGACACTTCATCATTGGCATCATCATTGGGACCATCGGGACAATCTGCATATGCGCGTTCTGATTTCAGGTGGCGGGACCGGGGGGCACGTGTATCCGGCGCTGGCAGCGGCAGAACAACTTCTACAAGCCAGGCAAGCCGCGGGCGATCCGCAAACCAGCCCCGCTCAGCAGCTGGGCCGCCCGCTCGCCGCACCCGATCGCGCACCGGCTGAAGCGCCTGCCCACGCTGTACTCTGGACGGGCAGCGCGCAGGGCATGGAACAAGCGCTCGTCCAGCGGGCGGGCATCGATTATCGCGGCATCAGCACGGGGCAGTTGCGCGGGAAAAATCCGTTGACTACCGTGGCGAATGCTGGCAAAATGATTGCAGGCTTCGGCCAGAGCCGGACCATCCTAGATGAGTTTCGTCCGGACGTTTGTCTGGCGACCGGCGGCTACGTCTGCGTGCCCGTCGTGTTGGCCTGCCGGCAGCGCGGCGTTCCGGTGCTGATCTACTTGCCGGATCTGGTTCCCGGTTCCGCCATCCGTTGGCTGAGCCGGTTAGCGCAACGCGTAGCGGTCAGCTTCGCAGACGCCGCTCCCTATTTCGGCGGTCTAGCCCCGCAGGGCAAGGCAGTCGTCACGGGCTACCCGGTGCGCGCCGAGTTGGTCGCCGCCGCCCAGGATCGCAGAGCCGCTCGCCGTCGCCTTGCCGAGATGCTCAGGCGTCCGCTGGCTGGTCCAAACGACTCCGACCCGCCGTTGCTTCTTGTCTGGGGAGGCAGCCAGGGCGCTCGCAGTATCAACTTGGCGACGTGGGCCGCGCTGCCGCAGATTCTGCCGCATGCACAGGTCGTGCACGTAGTCGGGCAACGAGATTGGCCGATGACCGAGGCGCATGTACAGGAGCAGATGGCCGCGCCGGAATGGCAGCCGTCATGGGCGGACCGTTACCATCCGGTCGACTACCTGCACGAGGCAATGCCCTGGGCATTGGCCGCGGCCGATCTCACTGTGGCGCGCGCCGGGGCGAGCATTTTCGGGGAGTTTGCGGTCGCTGGCCTGCCGTCGATATTGGCGCCGCTGCCGTTCGCCGGCGTCAATCAGTTGCAGAACGCCCAGATATTGGAACGCAGCGGCGCAGCGGTGATCGTCGCAGATGCGCAACTGGCGGCGCAACTAGGGCCAACCGTGGCGGCGCTCCTGACAGACCGCGACCGGCTGCTGCACATGGAGCGCGCCGTGCGCAGCCTGGCGCAGCCGGAAGCCGCCCGCCGCATCGCGCACGAACTCGAGCGGCTTGCCGCCAACCAAACGCACTAGCTGTCACGCGAAAGATACCGGTATGATCGGCGAAGTCGCCATCCTCATCTCACTGCTCATCTACCTGACCTTCTTCGGTTGGCTCGGGTGGCGGCGCGGCTTTGCGCGCGAGTTAACCGTCGCCATCATCGCCCTGCTGAGCTGGCTCCTGCTCGACCAGAGCGGAGACATCGTCGTGGCGATGGCAAACCTTATCGCCGCGGGCCTGCAATTCGCCTTCGACGGCGGCTTCACGGGCAGCGCAGATGAAGCCTTCGCCGCACTCGCCAGCGCGCCCGAACTTGTCGGCGCAGACACGCGGGACGCCTTCCTCTATGTCGTGTGGGTCGTGGTCTTAGTCGTCGCCTACCTAGCAACCGGCTGGATCATCCCAGACAAAAAGAGCGAAAAGAACGGTTGGTCTATCATCCTGGGCGTGCTCAACGGTTTCTTCTTCGCCATGGTTTTCCTGCCCAGCCTTGACGCGCTTTTCTCACCCGACGGAGAAGCATCGGCCGATTTGGATGCCGGCCTCGACCTGCTGGCGATGATGGGCCGGGGCGTGAGTCTCCTTTGGGACGTCATCGTCGCCTTCTGGGGCTTGATCGCACCGCTCGGCTCGGTCGGCATCCTCATCTTGCTGACAGGCATCTTGGTCATCGCCGCTATGTCGATCCGCGGCGGCGCCAAGGCCAAATCGTGACGCAATCCGAAACCCGGAGACCGTAGAACCTGTATGGGACCGATTGAAATTCTCTATTTGACTATCGGCATCATCGTCGTCCTGATCGGCTTGGCGCGCGGCTATGTCAAAGAGCTAGGCTCGACCTTGATCATCCTGGTCGCGCTCTTTATCCTGACCTTCTTCAAGGAACCGGTCGACGCCGCCCTCGGCGCAACCGCCCAGGGCGCGTTCGGATCCGAAGAAGGCGCAGGACCGGAGCTATTTCTCAGCTTGTTCTATACCATTGTCTTCGTGGCGATCGTCTTCACCGGCTATGCGGGGCGCACGCTCACCTTCGGCGGTCACCCCGCTCCGCCGCCGCAAGGCCTGTTGCTCAGCTTGCTGGTCGGCATCATCAACGGCTATCTGATCGCCGGAACGCTGTGGTACTACCAAGAAGCGTACGGCTACCCGTTCTTCCAGCCTTTCCAAAGTGAATTTACCGAGGCGGCGCAGGCCATGATCGCCTTTCTGCCGCCCTCTCTATTCGAGGACAACCCAGTCTATTGGATCATTCCGGTTGCCATCCTGCTCATCATCCGTGTACGAGGCTAGGGCCGCGACGCCCGCTGAGAGGCGCATTTTCGTAATATGCAGACCGAACGCACTGTGAACCAAACCAAGCCCGGCGATTGGCGCGAACGCCTCGGCAGACGCGACCCGTCGCTGCGCGTCCACCTCATCGGCATCGGCGGAGCGGGCCTCAGCGCCATCGCCCGCGTCCTGCTCGAAATGGGCCTAGCCGTCAGCGGCAGCGACATGCAGGCCGGCCCGGTCACCGCTCATCTCGCCCAACACGGCGCACAGATATTCCCACAGCAAGTTGCCGCCAACCTTCTCGAGCAACCCGCGGACCAGCGCCCGCACGTCGTGCTGATCAGCAGCGCCGTCCACGATGACAACCCAGAACTGGCTGCGGCCCGGCAGCTTGGTCTGCCGGTCGTCAAGCGCACCGACTTCCTGCCCGCTCTGCTGCAAGGCCGTCAGGTCATCGCCGTCGCCGGGACGCACGGCAAAAGCACCACCACCGCCATGATCATTCAGGTGTTGCGCGCGGCCGGCCTCGACCCGGGCTTCATCGTCGGCGCCAACTTGCCGGGCCTGGGCAACGCCGCCGCCGGAAGCGGCACGCACTTCGTTATCGAAGCGGACGAGTACGATCATATGTTCCTCGGCCTGGAACCGGCAGTTGCCGTCATCACCAATGTCGAGTGGGACCACCCGGACTGCTACCCCACCCCGTCCAGTTTCCGCAAGGCCTTCATGCAGTTCATCGACCGCGTGGAACGCGGCGGCCTCGTCATCTCGTGCAGCGACGACGAAGGCGCAGAGACGTTGCGCAGCTACACCTATTCGCGCGGCCCGCGCTGGATCACCTACGGCCTGAATGAAGCTGCGGACATGCGCGCCGTTCTGCGGCCCATGCAGGACTGCGACACGAGCGCGGCGGATCTCGTTTGGTGGCACGCCCCTGCCGGGCGACTGCGCCTGAGCGTGCCCGGCGTACACAACATCCGTAACGCCCTCGCCGCCTTGGCAGTAAGCAGTTGGTGCAATGTGCCTCTGGAGCAGGCGATGGGCAGCCTGGCGCGCTATACGGGCGTCGCCCGCCGCTTCGAGGCCAAAGGCGAGGCCGCAGGCGTACAGGTCTTCGACGACTACGCCCACCATCCGACCGAAATCATGGCGACGCTGGCTGCCGCGCGCCAACGCTTTCCCGACCGGCGCATTTGGGCCGTGTTCCAGCCGCACACCTTCAGCCGCACGGAACGCATGCTCTACCGCATGGGCGACAGCTTCGATCACGCCGACCAGGTGATCGTCACCGACATCTTTGCCGCACGCGAGGTCGATGACGGCAGCGTCAGTTCCGCTGAGCTGGTCGCCGCCAGCCCCCACCCCGCTATCCGCTACATTGCCGGCCTGTGCGAGTGCGCCGATTACCTGGCTGCACACACGCAAGCGGGCGACATCGTCATAACGCTGGGCGCAGGCGACGGCTACAAGGCCGGCGAAATTCTGCTGGCGAAACTACAGGCGGATGAGAAGGACGGCTAAGCGGCGCGCTATTGCTGCCGCGCAGCGAATCATGACGACTAACACAGAATTTGCTGTAGATAACAATATCGAAAACGAGGGTCATCAGATCGACTTTTCGCCTTTGGAGGCATACGGCATCCGCGTCGAGCGGCAAGTCAGCCTGGCGCCGCATACGACGATCAAGATCGGCGGGCCGGCGGAGTACTTCGCAACGGTCAGCACAACCGCCCAGTTCACGGCGCTTGTGCGCTGGGCGCAGTCGGTTCGCCTGCCCTATTTCGTGCTCGGCGGCGGCAGCAACATCCTGATCAGCGATGCCGGCGTGCGCGGCCTGGTGATCTACAACCGCTGCCGCGCCATTGAGCAGCCCATTGCCGCTGCGGACGGAGCCGGCGTCTCCGTCTCGGCGGAGAGCGGCGCGGCGCTGGCGGGGTTAGCCCGGCGCACCGCGCGCCAGGCGCTTTCCGGCTTGGAATGGGCCGTCAGCGTGCCGGGCACGGTGGGCGGCGCCGTCGTAGGCAACGCCGGCGCCCACGGCAGCGAGGTCAAAGACAACCTGATTGCAGCCCAGGCAATCGACGCTGACGGCGCGCTTCGCACCTGGACCGCGGCCGATTTGCGCTACGGCTATCGCAGCAGCGCGCTGAAACGGCTTCGCCCGCTGCAGGCCGGCTTCAAGCCGGCGGTGATCAGCGCCGCCTTTCGCCTTCAGCCTGGCGACAACGACGCCATCCGCGCCCGCGCCGACGCTAACCTAGCGCATCGCCGCCGCACGCAGCCGGTCGAGCCGAGCCTCGGCAGCACCTTTATGAACCCGCCGGGCGATCACGCAGGCCGCCTGATCGAACAAGCGGGGCTGAAGGGTGCACAGGTCGGCGGGGTGCAAGTCAGCCGGCGGCACGCCAATTTCCTGATCAACCCAGGCGGCGCCGGGAGTGCAACCGCTGCCGACTTCCTGGCGTTAGTACATCACGTCCAAGACGTCGTGCAAAAGCTCTGCGGCGTGACCCTTGAACCGGAAATACAACTCGCCGGAGAATGGCAAACGGCATGAATCCAAGAAGATCGCTGCGCATCGGCGTCATATTCGGCGGTCGCAGCAGCGAACACGAAGTCAGTCTATCCAGCGCGGGCAACGTCATCGACGCGCTGCAAAAAGCCGGTCATACCGTCGTCCCCATCGGCATCACCCCGCACGGACGCTGGCTGACAGCCGGCGACCCGATGCGCCGGCTCACTTTCGCAACCAACGGCGACGCCCCCGCTCCCTCCGACCCTGTCGCCGTGGAGGAAAAGGCAGATGTCGACGCCTCCGAAACGGACAAGTGGGCGCTGCTTCCGCGCCCCACAAGCGGGCAGCAACTGCCCGACATCGACGTGATCTTTCCAGTCCTGCACGGTCCCTTCGGAGAAGACGGGACGGTGCAAGGCCTTTTGGAGATGGCGAACATCCCCTATGTGGGCTGCGGTGTGCTCGGCAGCGCCGTCGGCATGGACAAAGCCGTGGTGCGGCAGATCTTCACCGCCGCGGGCATCAGGCAGACGCCCGCCTGCGTGGTGATGCGCAAAGCCTGGCAGCGCGAGCCCAACGAAGCTATTGCCGGCGTCGAGAACGAGGTGAGCTACCCGCTCTTCGTCAAGCCGGCCAACATGGGCAGCAGCGTTGGCGTTAGCAAAGCGCGCACCCGCGCCGAGTTGGGCGATGCCATCGACCTCGCCTGCCGCTACGACCGCAAGGTCCTCGTCGAGCAAGCCGTACCCAATGCCAGAGAGATCGAAATCAGCGTGCTGGGCAACGACGAGGTCATCGCCAGCGTGCCCGGAGAGATCATCCCCGGCGCCGAGTTCTACGACTATTCGGCCAAATACCTCGACGACACCAGCCAGTTGCTCATCCCGGCGCCGCTTAACCCTGAGTTGACAGCCGAGGTGCAGGAAGTCGCCATGCGCGCTTTCCGCGCCATCGACGGGTCCGGCCTGGCGCGCGTCGACTTCTTGCTCGACGACCGCAGCGGCTTGCTCTATCTGAACGAACTGAACACCATGCCCGGCTTCACGCGCATCAGCATGTACCCCAAACTGTGGGAAGCCAGCGGCATCAGCTACGCCGAACTGGTCGACCGGCTCGTCCAGTTGGCGCTGGAGCGTTACGAAGACAAACAGCAGAATCAGACGACGCACTAAGCGCAGTAAATAAGCGCATACGAGAGCGGAAGCAATGGCATTCGGTGCAAGAGATCGGTCAAAGAACACCAAAGCGAGGCAGTCCGGCTCGGCTGTCCATTCAGTCAGCATCCCCCGCACCGCGGCGACGGCGCGCAATCGCCCCGCCGCAGGCCGCAGGCGCACGGTTAAGCGCGGGATGCGCCGCTTCGAATCCGCCATCGCCCGTCTCGAAATCGGCGAGCGACTGCCCAGCGCCGCGGGCATCACGCGCGTCGCCCTCGGCAGCGGCTGGCATCCCAGCAAGATCGTCAGCGCGCTGCTCGTCGTCGCCGCCGTCGCCGCGCTGGCCCTGATCCACGTCGACGACGACTGGTTCGTTTATGCCGAAGATGTGCAGTTCCGCAACCTGACCTACCTTGACTCGGCAGAGTTGTATCGCCAGAGCGAGGTCGAGGGGTGGAATACCCTGTGGCTGACAACCAGCCACATCCGCAACCAACTCTTGGACCATCCCTACGTAGCGGACGCAACCGTCAATATCCGCCTGCCCGCCCAGGTCACAGTCGACGTTGTCGAGACCTACCCGGTCGCGCTGTGGGTCACCAAGGACGAGACGCTGTGGCTGACCGCCGGCGGCGCAGCCCTGCCTGCTGCCGGGCCGACCGACCCGGCGCTGCCCCAGATCATCGACATCCTGGGTGAGGCGCAGGCGGTCGGTCGCGATACGCGCGCAGTGGACGCAGACGTGCTCGACAGCGCGCTGGCGTTGATGGGGCAAATGCCTGCGCTAAACAACAAAGTTCGCTATAATCGGGGCGTGGGCCTAAACTTCCCCATGCCCGGACACGACATCTGGGTATATTGGGGCGACGGCGCCAACACGGAGAGCAAAATGGAGAACCTGGCGGCGGCGCGTTTAGCCCTCGCCTCGCTCGAAGAGTCGCCGCAGATCGTCGACGTGCGTTACGTTCACCGTCCCTATTTTCGCTAGGGCTTTTCTGCCAAGAGCCAGTTGGCTCGCCGTTTTGTCCGACTGAGGAATATCCGTGCAAGAATTCATTTCGGCAATTGATATCGGCACCACCAAGATCTGCGCGCTTACCGCCGCAGTCACACATGACAGCCTGGGACGCCTGGCGCTGCACGTTTTGGGGCAGGGCCAAACGCCTAGCCGGGGCATCCGTCGCGGGGTCGTCATCAACGTAGGAGAAGCCATCGCCAGCGTAGGCGAAGCGGTAGAAAAGTGCGAACAGGATTCGGGCGAGCACATCCTGAGCGCCTACGTCGGCATTGCCGGCAGCCACATCACCACCCTGAACAGCAAGGGCGTCAGCCCGGTCGACGCGCGCAGCGGCGTCACAGGCCAAGACATGCAGCGTGCGCTCGAGGGCGCTCGCGCCGTGGCGCTGCCGCAAAACCAGGAGATCATCCACACCATCGCCCGGCAGTGGACCGTCGACGGCCAAAGCGAAGTGCAGCAGCCGCTCGGCATGAGCGCCTATCGCCTAGAGGTCGACGCCCACATCGTCACGGGCAGCACGACCGCGGTCACTAACCTCACGCAGTGCGTCTTGGCGCAGAACATCGACATCGACGAGTTGGTGCTGGAGCCGCTCGCCGCCAACGAAGCTGTGCTGCGCCCCGAAGAGCGGCGCATGGGCGTCGCCGTGGTCGACATGGGCGGCGGCACCACCGACATCGCCATCTTCGTGGAGGACGGCCTCTGCCACACCGTGATCCTGGACATGGGCGGCAACCACCTCACAAACGACGTCGCCGTCGGCCTACACGCTCCCTTCGAGACCGCGGAAGAACTGAAGCTGCGCTACGGCAGCGTATTGCCGGAGCGCGTAGCCGAAGACGAAAAAGTCTGGGCCTCGGTCTTCGGCGAAAAATCCGAGCTTAGCTTCAGCCGCCGCTTCATCAGCGAAATCCTCGAAGCGCGCGCCACGGAGATCTTTGAGATCATCGGCGAAAAACTCGAAGACAGCGGCTACTACGACCACATGCCCGCCGGCGTCGTCCTGACCGGCGGCGCCAGCCAACTGCCCGGCATGACCGAACTGGGCCGCCGTGTGCTGGGCATGCCCGTGCGCATCGGCACGCCTTCGGGGCGCCTGCCCATCACCGGCCTCAACCGCAGCTTGCAGACGCCCGCCTATTCGACCAGCGTCGGGCTTTTGCTCTGGGGCCTGCACGAAGATGCCCGCGCCGTGCACCGCCGCTTTGCCGCCGACCAGGCCGGCAACCACAGCGTTTGGGTGGGCAACGTCATGCAGTGGCTCAAGAATTTATTGCCCGGGTAGACAAAGCGCAGCGATCATGTTAGATTGATTCAATCCAGGCGTTTCGTTATTGGGGGTCCCATAGACCTTGCCTTTGCCGGGCGGGCGCGACAAAGGCAAGACGCAGTAATTAGGACAGAGAGGCAAGACCGCATCATCATGCACTCGTCAGACGGTAGTACCGGTTCAGAGAAGGAGCAGACAATGGCGCGCAATACCCAACAGCCCCAGTTCGTCGACAACTTCGCCAAGATCAAGGTGGTCGGAGTCGGCGGCGGCGGGCAAAATGCCGTAAATCGTATGATCGAAGAAGGGATTCAGGGCGTAGAGTTCATCTCCGTCAACACGGACGCGCAAGCGCTGATGCTCTCCAATGCCCCGCAGCGGCTGCGCATCGGCGACAAACTGACCAAGGGCCTCGGCTCCGGCGGCAACCCCGAGATCGGCCAGCGCGCGGCGGACGAAAGCCGCGAGGAAATCAAAGAAATGCTCGAGGGCGCCGACATGGTTTTCGTGACCGCCGGCATGGGCGGCGGCACCGGCTCCGGCGCCTCGCCCGTCATCGCCTCGGTGGCGCGCGAACTGGGCGCGCTCACCATCGGCGTGGTCACGCGGCCCTTCACCTTCGAAGGCAGCCAACGCCGCCGCTCCGCGGAATCCGCTCTGGAGCAGTTGGCCCATGACGTAGACACGCTCATTGCCATTCCCAACGATCGCCTCTTGCAGATCGTGGATAAGAAACTGAGCATCAACCAAGCCTTCGGCATGGCTGACGACGTCCTACGCCAGGGCATCCAGGGTATCAGCGAACTGATCACCATCCCCGGCCTCATCAACTTGGACTTTGCCGACGTTCGCTCCGTCATGTTGGACGGCGGCGCGGCGTTGATGGCGATCGGCAAGGGCAGCGGCGAAGGCCGTGCCGAGCAGGCCGCCAAGCAGGCCATTCACAGCGCGCTGCTCGACGTCTCCATCGACGGGGCGCGCGCCATTCTCTTCAACATCAAGGGCGGCGACGACCTCAGCCTGTTCGAAGTCAACGAGGCCGCCGAGTTGATCCGCGCCAATGCCCACCCGGAATCCAACATCATCTTCGGCGCCGTGATCGACCCCAACATGAAGGACGAAATCCACCTCACGGTCATCGCCACCGGTTTCGACAAGCCGGAGGAATCGCCTACGCTGAAATATGCGCAGCGCGGTTTCGAGGCGCGCAGCCAGCAGCAGCCGCAACAACAGCCGCCGCAGCCGCCGCAACAACCCTCTTCGTCCGAATACAAAGTGCGCACATTTGAGCGGGAAGACCTGGATATCCCTTCCTTCTTACGCCGCTCGCGCTCGAACGGGCGCTAGCCGCCCGTTTGCGGCGACGTCGATCTCCCGGAAGATCCGGCGTCGCCTCATCGCCAACTGCTCCTTCGCGGGCGGACACAGGACGTGTCCGCCCGCTATATTGCGCCGGCCCGCGATCATAACCTTAAAATTTCCGTCTTCTCCCCCCAGATCACGGCGCAAACACGCCCTTCCCCTATAGAACGCCTGTTTTGCGTATTTGCAGGCCCCCGCCAACTGTGCTATACTTCGCGACCGTAGGCAACTAGATATAGTACGTTCTCGTATCGCCTACACAATATACAAGACATAATTCGCAAGCATTATTGACAAGTAGCTTCTAGCAACAAGGACGCTTGGGCGATGCGATGTCCCCATTGCGGTCACACATCCCATCGGGTAATCGACACGCGCGAGGCGGGCGAGGACATTCGCCGCCGCCGCCGCTGCGACCACTGTGGCCAGCGCTTCACAACCTACGAGCACATTTCCGCCAACCTGCTCGTCGTCAAAAGTGACGGTCGCCGTGAACCGTTCGACCGCCAGAAAGTGCTCTCCGGCATCCAGATCGCTTCGGTCAAGCGCCCCATCAGCAGCGCCGCCCTAGAGCATGTTGTCGTCCAGATCGAAGAGGCGCTTTTCGCCCTCGGCCGCGCCGAAGTGCCCAGCAGCGTCATTGGCAACCTCGTTCTGGACCATCTCGCGCAAATGGACCAGGTCGCGTACATTCGCTTTGCCAGCGTCTACCTCAACATAAACGACCTCAACGATCTCCGGGCGGAGATAGACCGTCTCATGGGCCGATGATGTTGAACCAGCCCGCCCATCGTCGCTGACCGCTCGCCAGGCGCCCCCGTGCGCCGCCCGTGTCAACTCCCAGTGGCCGAGCCGGAACGTTCGCTTCGGCCGCGTGTTTTTTTTCTTAGGCAAGACAGATAACTCGGACATTTCGGAACTGGAGGGATAGATTCATGGCTCAACCAGCCGCAACAGCGCCCGGCGCTCACACCGTCATCGAAAACGTACGGGGCGAACGCACCTACATCAACCCGCCCGACTACGTCGACGATGACGCCATCCGGCTGACGGACAACAGCCGCAAGGTGCTGGAGCGCCGCTACCTGCGCCGCGACCTGGACGGCGCTCTGCTCGAAACGCCCGCGGGCATGTTCTATCGCGTGGCCTATCACGTCGCCGCGGTCGAAGACCAGCACGGCCGCGACAGCGCGCAGACCGCACGAGCCTTCTACGATCTGCTGTCGCAATACCGCTTCTTCCCCAACAGCCCCACCTTCACCGGCGCCGGCACCCCGCTGGGGCAACTCGCCGCCTGTTTCGTGCTGCCCATCGCCGACGACATGGGCAAATCGGGCGACGGCATCTTCAGCACCCTGCGCGTCGCCGCGCTCATCCAGCAGACCGGCGGCGGCAACGGCTTCGCCTTCAGCCGTTTGCGCCCCAAGGGCGACGTCGTGCACACCTCATCAGGCCGGGCGACCGGCCCCGTCGGCTTTTTGCGCGTCTACGACCAGGCCTTCGGCGAAATCGCCCAGGGCGGCACGCGACGCGGGGCCAACATGGGCGTGCTGCGCGTCGATCATCCCGACATCGAGGAATTCATCGAGTGCAAAGCCGTCGAAGGCGCCATCACCAACTTCAACATCTCCGTCGCCATCACCGACGAATTCATGCAGGCCGTGCGCGACGACGCCGATTTCGACCTGCGCAACCCGCGCGACGGCGCCGTGTGGAAAACCGTGCGCGCCCGTGACCTCTTCGCCAAGATCATCCGCTTCGCGCACCACAACGGCGAACCCGGCGCGCTCTTCATCGACGCAGCCAACCGCAGCAACCCGGTCCCGCACCTCTACGACCTCGAAGCCACCAATCCCTGTGGCGAACAGTGGCTTGGCCCCTATGAGAACTGCTGCCTCGGCTCCATCAACCTGGGCGTGCACACCACGGTCGATGCCGAGGGCGTCCCTCGCGTCGACTGGGAGGGACTGCGCCGTACCGTCGAAGAAAGCGTCCATTTCCTCGACAACGTCGTCAGCGCCAATGCCTATGTGCCCGTCATCCCCGATGTGGCCGAAGCCGCTTTCCGCGCCCGTCGCATCGGCCTCGGCATCATGGGCCTGGGCGACATGATGTACAAGCTCGGCATCCGCTACGGCAGCGAAGAGGGACAGGAGTTCGCCGCCCAGATCATGGAGTTTGTGCGCTTCCAAGCCATGCAGAAGAGCATAGCCCTAGCAGAGGAGCGCGGCCCGTTCCTGGCCTTCCGCGGCAGCATCTACGACGCCGAACAGCCCAACGGCATGGCGTGGCAGCCGCCGAAGCCGCTTTTCCCCTACAGCCGCGACTGGCAGCGCCCTGAACTTGACTGGTCCAACATCGTCGACGGCATCCGCCGCCACGGCATCCGCAACGCCGCCCAGACGACCGTTGCGCCTACCGGCACCATCGCCACGGTGTGCGGGCTGGAGGGCTACGGCTGCGAGCCGGTCTTCGCGCTCGGCTATGTGCGCCACTTCCGCGACGGCGACCAGGACGTCGAACTTACCTACACAAGCCCGCTCTTCGAAGAAGCGCTCCACGGCACAGCCCTGAGCAGCCATCGCATCCACGAGATCAAGCAGTACGTAGCCGCCTACGGCAGTTGCCAAGACTTGACCGATCTGCCCGAGTGGATCCGCCACACCTTCGTCGTCAGCAGCGACATCAGCGCCGAAGAGCACGTGCGCATGCAGGCCGCTATCCAGGCATTCGTCGACAACAGCATCAGCAAAACCTGCAACTTCCCCGAATCGGCCACCGAGGACGACGTCGCCCAGGCCTACATACTCGCCTGGGAGTTGGGCTGCAAGGGTCTGACCGTCTACGTCACCGGCAGCCGCCAGCAAGTCGTACTCGAGACCAAAGCCACCAGGGAGAAAAAGACGGACGGGGCCCCAGCCGGCGCCCAGACAGACGCTGCACAAGCCAACGGCAGCACTCCCGGACACGCGGCGGCCGGCGGAGGCGTGGCGCAGAGCACAAACAACGGCGACATCAAGCCGATCAGCACAAAGCGGCCGCGCCCCTCGGTGCTGAAGGGCATCACCTATCGCAAAGATACCCCGCTAGGCACGGCCTACATCACCGTGAACAGCGACGAGCGCGATGAGCCGTTCGAAGTGTTCCTAAACGTGGGCAAGGCGGGAAGTGACGTTTCCGCGGTGAGCGAAGCGATCGGGCGGCTCATGAGCCTGATCCTGCGCATGCCGGGGAGCCTGCCGGCCTCGGAGCGAATACGCTGGATGCTGGACGAGATGGCGGGGATCGGCGGAGGCCGCCCGCTGGGTTTCGGCGCCAAGCGCGTGCTCAGCCTGCCCGACGGCATCGCCCAGGTGCTAGCCGAGCATCTGAGCGGCATTCCGGAAATGCACGAAGAGCCTCAGGGAGAGCAACTAGCCCTGCCCATCGGCGAGCGGGTCATCGGCGACATCTGCCCCGAATGCGGCGAAGCGGCCTTCCTCAACATCGAAGGCTGCCGCAAATGCTACGTCTGCGGCTACAGCGAGTGCTAGCAGCATTCCCCTAAACGGAAAACGCCCATCCCGGAAGCTTGCGACTTCCTGGATGGGCGCATCATATTCGCCCGCAATTGCCTAACCTACGTCCCGCCCCTCACCGCTCATCCCGCGCCAGCAGCCACATCACCTGATACGGCTCCAGCGCCACTTCGCCCTCGCCTAGCGTAATCTCCTTCTCCGCCACTAGATCGGTAAAGCGGTAGCCCAACCCATAAAGCCGCACCTCGTTGGCGTCGATGGCTTGAACCGTCTCCGTGAAGTTCGCCAGCGCCAGCACGCGCTGTGCGCCCTCACCCGCCGGCGCGCTGCGCACATAGCCGAACACATGGTCATTGCCCACGTCCACGACCTCCATGCGCCCGCCGGCAAAGGCCGCCGTCCCCTTACGCACCGCAATCAAGTGCTGCAGTCTGCTATAGATGCGTCCCTGCAACGTATCCCGTTGATGCCGCTTCTCCGCCTCCTCCCAATCGATGCGCGGGCGGTGCACCCAGCGACTGTCATCCGCCTTGGCCGGGTCGTCTCGATAGCCGTAATCGTTGATGACGCCGAACTCATCGCCCAGGTAGATGAGCGGAATGCCGCCGATGCTGAGAATGACGGCGTGCAGCAGGCAAATACGCCGGACCGCCAACTCTATCTCCGCCTCATTGCCGGCGAGCAAGGCGCGCTCCAGCCCGGCCAGCGACGCCAGACTGCCCGAAATGCGGGCGTCGCCGGTGCGCGGGTTCTCCTGAAAGGGCAGCCCGCGGGCAAAACTTCCCGCAAAGCGCCCGGTATAGAACTCATTCAGAAAGCGGCGATGGTCGTAGCCGTTGATGCCCAACGCCGCGGCGTCACCGTCGTCGAACGTCCAGCCGATGTCGTCGTGGCAGCGCACGTAGTTCACCCAGGCGCAGTCGTCCGGAATGCGGAAACGGTAGCCCATCGAATGGCGCAGCAGCCGCACCTCGCGCGTGGCGAGGCTGTTCCACAGCAGCGCCATCAGCAGCGGATTGTACGACAACTGGCACTCGCCGCGGCCGATGTACTTGGCGACCTCGTCCGGGTGGACGATCGCCTCGGACTTGAAGAGCATCGCCGGCGCGGCGATGCGCAGCAGCGCGTTGAAAGCCTGCACCAGTTGATGCGCCTGCGGCAAATTCTCGCTGTTCGTGCCCATCTGCTTCCACGTAAACGCCAGCGCATCAAGCCGCAGCGCCTCGGCGCCGGCGTTGGCGAGGAACA
The DNA here is from genome assembly GCA_030058085.1 of Chloroflexota bacterium. Taxonomy (GTDB): domain Bacteria; phylum Chloroflexota; class Anaerolineae; order Caldilineales; family Caldilineaceae; genus JASGTU01. Next base: position 47,017 of record JASGTU010000328.1, read on the forward strand.
GCATTTCGCCAGCCATATCGCGGAAGACCGCCGGGTTGGCGTAGTTCAAATCCCACTGGAAGCTGTTGAACGTCGTCCACACCCAGCGGTCGATCTCGGCGCGATAGGTGAAGCAGCCGCGCCGCGTCTCCGGGAAGATCTCGCGCAGCGTCTGGTCATATGCGTCGGGCGTCTGCCGGTCGGGGAACAGAAAGTAATAATCCGCGTAGTCGGGATCGCCCGCCTGCGCTTTCTGCGCCCAGCGGTGTTCGTCCGACGTATGGTTGAACACGAAGTCGAGGACCAGACTGATGCCCTCGTCGCGCAGCGCCCGCGCCAGCCGCTGCAAGTCTGCCATCGTCCCCAATGACGGCTCCACCTGCCGGTAATCGCTGACGGCATAGCCGCCGTCGTTCTCCCCTTCCGGCGCGTCAAACAGCGGCATCAGGTGCAGATAGGTCAAGCCCAGTTCGCGGAAATAGGGGATCTTGTCGAACAGCCCTGTCAGGTCCCCGGCGAACAGGTCCACATAGCAGACGCCGCCCAGCATCGTTTCGGACTGGAACCAGAGCGGATCCGCGTCGCGCGCCTCGTCCAGCTCCTTCAAGTCTGCGGGCCGGTCGATCCAACTCTGCGCAGCCAGGGCCACGGTCTGCTCCAGGTGATAGAAGAAATCATAGCGCCCGCCGTACAACCCCAGAAGCAGGCGGAACAAGTCGGGGAAATGCCGGTGAAGCCGCTCCGCAAACGCATCCCATTCGCCGGGAGCCATCCGTCCGGCGAAGCGATCTTCGATGTTGGGCAGCAGCCGGTTGAGAGAACGCGTGGTTTCCAGAGAAAGCGCGGCTTGATCGAGCATCGTGGCATCCTCTCGCGTCACTGTCTAGTGGTTTGATCGCCAAGTATTTGTCATTCTGAAGCGAGCGACTGCGAGCTGAAGAATCTCGTCGTACCAGAGGCAGAGATGTTTCGCTATGCTCAACATGACAATGTGCGTATTGGGCGATCAGACCATTTAGGGTTTACGGGCTACCAAGACAATATGTTCGCTGTCCGCTGCGTAAGGGCCGCCGTCGAAGTCTCCCCAGACCGCCCCTACCTCGAAACCGCAGTGGCGCAGCATCAACTCCGCCTCACTGCGCCACAGAAAGCGCAGCAGGAACGGGCAGTGCGTGCGCCGCACCGAGCCGTCGGGCGCGACCTCTTCGTAGATGAAAAGCGTGTCCTGTAGCTGTTCGCCGAAGTCGACGGTGCGAACGCTCCACTTCAGCACATGCGCACCACTGGCGTCGTCAACCCATTCATCCGCCAGTTCCATCATGCCGTTGACGGCAAGCAGGCGGGCTGCGTCCGGGTTGAACACGTCGACCAGCAGCAAGCCCTCGCGGCCCAAATGCCGGTAGACATTGCGCAGCGCGGCCATTTGGTCCTCGAGCGTCGTCAGATGCATGAGCGTGTTGGTGGTGCAGATCGCCAACGAGAACGACTTCTCCGCCAGGTCGAACGTGCGCAGGTCGCCTTCGACGAGTTCGACCGTGCCGCGCAGGCGTCGCCTGTCCAGTTTACTGCGCGCCGCGGCCAGCAGCCCCGGGCTGAGGTCGACGCCCACGACCCTATGGCCGGCCTCGGCTAAGGGCAGTATCACCCGCCCCGTGCCGCAGCCCAGTTCCAAGATCGGGTCGCCGCACTCCTCAGCCATGTTCACGATCAAGTCGATATCGTCGGCATAGTGGCGATAGTCGTCATCATAGAACCGGGCGAACCGGTCCAACACGGCGATCAACTCGTCGGGGCGGCTTTGGTCGGAATTTACTGGCGGCATAGGACGTCCGATATGGCTTAGTTGAAGACTGGCAGGCGCCGGCTACATGGCAACATCATAATGCCCGCTGCGGGGAATGCCCAAAACCGATTTTGCACTTCCAGCGCAATGCGCTATACTCTAGGGGAGCATCAAAAGGCACCGACCGCAGCCGTGTACGCCTCGAGCGTACGATCGGCGTTGGTCGGCTATTGCTTTGTGGGGCATATCGCGCGTCTGGAGCCGCCGCTTGGCGGTGTTTTTCGTGGCCCTTTTTCGCGGGCCTCGCCGCCACAGCGCCCAGACGAGATGCAAGAGACGAGTCGCATGAAACGTTCTCGTCTTGTCTTCCGTTTGTTTCACAGCGGTTCGTTTCGCCAGAGCGAACCGCCGCATGTTCTGGCGCTATGCCCGGACGTCGTCTGGCGTCGCTGAGTAAGAAAGAATCGAAGTGATGAGCAACAACCAACCGATATATTTGACCGCAGAGGGGCTGGACAAAATCAAGGAAGAGCTTTCCTACCTTGTCAACACGCGGCGGCATGAGGTCGCCATGATGATCGCCGAAGCCAAGGCCGAAGGTGACATCAGCGAGAATGCCGGCTACGACGAGGCCAAGACCGTGCAGGGCTTCCTCGAAGGCCGCATCCGCGAGTTGGAAAACATCGTCAAGAACGCGGTCGTCATCCAAGAGAGCGAGCAGCCCGCCGACGAGGTCGCCATCGGCCGGACCGTCACCGTGCGCGAGGACGGCTACCCCAGCCATGAGACCTACACCATCGTCGGCACAGCCGAAGCGGACCCCAAGACCGGCCGCATCAGCAACCACAGCCCCATAGGCCAAGCCTTGCTCGGCAAGCGCGTGGGCGACCGTGTCTCCGTCGCCTCGCCCGGCGGCGAGATCGTGTTCGAGATTCTCAAGATCGAATAGCCTCGCCCAACCCGCACAGCAAAAAGGACGATAAATCGTGGCCGAATCTTCCCGCTACCTCTTCGATCCGGAACGCCTGTCCGACCAGGAACAGTCGCGGCTCCACAACCTCGAACAGATCAAAGCCGCCGGCATCGACCCGTTCCCGGCCCGGGTGCGCCGCACGCACACCATCGCCCAGGCGCGCGCCCTCTTCGACGGCGATTCCGACCCCGGCGCTACGGTCTCCGTCTGCGGACGCCTCAAGCGCATCCGCATCATGGGCAAGATGAGCTTTGCCGACCTGGAAGACGGCAGCGGTCAGATCCAGATCGTCGTGCGCCGCGACAATCTGCCCGACGGCTGGTACAACGACATCTGGAAAAAATACGTCGACCTGGGCGATTTCGTCGGCGTCACCGGCCCGCTCGTTACGACGAAAACGGGCGAGCAAAGCGTCGAGGCGACCGATGTCCAGTTCCTGAGCAAAGCGCTCAAGCCCATGCCCGACAAGTGGCATGGCGTGCGCGACCGCGAGACGCGCTACCGCCGTCGCTATGTCGACCTGCTCGCCAACCCCGAGGTGCGCGATGTGTTCGTCGCCCGCGCCAAGACGCTGGCCGCGCTGCGCCGCTACCTCGACAGCGAAGGATTTCTCGAAGTCGAGACGCCCATTCTCCAGCCGATCTACGGCGGCGCCGCGGCGCGTCCCTTTGTCACGCACCATAACCAGCTTCACCAGAACCTCTACCTGCGCATCAGCTTCGAGCTGTACCTCAAGCGGCTGATCGTGGGCGGCTACGACCGCGTCTACGAGATCGGCCGCGACTTCCGCAACGAGGGCGTCAGCTTCAAGCACAACCCCGAGTTCACGCAGCTCGAGTTCTACGAAGCCTACACCGACTACGAAGGCGTCATGCGCCGCACCGAAGAGATGGTCGCCTTCGTCGCCCAGGAAGTCACCGGCGGGACAACCATCACCTATCAGGGCCACGAAATCGACCTCGCTCCGCCCTGGCGGCGGCTCACCCTGCGCGACGCCATCCGTCAGGCCACAGGCATCGACTACGAAGCCTATCCCGAAGCGGAAGCGTTGGCGGAGGCCATGCGCGGCATCGGCCACGACCCGGACCCCAACAGCAATTGGGGCAAACTGGTCGACAGCCTGCTCGCCCGCCACGTCGAGCCGAACCTCATCCAGCCGACTTTCCTCATCGACTACCCGCGCGACGTCAGCCCGCTCGCCAAAGGCGACCTGGACGACCCGCTGCAAGTGGAGCGGTTCGAGGGCTTCGCCGCCGGCATGGAGCTTTGCAACGCTTTCAGCGAGATCAACGACCCCATCGACCAGTTGCAGCGCTTCGTCGACGAGAACTACCGGGCGCGCCACGGCGACGAGGAAGCCCACCCCATCGACGAGGACTACATCGAGGCGTTGAGCTACGGCATGCCGCCCACCGGCGGCTTCGGCATGGGCGTCGACCGCCTCGCCATGCTCCTGACCGACAAGGACACCATCCGCGAGGTGATCCTCTTCCCGCACCTGCGCTCGCTCAAGGAAGAACCCGCCGCCCTCGACTCGGATTCCGAGGAAAGCGAGGCCGCCGAGGCCTAGCATGGAACGCGGCCCCCGGCGCCTGGTTCTGATCGGATTGCTCCTCGCTCACGCGTTGCTCGCCGGCGCCTATGCCGCGTGGAACCCGTTGGGCGAGGCGCCCGACGAGGCAGACCATTGGGCCTACGTCGTCTACCTCGCCAACGAGCGCGCCCTGCCGACCGGCCCGCACGTCACGCAGAGCAAGCATCCGCCGCTCTACCACGGCACAGCCGCCGCGGTCGCCTCGTTGGCCGGCTCCGAGTTGGGCCTGTTCCTGCAGCCAAACCCCGGCGTCAACCTTCAGCCCGGCCCCAACTGGTCGCCCAACTTCTTCGTGCACTCGCCAAGCGAAAACTGGTCGTGGCGCGGTGACGTGTTTGCCTTTCGCCTGGCGCGCCTCTGGTCCGTCCTACTGAGTACAGGCGCCGTCGCCGCCACCTATGGCCTGGCGCGCGCCGCTCTGCCCGCCCGCCCCGGTATCGCCCTTTTCACCGCAGGCATCCTGGCCTTCATCCCCGAATTCGCCTTCATCGGCGGCAGCATCAACAACGACAACGCCGCGGCCTTACTGGGCGCGCTCACGGTCTGGGGCGCGCTCGCCATCCTGCGCGGGCACAGCCGCTGGCCACACGGCTGGTGGACGCCCTTCGCCATGGGCCTGGGCCTGCTCGCCAAGGTCAGCACTGTCGCGCTGTGGCCTGTCGTCTTCCTCGCCGTCCTGCTCGGTGCGGCAGCGGGCCGCCCTAAAGGAGACACGACCGCCGCTTCTTGGATGCGCGCCGCCGCCGCGTCCTGGCGGCGCTGGTCTACCGCCTCGCTTGCCGTCGCCGCCCTCGCCCTGGCGCCGGCATCGCCCTGGCTACTGCGCAACTGGCGACTCTATGGCGACCCGCTCGGCCTCGAGCTCACCCGCCAGACCGTGGACGTGCGCACTACGCCCTGGAGTTGGACGGACACGACCTGGCTATTATCGGGCTGGTTCCGTTCCTTCTGGGGCAAGTTCGGCGGCGCCGGCCATATCCCCATGCCGGAATGGATCTACTGGCTTCTGGCTGCCGCGTGCCTTCTGGCCCTGGCGGGCTTGGTCAAGTTCTGGTTCACGCGCGTGCGACCGTCCGAACGTGCAGCGGTCGCCCTCCTGGCGCTCTCCGTCGCGCTGACGGCTGCGGGCATCTGGCGCTATTCGCTGCTGGCGCTGGGCACGGATCAGGGCCGCCTGCTCTTCCCCGCCGCCGGGCCGCTCGTCACGTTGTTCGCGCTAGGCTTGTGGAGTTGGATGCCGGAACGCGGGCGTACCGTATTGGCCGCCGTGGTCGTGACGGCCTTTGCTGTGCTGGGCGTCTATGGCCTAGCCGGCGTGATCCGCCCCGTATTCTAGAGCGGTGGCAAAACAAAAAAACCGGCGCCAACCCATAAGTAGGTTGACGCCGGAAGCAGTCGGGGCGAGAGGATTTGAACCTCCGACCTCATCGACCCGAACGATGCGCGCTACCGAGCTGCGCTACGCCCCGATGCTGTACGCTAGTATACCCGACCTCTTCCGATCTGCAAAATCCGCACAACGAATCCGCAAGTCGCGCGCCGAACGCTGCGCCGCACCTTCTACCCGGACGGGCGAAAATTACTTGGCACGCCATTTAACCTATGCTATAATCCTCACGCGTTGGCGGATAGGAGCGCCTCCCTCCTACCGGCCTGCGGACGCTTGCTTTCCCCGCTGCAATAGAAGCGAGCGGTCCCGGCCAGCCGGAGAGAGTGCAGCAGGAGAGTGTACAGAATGATCGAAGTGACAATTGACAGCATCCGCGTCAGTTTGATGTCACAACACCGCATCGTCGTCCTCAAGGAGGAAAACGGCTCCCGTTTCCTGCCGATCTGGATCGGTCCCTTTGAGGCGGACGCCATCACGTTGCAGCTCCAGGGCATCGACGCCCCCCGGCCCCTTACCCATGACCTGCTCAAAACCGTGATCGAAACGCTGGGCGGCGAGGTGCTGCATATTCTCATCAACGGACTAGAGAAAAACACCTACTACGCGCAGATCGTGCTCGACGTCGACGGCGATACCATCGAGATCGACAGCCGTCCGAGCGACGCCATCGCGCTCAGCGTGCGCGTCAGCGCCCCCATCTTTGTGGCCGAAGAGGTGATGGATCAGGCCGGCCTGCTGCCGGAAGAGGAGATCAGCCTGACGCAAGGCGCCTCTGACGAAAGCCCGGAAACGCCTCCCGAAGAGGGTGAAAAGGCGCACGACGAGGACCTCGGCGTCTTCACCGATTTCGTGGAAGGTCTGGACCTGGACAACCTGCTGGGCAACTAACCGAATCTGCCATCCTGTTCAGCTTGATGAACGGCGGGGCTGCGTAGGCGCAGCTTCGCCGTTTTTACGCTAAAGGAGCTTCTCCCCAGGCTTTACACGCCTTTTCCACAGATCTGTACACATCCGGTCACAGGAAGCCATGAGGGAACCATGATGGACATCGACTACGAAAACGGCTACGACAACAGCTATGAGAACGGCGCAAACGAGCCGTATGACGCCCCGGCCAAGAATATTCCCTCTAACTACGAAGCTGAACGCGCCGTGATCGGCGCGCTGCTCATCGACCCGGACGCCATCATCAAGGTGGCCAACTTCCTGCGCGGCGCCGACTTCTACCGGCCGCGCCACGCGCTGATCTACGAGGCCATCTTCAGCCTGAACGAACGCCACGAGCCCGTCGACTTCGTCACCCTGGTCGACGAACTGGAGCGCAACGGCCATCTCGAAGAAGTCGGCGGCCCCGCCTACATCACCGACCTGATCGCCGCCTCGCCGACTGCGGTCTACGTGGACCACTACGCCCGCATCGTCGAGCGCACCGCGGTGCTGCGCCGCCTCATCTCCGCCGCCGGCAAGGTGGCCGAACTGGCCTATGACGAAAGCCAGGACGTCGACGAAGTCGTGGACCGCGCCGAGCAGATCATCTTCGGCGTGAGCGAAAGCCGCATCCACCGCGACCTCGTCCCCATCCGCGCCATTATGACCGACGTGGTCGAGCGCATCGGCTTCCTCACCCGCAACCGCGACCACCTGATGGGCGTCCCCACCGGCTTCACCATGCTCGACAAGCTGTTGGGCGGCTTCCAGCAAAGCGACCTCATCATCCTGGCCGGACGCCCCGGCATGGGTAAAACCTCGTTGGGCCTCAGCGTCGCGCAGAACGCTGCGCGCCACTACAACGCCCACGTCGCCGTCTTCAGCCTGGAGATGAGCAACGAACAGCTCGTGCAGCGCCTGCTCTCGATGGAGACCGGCATCGACAGCCACCGCCTGCGCCTGGGCGATGTGGCGGAAGAGGAGTGGACCATCCTCATGGAAGCCGCCAACCAGTTGTCCGCCACGTCGATCTTCATCGACGACACGCCCGCCGCCAGCGTCACCGAAATCCGCACCAAAGCGCGGCGGCTCTATGCCGAACACGGCATCGACCTGATCCTGATCGACTACATGCAGCTCATGAGCGGGCAGTCCGGCTCTCGCCCGGAAAACCGCCAGCAGGAGATCAGCTACATCAGCCGCTCGCTCAAGGCGCTGGCGCGCGAACTCAACGTCCCTGTCATCGCCCTCAGCCAGCTCAGCCGCGCCGTGGAAAGCCGCGCCGACAAACGCCCCATGCTCTCCGACTTGCGCGAGTCCGGCAGCATCGAACAGGACGCGGATGTGGTATTATTTATCTACCGCGAAGACTACTACGTCGAAGACACCGACCGGCAGAACATCGCCGATGTGCTCGTCGCCAAACATCGTCACGGCTCGACGGGTACGGTCAGCCTGTTCTTCCGCAAGGAGCTTACCCAATTTCGCGACCTGGAGATTCAGCGCACCGCGCTGGATTATTAAATCCGCCGCCTATGCCGGCGCTGTGAGAAACAACTATGACGCCCAATACCACAGGCTTCATCGGCTTCCCCGATGTGAAAATGAAGCCGGTCATCATACCAGACCTGTTCTTCTCGGACTTGCTCCCGCAGATCGACGACCTGGCGGAGCTAAAGCTGACGCTGCACTGCCTCTGGCTGCTCAACGAGCAGAGCGGCGATCTGCGCTATATCCGCGGGGACGACCTGCGCGGCGACGCCGTCCTGCTCACCGGCCTCAACCTCGAAAAAGACCTGCGTCCGCCCGCCGTCGCCCTCGAAGACGCGCTGGAGCGTTGCGTCGCCCGCAACACCCTGCTCCGCCTGGAAATCATCACCGGCCCGGAGCCGGGCGCAGGCGAAGATGCCGAAGCCGAGACGGCGGAAGACTGGTACTTCCTCAACACCGTCAAAGGACGCCAGGCGCTAGCCTTGGTGCGCCAAGGGCGCGTAGCCGAACTACAGCCGGTCATCCCTGACGAAGCGCGACTGCGCGTCAAGCGTTCCAACATCTTCCAGCTATACGAGCAGAACATCGGCGTATTGACTCCGCTGATTGCAGACCAATTGCGCGATATGGAAAAGACCTACGCGCCCGAATGGATTGTCGACGCCGTCGAGATCGCAGTCAGTCGCAATAAGCGGCACCTGCGCTATATCCAGAACATCCTCCGGCGTTGGGAAACGGAAGGCAGAGATGGAGACCAGTATGAAGAGTCTGGCGGACATTCTACGGACAGCCGGCGAAAAAACTACAAGCCCGACGAATACTCGGACATCATCGTCGGCTGATGAGCCGCTCGCACCCGCACCCGGGCTGTACGATGACGAACGCTATGGCGAACCAGGCGCAGACATGACCCTTCCGACCGCCGGCTTCTCGCCCGACGACGAAGCACAGCCGCCTGCGCCCAGCCAACCGGCGCAGCCGTCACCGCCCGTCGCTCGCCCGAGTTTGCACGCGGCCGGCGCAGCCTCCGACGTCTGCCCTATCTGCGGCGGCACAGGCTATGTACTGGCGGATGTACCGGTCGGGCATCCCGATTTCGGCAAAGCCCTGCCCTGCCGCTGCCGCGAAAAAGATCGTGTGCAGCGCCGCCTTGCCGCGCTGCACACGATCAGCAACGTCGACACGCTCGTGCGGCTGACCTTCGACACCTTCATCGCTGAACCGACTCACCTGACCCCTGACAAAGCTTACAACCTGCGGCGCGCCCTCGAAACCTGCATCTTCTTTGCCGAGTCGCCCGACGGATGGCTCCTGCTCAGCGGCGCCTATGGCTGCGGCAAGACGCACTTGGCCGCATCCATCGCCAATGCCCGCCTAGCCATGGGCGAACCCGCGCTCTTTATGGTTGTGCCCGACCTGCTCGACCACCTGCGCGCCGCCTTCAACCCGCACAGCACGATCACCTACGACAACCTGTTCGAGCAGGTGCGCACAGCCCCGCTGCTGATCCTGGACGACCTGGGCGCGCAGAGCAGCACCCCCTGGGCGCAGGAGAAGCTGTTCCAACTGCTCAACTACCGCTACAACGCCCGGCTTGCCACCGTCATCACCACGAACCAACGGCTGGAAGACCTCGACCCGCGCATCCGCAGCCGCCTGATGGACCCCAGCATCGTCAGTCATTACACAATCCTCGCCCCGGACTTCCGCAGCGGTCAGAACCCGGGCCAAAGCGAGTTGAGCACGCTTGGCTTCCACCGCGAGCAGACGCTCGAGAATTTCGACATCCGGCGCCCCGATCTCTCCGGCGAAGACCAGATCACCTTACGCACAGTCTATGCCGTCTGCGAGGAATTCGCCCGCGAACCACGCGGGTGGCTGACGCTATCCGGTCGCAGCGGCGCCGGCAAGACACACCTGGCCGCGGCCATCGCCAACTATGTGGTCTCTACATCGCCCAACAGCGTCATGTTCGTCGTCGTCCCCGATCTGCTCGATCACCTGCGCGCCGCTTTCAGCCCCAATGCCAATACCTCCTACGACCGTCGCTTCGACGAGATCAAGCGCGTCCCCTGCCTGGTGCTCGACGATCTGGGCACAGAGAGCGCCACACCCTGGGCGAGAGAGAAGTTGTTCCAACTTCTCAACTACCGCTACAACGCGCTGTTGCCCACCGTGATCACCACCACCCAGGCCGCCAATGAAATCGAACCGTGGCTGCGCACGCGCATGTTGGACGTCACACGCGGCCAGTTCTGCGCGCTCGACATCCCCAGCTATCGGCGTACGCGCCTCAAGGACGAACCAAGCGTCGCCCCGCGCCCCAAAGGCCGCGGCCGGCAGCAACGCGACTGAGCGGAACTCAGCCGAAGGTTTGAGCGTACTATTGGCGATGTGCTATACTCGAGTCACATAAGCCGCAGCCGGGCAGATAAGACAGGCGCAGCGTCGTCGCCCGGCAGCCGCCCTGCCGGCGTAGTTCGCTGAAGCCGCGAGAGGACGCCTTGACTCCCTGGACAATTGAACCGCCGGCTTGGAACCTCTCGCCTTGCAACATTTTCGGGAGCGCCGCTATATGCGCAGCAAATTGACCATTGGCCCCCTGATCGGCATTAGCCTACTTCTGGCCCTGTTGCTGGGCGCATGCGGGCCGTCCGCAGCCCCGCCGGTCCCCACGCGCGCCCCCGCGCCCACCTTTACGCCGACGCCGGAAGGCCCGCCGCTTCCGGCTGACCCGGCCGTCGAACAGCCGCCGGCTGAAGCGGTCGTCGAGGAACTGCCGCCTGCCGAACCAACGCCCACCGACACCCCGCCGCCCCCGCCGCCGCCCACCCCGACGCCTGCGGCAGAGGTCATCATCAACACCAACATGAACGTGCGCGGCGGCCCCGGCACCAACTACAACATCATAGGCGCGGCTTCCGCCGGTGAACGTTACGTCGTCACCGGCAGAAATGACGCCGGCAACTGGTGGCAGATCGATTTCCAGGGCCAGAATGGCTGGGTCTTC
>JASGTU010000329.1 GCA_030058085.1 Chloroflexota bacterium
TGGCTGGCGACCGCTTCCGTATTGCGCACGTGTCGATCCATACGCAGGCTTAGCGTCTCGATGCCTTGCAGCGTCAGCCAGCTGTTCATGGGCGACTGGCAGGCGCCGATGTCGCGCAACACCTGCACGCGCGCCTTGAGGATAAAGGCGGGAGCGCCGAGGTCGGCATAGACTAGGCCGTGATAGCTCTGGTCAGGCGTCGTGAAATTGTCGAAACGGCCGCTCGTCCAATCGAAATTGCCGCCGTCGACGATGATGCCGCCGATGGTCGTTCCGTGTCCGCCCATGAACTTCGTCGTGCTGTGCAGCACGATATTGGCGCCCCACTCGAAGGGGCGGAACAGATAAGGCGTGGCGAAGGTGTTGTCGATCACCAGCGGGATGCGGTTCGCCTGGGCGATAGACGCAACTTCCTCGAAGGGAAACACCGTGATATCCGGGTTGCCCAGGGTTTCGCCGTAGATGAGCTTCGTGTTGGGCTGCACGGCGGCGGCGAAGTTGTCGGGGTCGCGCGGGTCGACAAAGGTAACGTCGATGCCGAGACGCGGCAGCGTATAGTGAAACTGGTTGTAGGTGCCGCCATAGAGCCGGCTGCTGGTGATGATGTGATCGCCGGCCCCGCACAAAGTCAGGAAGGCCATCGTCTGCGCGCCGTGACCGCTGCTGGCAGCCAATGCCCCTACCCCGCCCTCCAAATTCGCCACCCGCTGTTCCAACACATCGGTGGTCGGGTTCATGATGCGGGTATAGATGTTGCCCATTTCCTGCAAGGCGAACAGGTTGGCGGCGTGTTCGGTATCGCGGAACTGGTAGCTCGTCGTCTGATAGATCGGCGTAGCCCGGCTGCCGGTAGCGGGATCGGGCTGTTGACCTGCGTGTAACTGCCTAGTCGAAAAGCCTAGCTTACGTTCTTCGGTCATCGTTTCCTCTCTTGGCTGGATGATCTGACTGCGATACTGCTTTCTGTGTAGATAGACAACAAAGCCCTCTCACTTGTGGAACGAGAGGGCCGGTGCATTGGCATAGCGACGCGTGTAGCGCAATCCGGCAAGAAAAAATCCCCTATGTACCGGGGATGAGCAGAAAGGGCGACAGCGCCTTCTCTCATCTTCCAGAACTTGTCTGCCGGAATTGGCACCCTAGCGCCAAGAGCCGCATCGTTGCGATCTCTCCGCCGGGTTGCCGAGGTTTCGTCGGGCCGGTCCCTCCGCCTCTCTGGATAAGAGTCCAAGTATTCAATTGAGGGGGATGATAACGCAGCCGGCGCGCGATGTCAAGCTGTTTTTGGCCGGATGCCTCTTTTTGTTAGCGGCGCTTTGTGTGGTGAATCGTGGAAGCTAACGCAGTCGAATCTGCTGTCCGGGCTGCACCAAGCTGTTTTCGTCCAAGCCGTTGAGCCGAAGCACTTCCAGCCAGTCGACGCCATGCGCCAGAGCTACGCTAAAAACCGTGTCGCCCTCTCGCAGCGTGACCATCTGCGGCGCCGTGTCCGCCACCACATTTGCCGCCGCAGCCGTGACCGGCGCATCGTCCGCGCCAGGCTCCGCTTCAGGCTCAGCTTCCGACTCAGACGCTTCAGCCACAGGCAGTTGAATGACCTGAGCGATCTGTAACACATCGCCCTCGCCCATGGCATTGAACGCGGCCAACTCCTGCCAGGTGAGGCCATTACGGGCGGCGATGCTGAATAGCGTCTCGCCGGCCTGCACGGTGTAGGGCTCGCCGTTGCGCGCCGCCAAGCCGCCGGTCCCCGTCGCAGAAGGCGCTTCGCCGGAACCGGGAATCCGCACAGTCTGCCCGATCTGCAAGAGAGAGTGTTCCCCAAGCCCGTTGGCCGTGGCGACGACGGTCCAGTCCATTCCGTGGCGCAGAGCAATCCCCAGCAACGTATCGCCCGGCCGGATGACGTAATCTAAACCGGAAGGAGGCACGGCGATCGGTGCAGTTGCAGGTGCAGGCGCCGGGGTTTGAGCAGAAGTCTGCTGCGGTGCTGCGGCGGCGCGAGCAGTACCATCCCCGCGACCGGCGGAAAACACCGTAACGAAGATCATTTCCCCGTTCGACTTGGCTGCAAAACCGACGCCGATCTCTTGCCACCGCGCTGTCAGGATGTTCACACGGTGAATGTAGTCATTCATCCACCAACGCATTGCGCCGTCCGGACTAGTCGAGGATACCCAATTCTCGCTGACCGCCGGGTTGCTGGCGTAGCCTGTACGGGCCACGCGTTGCGCCACCGTCGAGCCGTCACTGCCCCAATGGCTGTACGTAGCGTTCCAAGCGATATCATTCGCATGGGTTTGAGCGGCCTGATGTAACAGCGCATTCTCGGCCAACGAGGCTAACCCCGCCTGTGCACGGGCGCTGTTGACCGCGGCAAGCACTTGCTGCGCTTCTGGCGAAAGTCCGCCGCCGGCGGCTTCTTCCTCCTGCGCTCGCGCGCCGGAAGGAGCCAGGGCAATGAAGAGAGAGAAGATCGCGGCCAAAAGGAAAAGGACAATTGGGCGCGGCTGTGTGCGGTGTAGGGTACCGTTCATGATATGGCATGCTAACAGATGGCCTGCCGTTCGACAAATCGAGGCGAAATTCGGACGCAAGCCGGACCGAAACCGGACCGGCAACCTATGGCCAGGCAAGCCAGCGAACGCCTGGTTCGTCCTGACCTCGTCTAGAGACTATAATGGCACATGCGCGACGGATAGGTCGTGCGCCGTCACCGGTAACGCTGCAGCAACGCTTTCCCGCCGAATCACATGCGCTATGCATACTGACCACAATCGAAAGGGGCTTAAGCATGTCCTACGAAGCCAAACTCGCACAGATGGGCTACACGATAGAGCCGGTTGAGCTCAACACAGGCCGCTTCATGCAGGCCGTGCGCACCGGCAACTTGATCTACACCTCGGGCCAGGTCTCAAGCTGGGGTGACGAGAAGGTGATCGGCAAACTGGGCCAAGACCTCACCGTGGAACAAGGCTATGCCGCGGCCAGATTGTGCGCGCTGGGCTGTCTGCGCGCCGTCAAATCGCTGACGGGCAGCCTCGACAACGTCGTGCGCGTGGTCAAGGTGCTGGGGATGGTCAATGTCGCGCCGGGCTTCACCGACACGCCAGGCGTGATGCATGGCGCCAGCGATCTCTTCCTGGAAGTCTTCGGCGAGGCAGGCCGCCACGCCCGCAGCGCCGTGGGCATGCAGATTCCGTCCGATTTCGCCGTCGAAGTCGAGGCTATCTTCGAGGTGCGCTGACCCAACGCGCGGCAATCTACGCGCTAGTCGTCGCAACAGACAGGGCCTTCCCCGCCAATGAGGAAGGCCCTGTGTCGTTATCCCGGCTCGTAGCGGATTCTGTCTAGGCGCCGATCAGATTGCCGCTCCCGTTGTCCCAAGCCGCACCGACTTGCATGTGGGCGCGTAAGAACGACGCGCTCTCTTCGGGCAGCGCTGTGTTGATGAACATGCCGCTTGCCAGTTCAAACCCCGCCGCCTGGCTCACGCGCGGCACCACGGTCAAATACCAGTGCAGGTAGTCGCCGCCGCCGTCGCGCAGCGGAGCGGAACGAATGATGTAGTTGTAGTCCGGGTCGTTCAGCCCGCGGTACAGCGCGGCCAGCACATGGTGCAAAACGCTGCCAAGATCCGCCCGTTCGGCCTCCGTAGTCATGAGATAGCTGGATTGATGCCGCTTGGGCAGAACCCACATATGGAAGGGAGAATACGCCGCGTAGGGCACAAACGCAACGAAATGCTCTGTCTCCACGACGATGCGCGCTTGCTCTGCCAGTTCCTGGTGCAACATATCGCACATCACGCAGCGCCCGGAGTTGTCATAATGGCGCATCGCCTCTTCGCCGCGCACGCGTAGTTCGTAGGGCACTATCGGCAGGGCTATCAATTGCCCATGAGGGTGCGGCAACGACATGCCGGCGGAGATGCCGTGGTTCTGGAAATAGATGATTTGGACGATGCGCGAGTCCTGGGCGATGGCAAGGCCGCGTTGGTAAAACGCCTCCATCGCCAACCCCACCAGCTCCGGCGACTCGGTCGCATGACATGCGTTGTGTCGCCGCGAGTGAATCAGCAATTCGTGATAACCCACGCCGGAGATATTGCGATGTACGCCGTCAAAATGCCGCTCCACATCTCCCACCGCGGCGAGGGCGGGATACCTGTTGTTGACAACGCGCACCTGCCACTCGCCTGCCTGTGGAAGGCGCAGCACCTCCAAATCCGATTCTTCGTTGCCGGGGCAGAAAGGGCACGACTCGTCCCACTCCGGAAAATGACAGCGGCCATACTCCGGGGGCATGGCAAACTCATGCGGTCGTTTAGCGCGCTCGGATGCAATGATGACCCATTCTCTGGTCGCCAAATTCTGGCGCAGCTCGCCCACAGCTCGACCTCCGAACTATTACGCTCGATTGGCTTCTACGTGCATCTACCGGCACAACGGAACGCCGGCTTCTCCCCGTGCATAGGACCGGCAGACAACATCGGTAGCATTGTACCACGACCGCGGTGCAGCCCATAGGCTGCCGGCCTCGCAGTGCGTTCCTCCGCAGGCGATACCTGCCCGATCACAGAGTCTGGTGATATAATCGCGAATGTCGTTGTGGGCAATGTGATCGTTGGCGATGCGCCGCTGCAGCGACTCTTACCGGTTGTTATCGATTCCGCCAGAATGGGATTCTATGAACAACGCCTCCTCTCTCGACCATTTCAAAGCGCAGGCCGCCGCTGCCGCGCTCGAACTCGTCGAGCCGGGCATGACGCTTGGTCTCGGCACCGGATCCACCTCCGCCATTTTCCTGGAGCTTCTCGCCCAACGCGTCGCCGCGGGTGAGTTGCCCGGCCTCGTCGGGGTCGCCACTTCTCTTGCCGTCGAACAGCGCGCCCGCCGCTTCGGCCTGACCGTCGCCTCGTTGGACGAACGCCCCGTGCTCGACCTGACCGTGGACGGCGCCGACGAAGTCGACCCCGAGCTCAACGTGATCAAAGGCGGCGGCGGCGCGCTACTGCGCGAGAAGATCGTCGCCCAGGCCAGCCGCCGCCTTGTGCTTGTTGTCGACCACACCAAGCTATCGCCAACGCTAGGCGTCACCTGGCCTGTGCCCATCGAGGTGATCCCCTTCGGCTGGCGCACGCATCTGCCCTTCTTCGAGAAGCTCGGCGCCGAAGTCGTCGTCCGGATGGCGGCAAACCAAACGCCCTACCACACGGACCAGGACAACTTGATCCTTGACTGCCGCTTCGGACCAATCCATAACCTCGAAGGGCTTGCCGAGCAGTTGAGCCGCCGCGCCGGTCTCGTCGAGCATGGCCTCTTCCTGGGCATGGCGGACGAAGTGATCGCGGCGTCGCCCGAGGGCATCCAGCGCTTAAGGCGTGACGGCAGCGCGTAACAAAGCCGCATCTTGTACGATACGGCCCAGTACAGCGCTCGTGGACAAGGCAGAGGAGACCCCATGCAGGTCAAGCAACCGCCGCCAGGCGCTACCCTGGTCATCTTCGACGGCACATGAGGCTTCTGAACAGCCGTAGCCTCCGGCTTACGCCGGCTGGATCGCCGGCGCCGCTTGTACATCGCGCCCTTTCAGTGGGAATGGGTGTTGGCATACGCCGGGCTGACCGTGGCCGATTGCGAGCAGGCCGCCTGGGCTGTGACGCCGTCCGGCGCGAAGCATCGCGGGGCCGCAGCCGTAAACATCGCCTTCGACGCGCTCATCGGTCGCGGACGCATTTGTTCCAGAATGTACAATTTGCCACTGATCCGGCAGGGCCAAGACTGGTTATATCGGTTCATTGCAAAACATCGCAGCCGTTTCCCGGGTGTGACGCCCGCCATCGCCGCCGATCGCCCGTGGAAGCCGCAGAGAGAGTGAACCGCCCATAACCGCCTACTGTGAGGAGAAACAGCGCACTATGTTCCGCAAAATCCTGCCCGCTTTGCTCATCTTCGGGCTGATCCTATCTGCCTGCGCCGCCCCAGTTGCCGCCCCCGCATCAGAGCCGGCCTCAACGCCCGTGGCAGAGGAAGAGCCGGCCGAGCCGCAGTTGCAGACCGTGCGCGTCGGCCATGTGCCCGTCACCATCTACTCCCCCTTCTACATCGCCGCAGCGAAAGGCTATTTCGAGGATGAAGGCATCGCCGTCGAGTTTACGCCGGTGGACGGCGGCACGGAGAATGTCGTGCAGGTCGCAGCAGGCAACTTCGACGTCGCCGGCGGCGGCATCGGCGCGGGATTGCTAAACGCCGTGGCGCGTGGCATCGAGTTCGAGATCGCCGCGCCCATGCACACCGAACGCCCGCCTCTGACCAGCCCCTTCGTCGTCAGCAAAGCCCGCTACGACAGCGGCGAACTCACCAGCATGTCCGACATGGCGGGCAAGAAGGTCTCCACCAACGCCGCAGGCGCGGCTACTGAATACTGGTTGTGGAGCGCGCTGCAACAAGGCGGCCTGGACTTCCCCGACGTCGAAGTGCTCGGCGTAGGTTTCCGCGACGTGCCGCCCGCGCTGGAGAGCGGGTCGCTAGACGGCGGCATTCTCGGCGAACCGCTGGCGACGCTCATGGAAGATCAGGGCCTGGTGGCGCGCCTCTCCGAGGATTTCATCGCCGACTTCACGTCGACCTATGTTTACTTCAACACTGACTGGGCCGCGGCCAACCCCGACCTTGCCCGGCGCTTCATCAAGGCCTATCTGCGCGGCGCCCGCGATCTCAACGGCGACCAGTGGTATGCCGACGAGAACCTAGCCATCATCGAGGAATACACCGGCGTGCCCGCCGACGTCATCCGCCGCGCCAATCGCTCCTACCATGACCCCAACGGCGGCATCCCCGTTGCAGATATGGAAACGCTCGAAGACTTCTTCCGCCGCCTGGGCGAGCTCAACTACGAGCAGGACCTAGACCTGTCCAGCCTGGTTAACGCCGGCTATGTTGAATCCGCGCTCGAAGAGCTAGGCGGTCCCGTGGCGTGGGAATAGACGGCATGGCCATCATCGAAACCGCCGCTCTGACGAAAGTGTTTCCCGGCCCGGACCGGCGCGAGATCAACGCCTTGGGGCCGGTCGATCTGACAGTCGAAGCGGGCGAGTTCATCTGCATCGTCGGGCCTAGCGGCTGCGGCAAGAGCACACTGCTGCGCATCCTGGCGGGCCTGGAGCAGCCGACGCAGGGGACTATGACCGCGGAGGCGACTGACTTGCAGCGCCCATTCAACAGCATGGTTTTCCAGGGCGACTCGACCTTCCCCTGGCTAACCGTGCACGCCAACGTCGAGTACGGGCTGCGCGTGCGCGGCGTCCCCTACCGCGAGCGCGACGAGATCGCCGCGCGCATGCTGCGCACCGTGGGGCTGAGCGGCTACGCCGAAGCCTATCCCTACCAGCTATCGGGCGGCATGCGCCAGCGCGTCGCCCTCGCCCGCGCCCTCGCCAATGACCCCGAGGTCCTGCTCATGGACGAGCCGTTCGGCGCGCTCGACGCGCAGAACCGCGCCCTGCTGCAGGATGAGCTGCTCTACATCTGGGACCAGACCGGGGACAGCGCGGGCGGCGGAGCGCGCAAGACCATCCTCTTTGTCACCCACTCCATCGACGAGGCCCTCGTCCTGGGCGATCGCGTGCTGGTCATGACCGCGGCGCCGGGCCGCATCAAAGCGGAGATACGCGCGCCCTTTGCCCGGCCGCGCCGCACGCACGAACTGAAGCGCGACCCCGTCTTCGGCGAGTTGAGCTACCAGATCTGGGAAGCCCTGCGCGACGAGGTCGACGCGGCGCGAGCCTCGGAACTGCGCGGGCAAAGATGAGGCGACAACGATGAAGAATCGAGCGCTAAATCTCATATCGCCCGTTGCCTTCCTCGTCATCTGGGAGCTTCTCGTCGCGTTGGGCGCGCTCGACCGGCGCTTCTTCCCCGCGCCCAGCGAGACGTTGGCGCGGCTGCTGGAACTGCTGCAGAACGGCGAACTGACGACCGCTACGGTCATCACCTTGCGGCGCATGGCCGTAGGCTTCGTGCTAGCCGCTGTGCCCGCCGTGGTGATCGGCCTGCTTATGGGGGCCAATCGCATGGCCCGCATCATCCTCGGCCCCCTGATCACGGCCCTCTACCCGGTGCCCAAGATCGCCCTGGTGCCGATGGTCGTCATCCTGCTCGGCATCGGCGAAACGAGCAAGGTCGCTATCGTCGCCATCTCCGTTTTCTTCCTCGTCGTCATCCACACGATGGCGGGCGTGCTCAACGTCGAGCAACGCTACTTCGACATCGCCCGCAACAACGGCGCGCGCCCGTGGGACCTGCTGACGACCGTCGCCATTCCTGCCTCGCTGCCCAACATCCTCACGGGCATTAACCTGGCGCTGGGCTTCGCCCTTACCGTCATCGTCGGCACGGAGTTGCTGCTGCCGCAAGGCGGCCTCGGCGCGCTGATCTGGAAGAGCTACAACGTCTACGACATCCCCACGATCTTCGCCGGCCTGATCGTCGTCGCCCTGCTCGGTTGGGCCTTCACCGTGATCATGGGCGAGGTAGAGCGGCAACTGCTGCCCTGGCGCGTGGCAGATGCCGCGCCGGCGCGCCGGCGGCTGCAAGACGAGCCGCGCCTCCGCCGCTTCGTCCGCACCTGGTGGCTGGCTGTCCGGCCCTTTAGCTTCACAGCCAGCGTGACGCCGGTCGTGCTGGGGTCGGTGTTGGCTGCCTACGACGGCGCCTGGAGTTGGCTGCTTTTCGCCATCACGTTGGTCGGCTCCGTCTCCATCCACGCCGGCACGAACCTGATCAACGACTTCTACGACTGGAAAAAGGGTACCGATACGCCCGAATCGCTGGGGCCGAACCGGGCGCTGAAGGAGGGCATTCTCACCCCGCAACAGGTCTTCTGGGGAGGCGTCTTCTTCTTCGCGTTGGGTTCCGGGCTTGGCCTCTATCTGGTGGCGACACGCGGCCTGCTCATCCTCTACTTGGGCATCTTCAGCGTGCTGGCAGGTTGGTTCTACACGGCAGGCCCCGCCGCCTTCGCCTACATCGGCATGGGCGAGATCGTCGTCTTCATCTTCATGGGGCCGGTGATGATCATGGGCAGCTACTTCGTGCAGATGCAGAGCGTCAATTGGAATGTGTTCTTGGTCTCCATCCCCATTGGCCTGCTCGTGGCGTGCATCCTCCACGCCAACAACATGCGCGACATCGAAGACGACCGGGCGAATAACAAGCGCACCCTCGCCAATCTGCTGGGGCGTAAGGCCAGCCGCTGGGAATACTACGTGCTGATCGGCGGCAGCTATCTGACGCTCGTCCTGCTCGTCCTATTCGGCGTCGCGCCGCCGTTTGTGCTGCTGGCGCTGCTCACTCTGCCCAAGGCCGCCGGCCTGATGCGCACGGCAGCGGTGCATGAGGCGCCTGCCCGCCTCAACAAGGTCATCCGCGGCACAGCCGACCTACACGAGCGCTTCGGCTGGCTGATGATCGCTGGCATTCTGGCGGCGATGGTCGCCCAGGTCGTCTAGCATCCGTAACAACCGCCATCCGTAAGGAGCCTTTGCTTTGTCGCCTACCAGCCCCTATATTGTGCGAGCCGTCGCCTGCGACTACCAGGCGCCGGACGAAGACGTTTATGAGGCGCTCAAGCGCGCCGTCGATCCCTTGACGGATGTCTGGGAGCGGTTGCGTAAAGCCAAGCGCATCGGCCTCAAAATCAACCAGGACAAGCCGCGCGACCGCTGGGTCTTCTACGACGGCCAATTGCAGCAACTCGTCAGTTCGAAGGTGCTGCGCGCCGTGCTGCGCCTGCTGCGCGAGCGCACCGACGCCGAGTTGATCTGCACCGATGTGAGCTACTATGCCATGTACGAAAAGACCGACCCGCTCCACACTGGCACAGCCATACCCCTGCTGCGCGAGTACGGCGTGACCTTCGTCGACGCGACGAAGCCGCCTTACCGGGTTGTCGAAACGCCGGGCGGGGGGCAGATGTTCGGCCGCTACCTGATGCCCGCCTCTGTGCTGGACGTAGACGAGTTCATCTCCGTCGCCAAGCTAAAAAACCACGCCTTCATGGGCGTGACGTTGACGCTCAAGAACCTCTTCGGCCTCATGCCCGGCGAGCCGGAAGGACACACGCGCACCTATTTCCACCACCTCGTGCGCATGCCCTACATGCTGGCAGATATGGGCCGCATCGTCAATCCCACACTGAACATCGTCGACGGGCTGATCGGCCAAGCCGGACGCGAGTGGGGCAACGGCCGCGACGAAGGCCCGACGCAGGTCTCCAACACGCTTCTCGCCGGCAACCACATCATCGCCACGGACGCCTGCGCCGCACACCTCATGGGTCACGACCCGCGCAGCGACTGGCTCACGCCTCCCTTCCACCGCGACCGCAACGCCCTGCTGGTCGCGGCCGAGGGCGGCTTCGGCACGGTGAACCTGGACGAGATCGACTTCCAGAGCGAGGTGCAAGCCCCTGTCGGTCAGTTCTACGCTGCGCTGACCGACCCGGTCGAGACGGTGATCAGTTGGAGACGCACCACCGCCGAGCAAGCCCTCTACTACCTTGAGCATCGCAGCGAATTGATCGACCGGTACGCAGGCCAATACATCCTGCTCCAGGAAGGCCAGGTGCGTTGGCACAGCGACATCAGCGACCTGCGCCGCAGCCGGCGCGTGCTCGCCGGGGAACGCCGCGATCAGGCCTTATGGATGAAGTACGTGGACCCGGACGAAGCCGAAGACGAGCGCTTCGCCGTCTACGAGCATGCACTCGCCCAATCCGCCAAAGCGACAGCCTGACGGCAAACAAAAACGCCTATCAGAAAGCCCGCAATTCTCTGATAGGCGCGGAGAACTAGAGCGAGTGAGGCCTATGCGACGGCCCCGTCAGGCAGCGGTCGACGTACGCCTTGAAGCGCTCCATCAAATCCTGCGTGCACTCGCCCGGCCTGCCCCCGCCCACGACTTGCCCGTCAACCTTCACCACGGGCACGATTTCCTTAGTCGTGCTGGTGATAAAGACCTCGTCTGCGCCTAGCAGATCGGCATAGGTCAGATCGGTCAGCACTACCGGATATTCTCGTGCAGCCACTTCGAGAACGACCTGGCGCGTGATACCGGGCAGAATGCCGGACTCAGGCGTGAGCAGCTTGCCCCCGCGGAAGATGAAAAGGTTCGAGCGCGTGCCTTCTGTGACGTGGTCGTCGGGCGTGCGGTAGATCGCCTCGACTGCGCCAATCTTGCGCGCCTCCACCACGGCCAAGATGGCGCCGAGGTAATTGAGGCTCTTGACCGTGGGCAGGATGCGCGCCATGCGCGTCGTCGTCACGCCAACGCCTTGCGCATACTGCCGCTCTGGCGGGGTAGAAATCGGCTCCGCCATCACAGCCAGGCGAGGCTGTTGCCCGGGCATCATCAAGTCTGGCGAAGGTCCTCCGGTCACGACGATGCGGATCGCGGCGTCGTCGTAGCCGTTGCGGTCGTTCGTCTCATGGACGATCGCCTCCACTTCGCCCACCGACCACGGCATCGCCAGCCCGATCTGCTCCGCCGAGCTGTACAGCCGCAGCACGTGCTCGCGCAACTTGAAGGGCACGCGGCGATAGGTGCGCAGGAAATCGAAGATGCCATAGCCGCGCATGATGGCCAGGTCGCCCAGGGGAAGCGTTGCTTGATCGGCGGGCACAAAACGACCGTCCACATAATACACAGGGCTAGTCATGGAGCCTCTCTCTGTGGCCTAGCCGCCCGCCCCTGTACGCCCCAACGGCGCCCGTCAAGAGGGGTGCGGACAGCGTAATGCGATGACTGCACACGTCACGACAAAGCTGATTATATGGGCGGAGCATCAATCCCGACAAGAGCCCGTGACCGTCATCAAAACCGCGTTATTCCTCCAGCTTGGGATGCGCCAGGTGGAACTCGGTCGCCTCTTGATAGGCCATCGCCACAGCCAGCACGGTCGCCTCGTCGTAGAGCCGCCCGGTGAAGAGAATGGTAGCCGGCAGACCGTTCTCGCGCCACCCCGTAGGCGTCACCATGAGGGGATGGCCCGTGGCGTTAGTCAGCCAGCGGTTGGCGTTGCCCAACGACGGTGACACATACACGTCGATGTCCGCCATGAGGTCATCCATGGCCTGCATCGCCAACATGCGCAGACGGTTGGCCTGGATGTACTCGACCGCGGGGACCATCCGCCCCACGCGGAAGCGGTTCGGCCAAGCGTCCTCCGATTGGCGCACCAGCAGGTCATCGCGATTGCTGCGCGTCAGCTCGTCGAAGGCCGCCGCGGCCTCCACCCAGAGGATGATCTGTGCAGCGTCGATGGGGTAGTCGGGCAGCTTGATCGGGACCAACTCCGCGCCCAGCCCGCGCAGCACCTCCAGGGCAGCTTCATCCAGGGCCTTGGTCGGGCGGTCCTCCGCGAACTCGTCCTCAACGAATCCGATGCGCAGTTTCGAGAAATCGGCGCGCTGCGGCCAGTCGAAAGGCGCGTCGATCACCGTCGGGTCATAGCCGTCCGGCCCGCGGATCGCATCGAACACCAGCGCGCAGTCCTCCACCGAACGGCACATCGGCCCGATCTTGTCCAGCGTCCAGCAGAGCGCCATCGCCCCGTGGCGGCTGACGCGGCCGAAAGTGGGGCGCAGCCCGCTCACGCCGCACGCCGTCGAGGGCGACACGATGGAGCCGTACGTTTCCGTTCCGATAGCAAAGCCAACCAGCCCCGCAGCGGTCGCCGCGCCCGAACCCGCCGACGAGCCGCTCGACCCTTCCTCCGTGTTCCAGGGGCTGCGCGTCTTGCCGCCGAACCACACGTCACCCCAGGCTAGAGCGCCCATCGTAAGCTTCGCCACCAGTACCGCGCCTGCCGCCTCCAGCCGTTCGACGACGGTAGCGTTCATGTCGATGACCTGGTCCTTGTAAGGCGTCGCGCCCCAGGTCGTCTTGATGCCCTTCGTCGCCAGCAGGTCTTTCGCGCCCCAGGGGATGCCATGCAGCGGGCCGCGGTAGATGCCTTGCGCGATCTCCTCGTCGGCACGGCGCGCCTGCTCTAGAGCCGGCTCCTCGATCAGCGTGACGACGCATTCAAGCCGCGGGCCGATGCGCTTGAGCCGCGCCAAGTACATCTCGGTCAATTGGCGCGAGGTAACCTGACGGGTACGCACCAGCGTGGACAGATGCGTCACGGGCCAAAAGGCCAGGTCCTCCAGGTCATCCGGCAATGGCGGCAGCTTGTGGGGACGAACGGAGACGGGGCGGCGCGGCGACGCCGGTATCGGCGCGGGCGTCTGCGGGTCAAAGCGAATGGCGGGCAAGGCGCTGTTGGGCAGGTCAACGGAGCGAAGCTGCGCGTACTTGGCGAGGTTGTCGCTGACGCCGGCTAGCATGAGGGCTGCCTCGTCCTCACTGAATTCCAAGTCCGCCAAAGCGGCAGCCCGTACGATCTGTTCGGAGGTGATAGACGATTTTTGTGGCTGTTCTCGCGCCGATAGGCCCGATGGTTTTCCGGTTGGCTCTGTCATGGGTTCACTCTCTCCGTGGCGGGTTTGTCTGTCAAGCAACGCTTTCCCTGAGTGGAATTCTACCAGATAGCGCAGCCTTTGCGCGCACGGGGGAATGGGCAGTATCATCAGCGCGATGACACTGCCCATCGTGTTTCACCCCGACTTCGTAGCCCCCTTGCCGCCGGCGCACCGCTTCCCTATGCCCAAATACGGCGCCTTCTATCGCGCGCTCGTGCGCGACGGCATCGCCGGCCTCGATCAATTCCACATCCCCGAACCCGTTTCGCGTGACTGGGTGGAATTCATCCACGCATCACATTATGTCGAGTCCTTTTTGGCGGGAACGCTCGACGCGCGCGCCATGCGCCGCATTGGCCTGCCGTGGAGTGAAATGCTCGTCAAGCGCACATGTACCGCCGCGGGCGGCGTCGTGCTGACGGCGCGGCTTGCGCTACAGACGGGCATCGCCTGCAGCACAGCCGGCGGCACGCACCACGCCTTCCCCGACTTCGGCGCGGGCTACTGCATCTTCAACGACCTGGCGGTCACCACACGCGTGCTGCAGGCCGAAGGCCGCGTGCGCCGCGTGCTGATCGTCGACCTGGACGTGCACCAGGGCGACGGGACCGCGGCCATCTTCGCCAACGATCCCAGCGTATTCACCTTCTCCGTCCACTGCGGCGCCAACTTCCCCGTTCGCAAACAGACCAGCGACCTGGATGTCGATCTGCCCAAAGGCGTGGAAGACGACGCCTACCTAGCACGGCTGCGTGACGTGATCCCGGACCTGCTCAGCCAGGTCAAGCCGGACTTGATCCTCTACGATGCCGGCGTGGACCCGCACAGGGACGACAAGCTGGGCAAGCTGGCCCTCACCGATGCCGGCCTCTATGCTCGCGACCGCTTCGTCCTCCACACCTGCGTCGCAGCCGGCTACCCCGTCGCCTGCGTCATCGGCGGCGGCTACGATGCCGACATAGACCGCCTGGCGCGCCGCCACTGCCTGCTGCACCGCGCCGCCACCGATGTCTTCGCCGCTCTACGGTTGTAGACCCGTTTCTGAACGCGCCAAAGCCCTCAGCAAAAACCCTGATCTCTAGCCAATCATTTCGGTGTATACTGGAGACAGATGCGGCGCTAACTTCGCCCAGATCGGGGCGCACCATCGCGCCGCCTGGTCCGAGGGAGA
This sequence comes from Chloroflexota bacterium, assembly GCA_030058085.1. Classification (GTDB taxonomy): domain Bacteria; phylum Chloroflexota; class Anaerolineae; order Caldilineales; family Caldilineaceae; genus JASGTU01. Next base: position 14,694 of record JASGTU010000329.1, read on the forward strand.
TGTCGCCATGGCTCAGACGACAAACGGCAAATCCGCCCCGCCTGTGCTGACCAATGCGGAGATCGCAGCCCTGCTCGACGAGACTGCCGGGCTGCTCGAAGCGCAAGAAGCCAACCCTTACCGCGTCCAAGCCTATCGCAACGGCGCGCAGACGCTGCGCAACCTGGCGCGCCCCGCAGCAGACTTATTGGAAAGCGAAGGAATTGAGGGGTTGGAACGGCTTCCCGCCATCGGCCGCTCGCTTGCCCGCGCCATCGAACAGATCGTCGACACAGGACGCCTGACACTGCTCGAACGGCTGCGCGGCGATGTGCGACCGGAGCGCGTCTTTACAACCGTGCCCGGCATCGGCCCCAAGCTGGCGCAGCGCCTCCACGACAGCTTGGATATCGAGACCCTTGCCGAGCTCCATGCGGCAGCCATCGACGGGCATCTGTCCAGCGTGCCGGGTTTCGGCGACAAGCGCGTGCGGGCCGTGGCCGAGTCGCTCTCCGGCAGGCTGCGTCGCCCGCCTCGCCAGCCCGCGCGGTCAGCCGGTAGCGCACCTTCCGACCCGCCGCCCGTAGCAGAATTGCTCGACGTGGATGCGGAGTACCGGCGCAAGGTCGCCGCCGATCGTCTGGTGCGTATTGCGCCGCGACGCTTCAACCCCACCGGCGCGGCCTGGCTGCCCATCCTACACACGCGCCGCGGGAACACGCAGTATACCGCGCTCTATTCCAACACGGCGCGCGCCCACGAGTTGGGTACGACCAAGGACTGGGTGGTCATCTACCGCGACGACTCACAGGGCAACGGCCAATGGACCGTCATCACATCGCGCTTTGGGCCGTTGCGCGGCAAGCGCATCGTGCGCGGGCGAGAGGAGGAAACGCGGCGCTACTATGCCGAACTCGCCAAAGCGCACGCCGTCGAGGACACAGAAACAAAGGAAACAGAACCGGAAGCCTAGCCGTCGCCCACAGAGGAAAGCGCCTTCGCTTGCGCTTCGAGCAGTTGCTTGATGCCGTGCTCGGCGAGGAGCAGCATGGCGTTGAGCGCGGCGCGGCTGAAGGGTTCTCCCTCAGCCGTACCCTGCACTTCGACGAAACGGCCATCAGCCGTCATGACGACGTTTAGGTCCACATCCGCCGTCTGGTCCATCTCATAGTCCAGATCCAGAACCGCCCGCCCGCCGATCAGCCCCACACTGACGGCTGCAACAGCCTGGGTGAGCACGCCAGGCGGAACCTTACCGGCGTTCTCTAGACGTTTGACCGCCAACGCCAGCGCCACATAGGCGCCCGTAATCGACGCCGTGCGCGTGCCGCCGTCAGCCTGCAACACGTCGCAATCGACGATGATCTGCCGTTCGCCCAGCTTGTCCAGGTCCGCGGCGCCGCGCAGGCTGCGCGCGATCAGCCGCTTGATCTCCTGCGTGCGTCCTTTGGGCGTCAACGTCTCGCGTTGTGTGCGCACCTGCGTGCTGCGCGGCAGCATCGCATACTCAGCCGTGATCCAGCCGTGCTTTTTGCCCGGCCCATACTTCAGCCAGCGCGGCAACGTCTCCTCCACGGTAGCGTTGCACAACACCTTCGTATCGCCCAACGCGATCAGCACAGAGCCTTCGGGGTAGCGCACATAGTCCAGCTCAAAACTGATCGTGCGCAGTTCATCCAGTTCACGCAAAGCGGCGCACACATCTACTTCCTTTCGCATGGCTGCGCCCTTCGGCGCAAACGAAAGCCCCTCCGCCATCGTGGAGGGGCTTTCTCTGGTGGACCTTAAGGGATTCGAACCCTTGACCTCTACAATGCCATTGTAGCGCTCTCCCAGCTGAGCTAAAGGCCCCTATTGATTTCCTCGGCGCTGACGCCGGAGGGACACTATTTATTGTAACCACCCCTCACGATTTGTCAAGTTGCGCCGGCTCTGGGCGATCCAGGTGGAGCTGAGGGGACTCGAACCCCTGACCTCTACAGTGCGATTGTAGCGCTCTCCCAATTGAGCTACAGCCCCGCTGCCACGACGAGGAGTATAGCAGAGCCGCTATTCGCAGTCAAATTAAGGGGCGATCTCTTTGCAGATCACCCGATGGACAGCCGGTTCGGTCAGCGCCGGCTAGTCGCCAAACAGCTTGACGTTTGCCGCCAGCGGAAAGTCAAACGGCCCCATCGGCGAAGGGCGCGGCGGCGCATCGAGTACCCGCACATACACCGGCCCAACCATCGAACGGCGCAGCGCAGTCGCATAGTCCACATCCACCACCCACTGGCGCGCCAGCAGCATCGGTACGTGTTGGGTAGCGGCAACGTCGATGACCAGGAACGGCCCCTCGACATCGCCTTGCCCCCACTCGATCCAGACTTTGCGGTTAAGATCGCCGCTTCTCAGCAGCGCCACATAACCGACGCACTCATGACACGGCGCAACCTGTCCCAGCGCCAGCCGGTATTCGAGCACCTGGTCCATAATGCCGGGGTTGTAGTACATAGCCTTGCCGTGAACAGGCAAAACGCTGGTCTTGACCGGTCTCATGGGCTGAGTCAGGCTAGCAGACTGCGCCTCTGGCGTAGCTCGCACATCAGCCAAACCTGCCGAAGCGGCAACGCAGCAGGGAACCTGTTCAATCGGCAAGAGCTTGTTCAATTGGGCGTCATACGTGAAACTGCCCCGATAGAAACGCGGATCATCCCATGCGGCATCGGGCTTCACAGCGCTGATCTGCTGCACGGTTGCCACAGTTGATCGAGCGGTCGTCGTCTCCACAGGCGTAGGCGCAGCGGATGCGGTTGAGCTAGCAGCCGGCGCACTTGGCGTAGCGGCTGCGGTAACGGTTGCCGAAGCCTTGCCGTTGCCTGACGTCGACGCCGGCAGCAGGCCGTACATCTGGTCTGCGATCAGCCGGCCTTTGCGGCTGCCTTCGCCCGCCACAAACTTGTATTTCCCGCTATGGAAGACCGGCGCCAGCGGTTGTGGCGTCGGCGGAGGGATGTAGACGAACGCCCCCTCATGAAAATTCGTCGCCTCTTCATGCGCGATGAATCCTGCTACCCGTAGGGGCTTTGGCGTTTCCGGCGTCGCGTCCACTACCGGCTGCTCTAGCACGGGTTCATTCGGCAGCGATCGCCTAGGCTCAGCCGCCTTGACCGTATGTACAACCAACGTCATTGCCAACCCTACGAGTAATCCGCCCAAGACGACCCGCATCGATGTCCTCTCGTATAGTGATGGTCGCCTCATCGACCTGCCGCCTGCAGGCCCGATGGGCTGCACCGGTCATCCGGCGCGCCGCCAATCGCAAACGCCGCTTCCTCGCTAGAGTGCGTCGACCATTTTGTGCCGACGCCGCACCTCGGTGCAACCGCAGCAATATGCCGGCGCGCGCCTAGGCATACCGCGGAATCCATTGCATATTCTGAACAAGTGAAGTAGTGCGCCAACGCTGTTGGTCAGTGGATTGGTTTGGTCAGGAGTGTTTTTGGCAGTTTGCCACAGTTAAGCCGTTCGTGCAACTGATGTGCAGAGTTGCAGCAGCCTGCGGCATGACGAACGCAGGTGCAACGTCATACGTCTCCGTCGAGCCGAAAACGACGGTTGCGTTTGACCTCGCTGCGCTGCTTTTTGCGGCGAAGCCGCCGCTCCTTGGACGCCGCAGTTGGCGCCGTCTTGCGACGCTTGCGCGGCGATACAGCGGCCTTGCGCACCAGCGCGACAAACTGAGCCAGCGCTAGATTACGGTTCTCAAGTTGCGTGCGGGCGCGCCGCGCGTCGATCACCAGCACGCCGTCATCGGTCACGCGCCTGCCGCCGATGCGCAACAACCGCTCGCGCACGTCGTCCGGCAGCGACGGCGAATGCGCCACGTCGAACCGCAACTGCACCGCAGTCGCCACCTTATTGACGTTCTGTCCGCCCGGCCCGGAACCGCGCACGAACTCCAAATGCAGTTCGCCGTCCGGTATTTCGATCTGCGGTGTGACGATCACGCTTCAGCCCCTCCCATTCTGTCAGCCTCAGTCCATATCCGACAGTTCTTCCCTATCTTCCCCTCATCGCCGGAGATTGACAAATCCAAGGCGCTTGGATAGCATGGCCCCATCGCCGCACGCCGGTGAGGCTCTGCTTCGCCAGCCCACAGAAAGCGCAACGCTATGCCCCAATCCTCAGCCCTCACCCATCTCGAATGCGGTTATTGTGAGCGCCGCGTGGATGCCGGCGCCCTGGCGAACCTTTGCCCGGCCTGCGGCAAGCCCCTGTTGGCGCGCTATGACCTGGCGGCTGCGGCGCGCACGCTGACTAAGCAAGCCCTGGCGCAGAGAGAAGCCACGCTCTGGCGCTATGCCGAAGTCCTGCCTGTTCAGGACCCGACCTTCATCGTCAGCCTTGGCGAGGGGTGGACGCCGCTACTCGATGCTCGCCGGCTCGGAGAGACAATTGGCTGCCCGATCACCTTGATCAAGGATGAATCGCTTAACCCAACGGGCAGTTTCAAGGCGCGCGGCCTGAGCGTCGCCGTCAGCCGCGCCTGGGACTTGGGCGCGCCGTCGCTTGCCATCCCCAGCGCCGGCAACGCCGCCGGCGCGATGAGCGCCTACGCCGCGGCCGCCGGGCTGCCGGCGCACGTCTTCATGCCGCAGGACGTGCCCGCCAGCTTTCGCGTCGAGTGCGCCGTGCTGGGCGCACAGGTCACGCTGATCGACGGCCTCCTCACCGATTGCGGCGCGGCGGTGCGCCAAGGAGCGGCGGAACACGGCTGGTTCGACGTCAGCACCCTCAAAGAGCCCTACAGGCTGGAGGGCAAGAAGACGATGGGCTACGAGTTGGCCGAGCAGATGGGCTGGCGACTGCCCGACGTCATCATCTACCCCACCGGCGGCGGCACGGGCCTGGTCGGCATGTGGAAGGCCTTCGCCGAAATGGAAGCGATGGGGCTGATCGGGCCGCAGCGCCCGCGCATGGTCAGCGTCCAGAGCACGGGCTGCGCACCGCTGGTGCGCGCCTTCGAGCAGGGAGACGAGTTCGCCGCGCCGTGGCAAGGAGCCAAGACGGTGGCGGATGGCCTGCGCGTACCCGCCGCGGTCGGCGATTTCCTCATCCTGCGCGCCCTGCGCGAAAGCTGCGGCACGGCCGTCGCCGTAAGTGACGAGGACATGCTGGCGTGCGCGCGCAGGATGGGCCGTCACACGGGCATCTTCCCTGCCCCGGAAGGCGCCGCCTGCCTCGCCGCGCAGTTGCGCCTGCTGGAAGACGGCTGGATCAGCCGCGACGAGACGGTGGTCCTCTTCAATACCGGCACGGGGCTGAAGTACGCGCATCTGTGGGCATAGCGGGAAACGGAACAGATTACAAGACAGCGGAAACTCGGAGCCGGTTCTGTGGCGATCAACCATTAAGGCACTGGATACAAGGAGAACATCACTGTGGAATACCGACGCA
>JASGTU010000330.1 GCA_030058085.1 Chloroflexota bacterium
CGCATGTCAAGGTTGTAGTAGTTCATCTGCGCCACGGGCACGGTGAAGACGACCGTCTTGGTCTCGCCGGGGGCCAGTTCGACACGCTTGAAGGCGCGCAGTTCCTTGACCGGCCGCGTGACGCTTGCCCCGTCGGTGCGCGTGTAGATCTGCACCACCTCGTCGCCCGCCATCTCTCCGGTGTTGGTCACGTCGACGCTGACGGTCAACTCGCCGGAGGGGTCGACGCTGTCGGGCGTGACGTGCAGATTGCCGATCTTGAAGCTGGTGTAGCTGAGGCCGAAGCCGAAGGGGAAGAGCGGTTGGTTGCTCTCGTCCACGTAGGGGCCGTAGAGGAACGAACGCGCCCCGGAGGGCCGGTGGTTGTAGAAGAGCGGCGTCTGGCCCGCCGAGCGCACGACCGTGACGGGCAGCTTGCCGCCGGGGTTGACATCGCCGAAGAGCACATCGGCGATCGCCTGGGCGCCTTCGTCGCCGGGCAGCCATGCTTCGAGCAGCGCCGGCACGTTGTCCGCGATCCAGGGCAGGGCGAAAGGCCGCCCGTTGACCAGCACCACGATCACCGGCGTACCGGTGGCGTGGATGGCCTCGACCAGTTCCTGTTGCACGCCGGGCAGCCCCAGGGTGGCGCGGTCGCGGAACTCGCCTGTGCTGCAATCGGGGACCAGCCCCGACTTGTCGCCCACGACGACGATGGCGACTTCCGCCTTCTTGGCCGCTTCGACGGCCGCGGCAATGCCCTCGGTCGACGGATCGAGCACAGCGCAACCCTTCTCGTAGATCACCTCTGTGTCCGGGGATACCGCGTCGTGAATCGCGTCCAGCACGCTCTTCATTTTGTCATAGTCGTCGATAAAGCGGATGGCGTCGGGCAGCGGGTGCTCCGAGAAGCCCAGGTCCTTGAACGTGATCAGGCTTTCGATGTGCGCCGGGTAGGCGTAGTCGCCCAACAGGTTGCGCTTGTCGTCGGCGTTGGGGCCGATCACGGCGATGGACTTGAGGCTCTTGGAAAGGGGCAGCAGGTCGCCTTCGTTCTTGAGGAGCGTCATCGACTTGCGGGCGATGGCGTGGGCCAGGCGGCGATGGTCTGGCGCGCCGAATACCGCTTGCGCCTTTTCCGGCGCGACGTAGGGGTTCTCGAAGACGCCGATGCGGAACTTCATGGTGAGCACGCGCCGCACGGCCTGGTCGACTAGGGCGACGGGCAACGTGCCCGCTTCGACGGCGTCGATGAGGGGTTGGCCGTAACAGACCGTGTTGGGCAGCTCCACGTCCATGCCGGCTTCGAGCGACAGCAGCGCGGCCTGCGCCTGGTCCTTTGCCATCTGGTGGTAGTTGGACAGTTGGTTGATCGCCATGTAGTCGGAGACGACGATGCCGTCGAAGCCCCATTGGTTGCGCAGGATTTCGGTGAGCAGCTCTTTGGAAGCGACGCAAGGCACGCCGTCCAATTCCTGGTAGGCGTTCATCATCGAGGCGAGGCCCGCCTTGCGCACGACGGCTTCGAAGGGGCGCAGGTAGACCTCGCGCAGTTCACGCGGCATGATGTGCGCGGGGGCCCAGTTGAGGCCGCCCTCCGGCGCGCTGTAGCCGACGAAGTGCTTGCCCGTGGCGACGACGCCTTGCGCCAGATCGTCACCCTGTAAACCGCGCACATAGGCCACACCCATGCACGAGGTGAGGTAGGGGTCTTCGCCGAAGGTCTCCTCGATGCGGCCCCAGCGCGGGTCGCGGGCGATGTCCAGCACGGGCGCCAGGCCTTGGTGGATGCCGACGGCGCGCATCTGCGTGCGGATCGCCTCGGTCATGGACTGGGCGAGATCGGGCGTCCACGTACTGGAGAGGCCGATGATCTGGGGGAAGTTGGTGGCGTTGCGCGCCAACATGCCGCTGCAGCACTCGTCGTGGATCATGGCGGGGATGCCCAGCCGCGTCTTCTCGATGACGTAGCGCTGGATCTGGTTGGCAGTTTCGGCCATTTCGGTTGGGGCAAGCACGCTGCCGCCGGCCAGCCGGGTGACTTGGCCGACGCCGTGGCGCATGCGGGCGTCCATCTTTTGCGGCGAAAGGCTCTGGTCTTCGGCCTGAATTTCGTAGATCCAGAAGCTGCCCAATTGGGCGACTTTTTCCTCAAGGGTCATCTCGGCGAGCAGTTGCTCGGTGCGTTCTTCTGCGGGCAGGTCGGCATTCAGCCAGGGCTTAGATGTTACTTGAGCCGGCATAGCGGGTTCTCACTTTCTAGTCAGCGAATCAAATAGTTGATGCAGTTAACCCTTGATCGCCCCTGCCATGATCCCCTTGACGAGCTGTTCTTGGAAGATGACGTAGGCAATGATCAGGGGCAAGGCCGATAACAGGAGCACGGCCATGATCTGTGGAATGTCAGAGGCGTACTGCCCCTGGAAATCCCAGATGGCGAGGGGCAGGGTGCGCGTGGACGGGCTGGACGTCAATACGAAGGCAAAGACGAACTCGTTCCAGAGCGAGACGGCGTTAAAAATGGCGATGGTGACGAGGCCGGAACGGGAAAGCGGCAGCACGATGCGGAAAAAGGAGCCCATGGGGCCGCAGCCGTCGATGCGCGCCGCGTCCTCCAACTCGTAGGGGATCTGGCGCATGAACTGCGTGAGGATGAAGATGGAGACAGGCAGGCTGAAGGCCACATAGGGGCCTATCAGAGCGTATAGGGAATCGTAGATGCCCACGCGCGTGGTGAGCAAGTAGATCGGGATCAGCGTGACATGAATGGGCACGATCAGGCCGGCGATGATCAGCGCGAAGAGCGGCTGGTTCAGGCGGAAACGGATGCGTGCGAAGACATAGGCCGCCATCGAACTGATAATTACCACCAGAAATATGGAGACCGACACGACGATGCTGCTGTTTGTCAGAAAACGGAAGAAGCGGTTGTTGATCACATTCATGAAGTTGGTGAGGATGGGGTTGTCGGGGAAAGCCCATACCGGTCGCGTCATCAACTCCATCGACTGTTTAAAGCTGGTCAGCACCATGAACCAGAAGGGGACAAAGGCCACCAGCAGCCACAGCAGGGCCAGCAGGAGAATGACGATGGTTTTGGCCGAGGTCTTGGTTTTCATCCGGCGATGTCCTCCTCTTGGCGCTGGAGCGGGAAATAGACGGTGAGCGCGGTGACCAGCACGACGATAAACAGGGCGGAGGCAACGGTTGCGCCGTAGCCCATCTCGAAGGAGCTAAACGCTTTTTTATACATATAGGTCGCCATCAACTCGGTGGCGTTGACGGGGCCGCCTTCGGTCATCACCCAGATCAGGTCGAAGTATTTGAGGGAGCCGATCAGCGAGAGCGTGGCGGCGGTGATGATCGAGCCGCGCAGCAAGGGCAGGACGATGCTCCAGAAGTATTTGTTCTCGGTAGCCCCGTCGATGTAAGCGGCCTCGCGCAGTTCAGCGGGTATGCCGCTGAGGGAGGCCAGGAATAGGACCATGTAAAAAGGGATATATTGCCAGCAGATGACGGCGATCACGGAATAAAGCGCGATCTTGGGGTTGCTGAGCCATTCCTGGGTCAACGCGTCCAAGCCGATGCGTTCCAATGTGGCGTTAATGATGCCGAAGTAGGGGTCGTAGATGTACTTGAAGAGGATGCCGATGGCGACGGTGGATAGGAGCAGCGGCAGGAAATAGATGACCTTGAAGAAGCTGAACTTGCGGCCGCCGCTGTCCAGCAGCACGGCGAGCGCCAGGCCGATGGGCAACTGAACCAGAAGCGAGAGGAACACGATGATGAAGTTGTTGCGCACGGCGCGCCAGAAGACGCCGTCTTTAGCTAAGCGCACCCAGTTGTCCACGCCTAGGAAGGTGAGGTCCGGGTCGACGCCGTTCCATTTGTAGAAACTGAGCCGGAATGAGTCGATGATGGGCCAAAGCACAAAAACGCCTAGAAAGGCGAAGGCGGGCAGCAGAAAGAGCACGGCTGTGACAGCGTACTCGTTGAAGCGCCGCCGCCGGTGTGTAACGACGCGGGCCTCGGAACTGTCGTGTAGGGTGGCAGCCATGGCGTACCTCGAGGGGGTGGTGTCTGGCAAAGCTGGGGATGCAGCCTCTGCATCCCCAGCTTCAGAAAGCTATCGATGCTATTCGCTGTAGAACTTGACGGCGGCCTCTTCGTGAGCAGCCGCAGCCTCTTCGGGCGTGAGCTCTAGGCCGAAGAGCGCCTGCATGGTGTCCTTATGCACCTCGCCCAGTTCCGGTGGCAGGTACTGGTCGTACCAGAGTTGCACGCTGGAGGCGTTGCCGATCAGGTCGATCAGCGCTTGCTGCTTGGGATCTTCGGTGGAGAAGCCGACAACCGGCGGGATACGGCCGGCAGGTCCTCGTTCGGCGACAGAGGCGTCGTCGATCAGGTACTGGATCATCTTGAAGGCTTCTTCGGGATACGGGCAGACGGAGGAGATGCTGTAGAAGTTGTCACCGATGGTGCCGACGACATTGGAGGGGTCGCCCTCGCCGCCTTCAACAGCGGGGAAGGGGAAGAAATCGAGGTTGGCCTCGACCCATTCCGGGTTCTCAGCACGCATGGTGGAGAGGTTCCAACTGCCCATGAGCTCCATGGCGGCCTTGCCCGCGTAGAGAAGCTGGCGTGATTGGCCCGTGTCGATGTCCAGGCCGTTGAAGCCTTCGACGAAGCCGCCGCGGTTGACGAGGTCCTGGATCATCTGACCGGCCTCGACGAAGGCCGGGTCTTCGAACGTGCCGCCGCTGCGCGTGGCTGCGTTGGCAAAGACCTCAGGGCCGGCCAACCGGTCGACCAGGTACATGAAGAACATGGAGCTGGGCCACTTGGTCTTGTTGGCCATGGCGAAGGGGGCGATGTCGTTCTCATTCAGGGTGTCTACAATCGCCAGCAGCTCATCCCAGGTCGTGGGCGGTTCCAGGCCAAGTTCCTCGAAGATGGTCTTGTTGTACCAGACCACGGCGATGGCGCTGTTTTCGACCGGCACGCCCCAGATCTTGCCGTCGAAGGTGACGTTGCTCAACGACGCGGGGACGAAGCGGTCAACATAGCTGTCTTGCTGCATGAAGTCGGTGAGGTCGACGACGTGGCCGGCCTGGACGTACTCATAGAGCGGGCCGCCGCCCCAGGTGGGGAAGACGCAAGGCGGATTGCCGGCGCCCATGGCGACCTTGATCTTGGTCTTGTAGGGGTCATTCTGCAGCGGCACGACCTCGACGTTCACGCCGGGGTTGTCGGCCATGAAGCGGTCGACGGAGTTCTGGAGGATCTCGGGGGTGCTGGTCTGGATGTGCCAGAACTCAAAATTCACCTCACCTGCAGCTGGGGCGGCTTCTTCGCCGGCCGCGGGTTCTGCTGCGCCGCTGGGCGCCACAGCAGGCGCTGCACAGGCGCTGATGGCGGCCAAGAGTATAGCCATCACAATCAGCAAAGATGTATAACGGGTAATGCGTCTCATTCTCAGGTCTCCTTATTGATGAAAAATGGGGGACGATATGCGACGCGACGCCACAGGCTGCAATGCGTTTTGCCGCGATGTGATGACGCCGCGATTGGCATACAACGCACAACGTGAGTGACCTCTGCACTACGGGCCGGTAGAAAGAACAAAACCGCCAGATTGGGATGCCAGAGCAGTATGTTGGGATGACAGGCCAGAAGCCAGCCGTACGTAACGCTGTAGGAAGAATGGCTGGGATGGCGCCGATCAAACAATCAATAACCAGGCCGCGAGAGCGGCTTTTGCCACAACAGTAGGATAGGTCGACGCTCGGCTTGTTGTTCCTTAGCAAAGTGTATCACAAAGACCGCGATGCACAAAGGACGCATCGCGGTCTTTTGCTTACCTTGTTCGTGGTATTGACAGCCTACCGCGCCTCAGGCGACGACTTGCTTGCGCCCGGCGCGCGTGTGGCGTATGGCGTGCCGCCCCGCATGGTGACGGGACGGGGTCGCCTTGCCTTCGAAGAAGAAGCGCTCCTCGCCAAAGGCCGGCTTGAGGTCGTCCAGCCACACGGCTTCCGGATCGTACTGCGCAAAGAAGGGGCGGTGCACCCAGTCCGGGTCGCGGCCTTGGATGAAGCGCAGCGTAAAGACTTTTTGGTTGCGCACCGAACTGACGCCCAACACCTGCACCTTGCCGGGGTGGGCCGACATGCTGGGGCCGCGCACGGTGCGGCTCAGGCCGCTCACGTTGCTGTACGCCCCGCGGAAGATCTCCCAGGCGCGCTCAAGCGGCACGCCGAAGTAGTGCTGCGCGCCCGTATCGCGCACGACGAACATGTAATACGGGATCATGCCGAGCTGTACCTGACGACGCCACATCTCCGCCCAAAGCGCGCTGCTGTCGTTGATGTGGCTCAGCACCGGCGACTGCGTGCGTATCTGCGCGCCCGTCGCCCGGATGCGCGCCACGGCGCGCTCGACGGCTTCCGTCTGCAACTCGCGCGGGTGGTTGAAATGGGCCATGATCGCCAGATGCCGCCCGCTCTTGACGATGCGTTCGAACAGAGCGAGCACCTCGCCGGCGTCAGGGTCGGTCAGGTAGCGGAACGGCCAGTAGCTCAGCGACTTGGTGCCGATGCGGATCGTGCGCAGCGAGGGCAGGTCGGCGTCGAGCAGCGGTTCGATGTAAGACGCCAGCGCCGACGACTTCATGATCATAGGGTCGCCGCCGGTGAACAGAATGTCGCTGACCTCCGGATGGGTGCGCACGTACTCGACGAGCGTCTCGGCCTGGCGCGCGGCGAACTTAAGCTCGCGGTTGCCCACGAACTGGGGCCAGCGGAAGCAGAAGGTGCAGTAGGCGTGGCAGGTCTGTCCCTGGCTGGGGAAGAAGAGCACGGTCTCCCGGTACTTGTGCTGCATACCGGACAGTCGCTCGCCGTTGAGGATGGGGACGTTGTTGTCCATCTGCCCGGCGGGGTGCGGGTTCAGTTGCTCGCGGATGTCGTCTGCGGCCCGGCGGATCTCGGCGGCGCTTGCCTGTCCTTTGATGAGGTCCGCCATCTGCGCGAAGTGGTGCGGCAGGAGCATCTCGCGCCGCGGAAAGGTTAACGTAAAGATCGGATCGTCCGGCGCCGCGTCCCAATCGATCAACTCCTCTACGACGTAGCGGTTCGTGCGGAAGGGCAGAACGCTGCCCACAACTTCCGCCGCGAATTTCTGCTCCTCGCTCAAGGCGGCTAACTGGGGGATCTCGCGGAAATTCGCCAGGGTGTAGGCCTTGTATTGGGGGGTGGACGTTGCCCGCTGAGGTGTCATCGTGGTCGTCGCCTCCTTTGGTCTTTTTACTTTTGTCTTTGCGTCTCTGTACCCACTATATCACACGCGAGCAAACGGGACAGGGATTTTCTGTTTTGTGTGCCGAATTCGGCGCGCCAGGAAACATTATTTGCGGTTGACGAAAATGCCCGTATCGCGATAATAGCCACTGTTGTCTGTATCTGTCTGTATCTGTCTGTCCCTGAGGCCGCTCGCCGGCTTCCCCCCTCGGGCACGATAAGGCCGCAAGGCCTCTGTTGTTCGCTTGCCCGCCCTGATCCATCGCCGCATCACCCCAACTGACGCCGGACTCCACTGCACAGCGGGAATCTCGCCACGTTCGCGTGGACGGTATGGCGCCCAGACGCCGGCGCGCGTCTGGCCTGGCAAGGGCCGATTGGCCGCATGCTGCAATACGCTGATCTGGAAATCCGCATCCTGCCCCTCGAAGATGAGGGCTATCCGGTCGAACTGACTCTGGACGGTCAGCGCCAGTATGCGCGCGGCTACGCTGACCCGGGCTTTCTGCCCTGGACGCCAAGCCTCGCCCCTGAACAGGACGGCAGGCAGTTGTTCGAGTGGCTGTTCGCAGACCCGGCGCTGCGCTCCGCCTGGGACGAGGTGCGCGGGGCGCACCCGCAACGACGCATCCGCCTGCGCATAGACGCCGACGCGCCGGCCTTGCATAGCCTGCCCTGGGAGATTCTGCGCGCGCCGGAGGGCAAATCCGGTCTGCCGCTGGCCGCGAGCAGCAGCACGCCTTTCTCGCGCTATTTGGCAGGTCCCTGGGACCCCGGTGCGGCCATTCCCCAGCGCCCGATCAAGATCGCGGTCGCCATCGCCGCACCGGACAATCTGGCCGAGTATGGGCTGGCGCCTATCGACGCGGCGCATGAATGGGAGGCGCTGCAAGAGACCCTTGGCGGCGTGGATGCGGAGATTGTGCAGGTTCCGCAGCCCTGCACGCCGGCCGCGTTGGAGGCGGCGGTGAAGGACGGTTGCCACATCCTGCACTTCGTAGGCCACGGCGCGTTCGCACGGCAGAGCGAAGAGGCGGCGCTCTTCTTGGCAGATGACGACAACCGCGTGCGGCCCGTGCGCGAGCAGGAATTGGCGGCGATGTTGGCCCGCCAACTGATCGACGTGGACAATACGGCCGGCCGTCAATTGCGGCTGGTCTTTCTGGCCGCGTGCGAGAGCGCCACACGCAGCCCCGCCGACGCATTTCGCGGCTTGGCGCCCAGCCTGGTGCGCGCCGGCGTGCCCGCCGTCGTCGCTATGCAGGACTTGGTGACGGTCGAGACGGCGAGGGCTTTCAGCGCAAGCTTTTACCGCCAACTCATGAAGCATGGCCTGGTTGACCTGGCTTGCAACGAGGCGCGCGCCGCCATCCTCACGCGTAACCTGCCCGGCGCGTCCGTCCCCGTCCTCTTCATGCGGCTGGAGATGGGCGTGTTGCTAGACATGCCGGCGGCGCTGGAGCCCAGGCGCTGGAGCGCGCCATTCTGGTCGGTGGCCGTTTTAACCGCCGTGGTCATCGTCGCCACGGCGATCAGCGTAAGCCTGCCCAACCTGCTGGCGGGGCAGCCGTCGCCTACGCCTTCCTCTGCGCCCGCCCTGCCCACGGCTACGCCCACGCTTACGCCGCTGACCGGTACGTTCAACGTGGCGCTGATGCGTTTTGCCGAAGAGGGCGATGACGGCTTGCTGCTCCCATCCTCTGCCGGCTCCGTCTATAGCCAGTCGATCTTTGCCGCGCTGCAGGCGGAGTTCGCGGCCAACCAGCCTCTGCTGGGGGAGGGCGTCCAGGTCGAAGGATGGCTGGCCCCAGCCGATCTGCACGTGCCCGGTGTCGACGACGGCGTCATCCTGGGCGGCTCGGAGGCTGAACGCGCGCAGATCGCGGCTCGGCTGGCAGACGAATTGGACGCGCAGATGGTGATCTACGGCTATCTGGCGCGCGGCGGTGAGGCGGCGCAGCTAGAGGTCGAGTTTTACGTCGCGCCGGAGTTCGGCGAGGAGGTCGGGCAGATCGCCGGACGCTACACCCTGGGCGACGGCGTTACCGTGCCCGCCGATCCTGCCGGACTGGACCGCATCTCTGTGGCGCGGCTGCTGGGACAGCGCGCCGAGGCGCTTGCCGGCGTGACGATAGGCTTGATCCTCGACCTGCTCGGCGATCACGAGAACGCGTTGATGGTGTTCGGCACGCTGGCGGCTGACCTCGATCAGGATGAGCAAGCCTCGATCGCCCAACTGCTCGATTACTTCATCGGTCGCCAGCAGCTTTTCTTGGGGCATCTTGACGAGGCGGAGGCGACGCTGCGCCGCGCGGTCGACGCAAACCCGGCTTCGGCCCGCGCCCATATCGTGCTGGGCAGCGTGTTTCTGAAGCGCGCCGGCGAGCAGATGGCGGCGCAAGGCGGCCCGGCGACGGAGTTGGTCGAGGAGGCGCTGCGCCATTACCAACTGGCGATGGACAACGCAGCCGGCGATGAACTGGTCGAGCAGTCGTCGCGGTTAGCGCTCGGTTCCGCCTACGTCGTCGCCGGGCAGAGCGCCTATCTGGGCGACGATCTGGCGCAGGCCAAAGACCTGCTGGCGCGCGGCCTGTCGGAGCTGGATGCAGCCGCGAGTTCGCTGGGGCGGACGAAACTGCACCGCTACCTGGCCCAGGTGCGGCAGTTTGAGGGCAATGCCTATTACCTGCTGTCGGGCATCGCGCTTCTCGAAGGCGACACGACGGAGCGCAAGACGAATCTCGAACAGGCTCGCGCCGCATATCAGCACTGTATCGATCAGGGAGCGCTTGCGCCGTCGGACGCGACGCTCACTGTGCAGATCGTCGGCGGGGTGTGCCGGCCGTATCTGCAGCAGGTCGCCCAGGCGCTGGAAGAACTGGAGTAGGTTGGCTCTGGATTAAGGGAGGGTAACCGTGAGGATGCAACATTACGCGGTTCGATGGACGATCACCGCCGCCTTCGCAACGGCGCTCGTGTGGTTGCTGTTGTCTGGGTTGGCGGCAAGCGCTCAGGAACAAGGCGTGATCGCCCCCGGTATGGCCGTGACGGACGAGGTGGCCAATCGCCGGGGCGATGAGTGGATCGTCGCGTTGTGCGCCGGCGATGTGGTGACCATCTCTATGCAAAGCGAGGCTTTCGTCCCGCTCGTGGGGATCTTCGAGCCGGACGGTGAGGAGCCATTGGCCTTTGCTGCAGGGACGGACGGCGCCGCCGTGCTGCCTGCCTTTGCGCCGCAAGAGCGGGGCAGTTTCTTAATCGTAGCTGCAGGCGAGGGCTTTGGCGCGCGCGGCGCCTATACGTTGGCCGTAACCACCGGCGACGACGCCGTGCAGGGCGTTCTGGACGGCATCCTCGTCCCTGGGCAACCCTTTACGGCAACGGTGCGCCCGCTGCGTCCGGCGGCGCTGGGCCTCCACGCCTGCGCCGGCGACGTGGTGCGCATCGACGCGGCCAGCGCGGACCTCGAACCGTCTCTCGAGCTCTTCCCGGCGGGCGAGGAAGAGCCGCTGGCAGCCAGTACGCCTGTAACTGGCGGCGGCGCGGAGATCGCCGGTCTGGCGCTGCCCGACGACGGCGACTATACGCTTGTCGTCTTCGGCGCCTCGCGCTTCGACCAGGGCGACGTCGAGTTGCTGCTGACCGTGGCGGCGACGACTACGATCACGCCCGCGCCAACGGCGACGCCCGCTCTCGGTATGCGCTGCACCGTCGGCGCAGAGCGACTCAATCTGCGCTCCGGGCCTGGGCTGGAGTTCACCCCGCCGATTGGCGTGCTGGAGCGAGACGCCGAATTATTGGCTGTGGCGCGCGACCCGACCGCAGCCTGGATACAAGTGCAGGTCGTGGCGACGGGCGACATCGGCTGGACGAGCGCTGTAGCGCCGTTCGTATCGTGCGACGGGCGCGTCTCCGATCTGCCGCTGGGCGTTATTCCGCCGCGACCGACCCCGCTGCCTACATCAACGCCGCGGCCTACGCCGACCCCGACCCCATCGCCGACGCCGCAGCGCTTGGCGCTCAACTTCGTGCCGACCGATGGCGACGACGGCAACGATTATCTGCGCGGCAGCGCGCCGTTTAACCGGGGGCGAGCCGTAGCGCTGCCCGGCTTCCGCTTCGACGAGATCACCGACAACATGGTTTTCCGCGACCGTATCGTCTTCGCCGTCGAAGTATTCGACACGCGCGTGGGGCTGAGAGACGGGGACGGCATCGCCTACGTGGACTTCTCCGTCGAGGATGACTTCGGCGATGAGGTCTACAGGAACAGAGAGGAATTCCCGGCCTATTGTGTATTCGGCGGCGGCGATCCGAACTGCTCGGCGCTCTACTTCGCCAACACGAGCCGCTGGCCTGGCGGCGACCGCATCGAGGACGGCGACTACCTGGCCGTGATAGATATTGTGGCCGAGAACGGCGACGTCACCACGTGGCGTTGGCGGTTCTCGATAGAGCGGCGCGGGCAGACCATTCCGCTGCCTACGCAGGCCGTCGAGCCGGCGCCCGGCGGCAACGGCGATACGGCGCGCATCACCGACATCCGCCTGGCGGACGGCCGCTATATCGTCGCTTTCGAGACGAGCGGGTTTCTGCCGGTCCTGCCGGGGCGACACGTTCACTTCTTCTGGGACACCGTGCCGCAAAGCCATGCCGGCGTGCCGGGCAGCGGGCCGTGGCAGCTCTACCCGCCCGGCCCCGGCACGGGCTTAAGCCCCTTCACCCTGTTCACGCAAAATGACCGGCCTGCAGGCGCGACCCAGATCTGCATTCTCGTCGCCAATGCCGATCACAGCGTGAACCAGGGCACGGGCAACTGTTACCCGCTGCCCTAAATGGTGTTCGACACGTGTCTGTCATTCTGAAGCGAGCATTAGCGAGCTGAAGAATCTCGTTGTACCAAAGGAACAGATGCTTCGCTACGCTCAGCATGACAAGAGGTGTGGCAGAGGGGCGCTGCTCTGTTTCTTGCCAATTTTGCGTCGCAAGACGTGATTTACTCAGCATGACACCGCGCGTATTTGGCGATCAGACCGCTAGGCGCGGGCTTGTTCGAGCATGCGCTTCTGTAGCTCGCGGCGCACTGCGTCCAGGGCGGACAGGGCGTCGGCGCGCACGTAGTCCAGCCCAGTGTGCTGCACATTGTCGTGCTCGTCGTCGCCGTCGTGGATGGTGACGCCGCCGCGGCGCAGCCAGTCGACCAGTTCGCTGACTTCGGGCAATTCGCCCGTAGCGCGCCGGTAGAACTCTTGCAGCAGCAGGATCAGACCGGCGACGACCGGCGTTGCCTGGCTGGTGCCGTGCTGCACCGATTCGCCTTGCGGGCCGTTGATGCCGGCGGAGGTGACAGGCGCGCCGGGTGCGAAGATGTCGGTGTAGGTGTCCGGGCTGACGCTTTCGTGTAGCCGTTGCGAGAAGGGCGTGATCTGCCCCGGCGCCGATGAGTGGGCGACGGCCCCGCTGGCATAGCGAAAGCCGCCTTCCGCCGCATCGTAGACCGCGCCGACGCTGACGCACTCGCGGATGATGGCGGGGAAGCCCATGCCCTGCCGGCTGTCGTGGCGGTGGTAGTCGTTGCCCGCGGCGATTACCACCGCCGTCCTTGCTGCGCGCAGGGTGCGAATCTTGTCGCGGATGCTGTTGCGCAACAGGGCGAACAGGCCGAAGCCGTCGCTCGTGTAGTTGCCGCCGTCGCCCAGAGACATGCAGACGACCGAGATGCTGAGGGCTTCGCGGTTATCGATTACCCACTGTAAGGCCGCATCGATCCAGCGAAAGTCGCCGCCGCCGCGATTGGACAGAACCTTCACCGCGGCGATGCCCGCGCCCGGCGCGATGCCGCGGTGGATGCCGGCGGCGGCGATGATGCCGGTCACGTTCGTGCCGTGACCGTTGCCGTCGGCGGCGTCGTCCGGGTTGCCGCCGTTGTCCGGCGTGAAGTTGCGCTGGGCGACGACGCGGCCGGCGAAGTCTACGTGCTCCGCGTTCAGCCCCGTGTCCAACACGGCGGCGGTGAGGCCCGCGCCGGATACGTTGAAGGCCTGGCGCGCCTGGCTAACCCACAAGAAGGCGTCGACTTCGGGTAGAAAGGCGATCTGCGGCTCGTCAAACTGGATCGGGCGTTCCACGGGCGCGATCTCAAACGTTGTTTCCGGCTCTTCTGATAGAGGCTTCGCTTGCTCGGTCATGGCGGTTCTCCTTTGCTCACGACGGGGGATACTGCGCTCCTTACTCGTCGAGAATGCGGGCGGCCATGTTGTCGGCGGTGCGTGCGCTGCGCGCCGTCTCCTCGGGGTCGAACGACACGGGCTCCGACTCCAGGCGGATGAGGTATTGCTTTGTGGCTTCGTAGGCGGCGTCGACCAGCGCGCCGCGGCGCGCCTCGCTCATGTCGAACTCGACCGTGCCGTAGCCCCTGGCGGGCAGGCGTACGACCAGGTGGGCGAAGGCTTCGATCACGGCGTTGTCGTGCGCCTGCGTCATGGTATTGATCAGACGTCCGGCGCGTTGGGCGGTTCGCAGGCTGCCCAGACCAAGCCCGGTCTTGGCTGCGGGGGCTGACATCCTGGTCACAGGCAGAGCCAGCCGCTCGTCGATCAGCAGCCCCAGCACGTCGAGACTGCGCTTGTCGCCCATAACGCTTGTGACCTCCGGCTGGGCTGATACGAAGAGCGCAATGGGGAAGCCGGAGAGCAGCCCGCCGTCCACCACAGTGTTGCCGGCGATGTCCTTGCCGCGGTACAGGCCCCACTGCGGCTGCCAGACGACTTCCTGCCAGAGGAGCGGAATGCTCATCGACATGCGCGCGCCCCAGACGACGGGGCAATCGGGCGCGGTGCGCCGGTTGAGGATGAGCATGCGCGCGTCCGCCGTGTCCGCGGCGACTAGGGTGAGGTCGACGCCGGTCTCGGCGTGGAGTTGGGCGAAACTGAGCTTGCTGAAGCGGCGCGCCTGTCCGTTATAGACGCCTTCGTCGAGCTTTCTTTCCATCCAGGCGACGAAGCTGTCGGCTACATACCAACCGCCGCGCTCGACAAAGGAAAAGAGATGGCGAAACTGGGACGTGCGCAGCAGGGCGCGCAGCAACGAGTCGTCGATGCGCTCCTCCAGCCCGGCGGGCACGAAGGGGATGTCGGCTTCGCGCAGCAGGCTGCGGAGGGCGCTGCGGCTGATGTCCTCGTCGCTGAATGATTGCGGCGCGCCCAGGAAGGAAGCAAAGACCGAGCGATTATTCTCCTGTTCGGCGAGCGCGTCCTGCATCTCCTGCACGCTGTAGCCCGCGGCCAGCAGCACAGCCGCAATCGCGCCGGCGGACGTGCCCAGCAGCCGGTCGTAGCCGTGCCCGCGCTCGCCAAGCGCCTTGTACGCGCCGACGAAGGCCATGCCTTTGGCGCCGCCGCCCTCAAATACGATGTCGAACTTCATTCTCTGCTCCTTTCCGGCGTATCCGGTTCATCCATCTCGTCCGGCGCGGCCGCGGCGAGGCGCACCGCGGGGTCGCCCAGAATGGCGTAGCCGCGCGCGTCGTTGTTGGCTGTCCACATGCCCGACAGTTCGTAGGGGTCCACATTCTTGCCGAAGCTGATTTCCTCCAACTCGACGCTCAGGTCCGAGGCAAGTTCGGCGTAACGCTCGTTAAAGTACTCGACGGCTGCGCCGACTGGGTAGCCTTTGAGCAGGCGTTCGAGCGTGCTCTCGAAGACCGTGGTCTGTGCGCCGGCGCCGGGCCAGCTAAACGAGTAGCCCCAGGCTCGCTCGACATGGCCGATCACGGCGAGTGCGCCGCCGCGCGGGTGGCTGAGCAGCTTGGCGGGCAATTGCGCCACAAAGGGGTGCGGCGCGATCTGCGAACGCTGGCGGAAGGCGCGCTGCGAGAACTCGTCGTGCAGCGGCGTGCCTGCGCCGTAACAGGCGAAGAAGAAGGCGATCAGCCCTGCCGGTGAGGCGTCCGGCGCGATGTCCTCCCCTGCGAAGTAGTGCTCGTGCGGGATGGCTTGGGTCCATTGCAGCGGGCCAGACCAGTCCTGGCAGACGAGCGCGCCTTGATGGGGCAGTTGGAGGCTGTGCCCCAGCGGGTAGGCCATGCCGTGGCTGGCGGTGAAGAGCAGCGCGGGCGTCTCCTCGCCGCCCAGCAGCGCGGTGAGGCGCGCCTTGGCGGCCTGGTCACGGGCGATCAGGTCAACCTGCCAATCCGGGTAGGCCGCGGCCAGTTGTGCGCTCAGCGGGCCAGCCAGCAGGTCTGCGCTGAGGTTGGTGGCGCGGTCGTCGGGGTTGGCCGGCGCGAAGAAGGTCGCTCGGCGGGCGCGCTTGACTTCGCCCTTCTCCGCGGCTACGACGCCGGCTGCGTAGCCGGCGTATTCCTGCGGCGTGTCGAAGTGAATGCGCCCGACCGCGTACTGCACATCCAGTTGGTATTGGAACTGGTAGGGGATTTCCTGCGGGTTGCCCACGAGCAGCAGGTAGTAGGGCATCTTAACCGGGTCGGCGGGACCGGGGCCAACGCCGTGCCGCGTGAGAAACTGCTGCTTGGATTCGCCTGGGCGGTAGGCCTGCCCGCCTTCGTCCGTGAAGAGGCGGAAGAGGTTGCCCGCCTGCGCACGGCGATGGTCGATCAGGGGAGCGAGCGCTTCGGCGATGGCGGGGTCGGCGCCGTGTGCAAAGATCACGCCCCAGCCGGTCTCCTCGATACGCAGCGGGTTGACGCCTTCGCGCAGGCCGAGGTGACGCTGTACGCTCAGTTCGTAGCGGTAGCGCAGTTCGGCCAAGTTTTCCGGCGGGCGCTCGCCGCGAATGAACCCGGCCAACTCCAGGCCGGTCATGGGCGGCAGGTCATAGCCGCCGGTAGCGCCGTTGAGGCCGTTGAAGAAGATCAGGTCGTCGGACATGGCTCCCTCTCTAAAATGCTTGGCCGGCGTATCGGTCAGTCGTCGCCGGTAGCGCCAGGCCGTTTTGCCGCCAACTTGGCGCCTTTGTCGATCAGCCGCTCGATCTCGCGGATAGCGTCGCCCGTGGCATCCTCCAACTCAGCGTGGACGGTTTCTTGATCCTGCATGTAGAGCAGCCGCGTCCAATAGGTGTTGTAGATGACGCCCAGCCAGGTGATGAACTGGAGGTTCTCCTCCAGCGAGCGCAGCGGGTTGCGCACGAACAGGGCGAGAAGGGTCGCCGCGCCCAGCCCGGCAAAGAGCGGCGCGGCGAGGCCGCTAATGCCCTGGGCGCTGAGCCAGGCGGCGGCGACGAACAGGCCCAGCCCGGCCACGAAAAGCGCGACGTACATGCCCACGGTCAGGTAGTAGGGCAGCAGGTAGGCGCGCAGCGTGCGCCGGAACATCACGTTGTTGTTGGCAAGCCCCTGGATGATGTGCTGCTGCCAGGCTTTGAAGAGCGGATCGTCTGTCATCCAATGCTCCTTTGGCGCGGCGAGTTGGGCAGGTGTCGTGGACTGGGAAGGCGCAATGTCTGGGGCAGGCACAAGGCCTGCCCCTACAGAGGGCGGGGCGGGCCAGAAAGGCGGCAGGAAGGGGATACCCGCCATGTCGATGTCATAGCCGGCTGCACCGCCGAACGACACCTCGTCCTGGCGCACGACGATTTGGTTGAACGCTGCCGCCTGCGCCTCGATCAGCCCGGCGTAGATCGCGGCCTGTCCTGGCCCGTTATAGAGTGAGGCGAAGGTCAAGTAGTCGCCGCGCTGCAGCGCGGCCACGCGTTCCGGGCTGGACTTGATGAAGTCGAACAGGCCTACGAACTGGGCGCGCTCGTCCGCGGCGAAGGCGTCGAACATCTGCTCGACCGACTCGTAGCCGATCACGGCGTGGTTAGAGCCGAGGATCTGCGGCGCGCCCATGCTGATCGACAGCCGCGCGGCGTGGGCGTCGAGCGTGGCGGCGAACAGGAACGTTTCCCATTCCGCCGCCTGGTTGGCGTCCAGACTATCCAGCGCCTGGTGCTGCGGTCGCCACGCCGCATCGGGCGAAGGCCGCCAGCGATGGCCTTGCCACGGTGTCTGTTCGTCGAGGGCGAAATGCTCGTCGAAGCGCGCCCGGTTGGCGCGACCCCAGTGATGCAGAAAAAGGTGGTTCTCAAAGCGGATGATCATGCGCCCGTCCGCGGCGAAGGCATAGCCGCCGGATTCGACCGCGGCGACGGCTGCGGCGATGGCCGGCTGGATGTGCAACTCGTCCGCCAGCGCGGCCAGCAGGCGGCCGCAGCGATTCCAGATGAAGGCCAGCCGCCGCTCGGAAGGGGTCTGCACCGTGCCGGCGTCGAAGAGTTTGCCGGCGGGCGGCGCGAGCGGGATTTGCGCCAACGCAGAGCGGTTGCGTAGAAAGCCCGGCGGCGGCTCATCACCAGGTATGGCCACGAACTGGCGGTGGACAAAGCCCTCGTTCCCGTGCGTCTCGACGCGCAGCCATTCTCCGTCCTCCTGTAGGACGCGCAAGGGTGTGCGTTCGGGCAGTTGAGCGAGGATGTCCGCGTCGGTTGCCGGGCCGGCGCGCAGGTTGAGCGAGGCTGCGGTCGTCTCGCCGCGGCGGGGTGCGCTGCCGGCGCGCAGCGCCGTAAGCTTGGCTGCGAACAAGTTCCGCTCCGTTTCGCTCAGGCCGGGCAGGGCGTCGAACGCCGGGCCGCGGTAGGGGGCCGCGCGGTCGAAGAAGGCGTCCCACAGGCCGCTGCGCTCGATGAGTTGGTAACGCTCAACGCCTAGCTCGTCCGCGGCCAGCGTGACGGCGCGGATCAGCGTGCGGTTATCGAACGCGCCTTCGCCTGTGGCGGGCAGTTGGCGCGCGCATATCTGCCGGAACGCGGCGTAGGCCGGCTTGCGCGCCTCCGGCGTCAGGGGGCCTGGGCGGTAGAGGCCGTAATAGTGGTTGCCGTCGGCGGGGCCGAAGTCTTGCAGACAGAACCACACGGCCATCGCCACCGAGGGGTCAGCCAGCGCCATGTCCAAGGCCTGCCGCAACCGGTTGACCTGGAACTCCTCCGGGTTGCGATTGGTGTGCCAGCCGATCGCCGAGATGTAGATGGGCTTGCTGCGACCCTCTTGCTGGCGGATCACGCGGCGCAGCCCGCCGACATACCGCTCGTAAGCTGTGCGTAACTCCTCCTCCTGCTCTTGCGCAGAGAGTCCGGGGCGCTGTTCTTCGGCCACGTAGAGGTGATAGCCGGCGCCGTCGAAGGGGAAGGGCGTGCCGTTTTGGCCCCAGCCGAAGCGGCGTTTGCCTTCGGCATAGGCGGCTTGCAGGTAGGCGGTCGCGGCGTTGTTGTTGATTGCCAGCCCCTGCAGCGGCCCGGAGACCAAGCGCACCTGTTGCAGGCCGGGCTGGGCGCGCACTGCGTCGTGAACCTGTTGGAGCATGATCGCGTACCAGCCGGGATGCACCCAATTGCGGTTGCTGCCGTGCCAGTCGTCCGGTTCGTCGAACGACTCGAAAAGCTGCACGTCGTCGTGGAAGAGGCCTGCGATCGCGGCGAAGACATTCACGTAGTCGCGCAGCCACGCATGCTCGACTGCGCCTTCGGGCGGGGGATTGCGCAATGAATCGCCCAGATCGCGGGCGACCGCCTCGTGACTGACGAGGCCGTAGATCGCCAGCCCCTGGCCGCGCAGCGCAACGACGATCTGCCGGTACGCCTCGACCCAGGTGCGCCCGCCGTGCTTCGTCTCATCGTGCGGAGAGATCCACGGAGCCAGCGCGAAGTTGAGGCGCACCCAGCCCGCGCCCGTATCGGCGAGGATGGCGGGGTCTGCAAATGGAGGGGACGGCTCGCCGGTCGCCGGGTCGAGCGGCGGGTTGGCGTCGATGCCGATTTGGCTGCCTGCGCGCGTCATGGCATTTCTCCTTGTGGCTTAGGATGCAAGGCCCAGCCGCCGGTAGGCGTCGAGCGCGGCGTGGAGCTGCGCGGCGACGCGTGCGGCCTGGGCGCTGCCGTTGTACAGCGCGGCGAAGGCGTCTGCGTCGCCGCGGCGCAGCGCGTTCATGGCGCGCGAATCGCCGCGCGGGCCGCCGATGAAGTCGAAGAGAGCCAACACCTGGTAGCGTTCCGACGCGGCGAAGGCGTCGAACATCTGCCCGGAGGACTCGAAGCCGGCTAACGCATGGTTGAAGCCCATGATCTGCGCCAGCCCCTGGGCCGCCGAGCGCAGCGCGGCTTCCCGGTCCAGGGCTGCGGCCTGCTCGAACGCGCCCCATTCGTTGCTGTGTGAACTGTGGACGTCCTGCCAGGGCTGGTCCGGCGCGGGTCGCCAGGCGTGTTTTTGCCAGGGGTCCGTAGCGCTGAAGCGAAAATGCCGCTCAAAAGCGTCTTGGTTCACGGCTCCCCACAGCCGGTAGAAGACATGGTTCTCGAAGCGCAGCGCCGGCCGCCGGTCGCCGCTGAAAGCGCGGCCCGCAGTCTGCACCGCCAGCACAGCCGTGGTGAGGCCCAGATGCACGCCGGTCTGTTCGGCCAGGCGGATCAACAGCCAGCCGTACTCGTTCCAGGCGCGGGCGATGCGGCGTTCCAGCGCGCTGCTTCTACGGGGGACGGTCACGCGCTGGCCGGGCGGCATGGATGGACGCACGCCGGCCAATTCGGGACGCTGCCACAGCCAGCCCTGCGGCTTTTCGGATGGCGGGCCAAAGCTGACGCCCGCGGTGAAGTCCGCCAACTCCGCCAGCACGGCTTGCCGCTCGTCCTCGCTCAGCGCACCGATCTGCGTGACCGGCGCGCCGGCATAGCGTCCGTTGCGGTCCTTCACCAGTTCGCCCAGCGACAACCCGGCCTTCTCCAGCAGCGTCCAGTCGCCCAGGCCGAGCTTGACGCTGGCGTCGTAGAAGGCGTCGATGATCTGGTTGTTGGTGAAGGTGTCCGGCAGCGCAGGCGCTG
>JASGTU010000331.1 GCA_030058085.1 Chloroflexota bacterium
TGGCATTGTGCGGCTGGTTCGTCAACAGCGCCCGCTCGCCGAAAGCTTCGCCGGGTCCGACGATCCACCCGCCGGAGAACGACTGCATGCGCACCTGCCCCTTCTCGAGCAGGTACAGCGTATCCGCCGGGCTGCTGGCCCGGAAGATCTGCTCGCCGGCGCGATAGCGCATCGGGCGCAAATACTCGGCCACCTGGCCCAGTTCATCCCGGCCCAGATCAGAGAACAACTCGAATGTGCGGAAACGGTCCGCCGAAGAGGGGCCTTCGTCTGTCGCCAAGCGCGTGGCGACCCCGTGGGTCAACGCCTTGCCGATCGACGGATGTCTCATGCTCAGGTCATCCAGATCGGCCCGCTGTAAAATCCAGAGGTTCGTATTGCGGATAGCCGTAGCGTCTTCGGCGTAGATCTGCCCGGTGAGCAACCCCTTCTCGCCAAAGTGACCGCCGCTGCCCACGCGCGCCAGCTCCTCGACCACGCCCGAAGCGTTCTCGGCCGTCAGCTCAATCTCGCCGTTCTCGATGAAATAGAGGGCGTTGCCGCTCTCGCCCATCGTATAGACGCGCTCGCCTGCAGGTATATGCTGCAGCGTCATCCGCTCCGCCACCGCCCGCAACGCGTCCGGCGGCGCCTCGGTAAACATGGGCATCTGCGCCAGCCACGACGACGCCTGCGACTGGTCTTCGCGCCCCAGCGGCGCTCGGGCGACGCGCGCCAAAATGCGGCGCAAGCCCGGTTGCTGTGCGCTCAGCGCGTGGAAATCGTCGACGGAAAGCAGCCATACCATACTATCTTCGCTCGCCGCCGCAGTCCGGAACGCAGGCTTGCCCGTCAGCAGCGGCGCCGCGCCGATCAGCTCCCCTGGCCCGGCCGTCTCAATGCGGCTTCCTTCCGCCGGTCTCTCCGGTCGCAATTCGAGCGTGCCGCTTTCCACCAAATAGAGACCTTGCGGCGTCTCACCGATGCGATATAGGCTGGACCCTACGCCGACCTCGACCGGCTGCAGGCGTTGCGCCACCGCCTGTAGCGTGTGCGGCGGCAGCCCAGCTAACTCGGGCGTCTTGGCGAGCCGTTGCGCCAGATACTCCTGCATCTGGACGACAATGCCGCCGAAGTTGCGACTGAGCTTAATCCCAATCGAAGGCTGCTGTAGGATGATCTCGCGCAGCGCATCGCCGCTCAACTTCCAGAACGACAGATCGGCCAGCGCCTTGGCGCTCACATCCAATGGCGCGCCGCGCAGCAAGCTGGCCTCGCCCAAAATGCTGCCCGGCCCCAACGTCGCCAGATTTTGCCCGGTGGGCGTAACCAGGCTGACAAAGCCGCGCCCGATCAGATAGATCGACGTCGCCCGGTCGCCGGCATTGAGCAGCACAGCATGGGTCGCACACTCGCCGTCGGTAAAACCGGCGGCTAGAATCGACCTCTCCTGCTCGTCTAGCCCCGCGAAGAGCGGCGCATATTGGATCAGCTCACTTTTCACACATCCTCCTCGTCACTGACGGGGCGGGTAATGGGCATAACGAAGCCTGACGCCGCAGCGCCATCCCTCGCGTCTTATCAATACTTGCGCTGGAACGTGACCGTCCAGCTATAGTGTCCCCAACAGCCTGGCATGTCGACAAACGCCTTGCAACTTGCGTCGTCGCTACAGTATTGGCCGGCGATCAGCGTCTCATAGGGGATCGCGGCGGGTTCGGTGCTCATCCCGCGTGCGACCTCTGAGTCCACCTCGCGCCCGTCCGCGTCGCGAATGACCCGGACATCCTGGCCGCGCCCTAAGACGAACTCGACCACGCCGTCGCCTTTGCCCTGCGCGCCGGTGACATATATCTCCTTGGCGCCGAATTCGGCCTGTACCGCTACGCCATTGATGCGGCTGCCGTTGGCGTCCACGACATTGACGACCAGTTGGCGCTTCTCGCCGCACACCACTGACGGGCCGTTGAGCGAACCGCCGTTCTCATACACGTCCCACAGACGCTTCTCGATCACCACAAAATCCGGCCCATCAGCCGGCGGCGCCGGGTTCTCTGCCGGGGCTTCTTCAGCAGGCGCCGGATTCTCCGCCGGTGGTTGTACAGGGGGTTGCTCGGCGGGCGTTTCTGCCACCGGCGCAGGCGTCGGCGTCGGCGGGGGCTCCGGGATATTGGCGGCAACCGCCACGCCGCCGACATCGCCTGTTGTCGCCACCAGTTGGCCGAATACCCAGCCGACCTGTCCGCCGGCGCTAGATACTTGCCACCAGTCAGCCTGCGGGTTTTTGCCGACGATCTCCGCTTCTTCGCCCGTCTGCAAGTCCTCTACGATCGGGTAGGCCGTGCCCGGACCGCTGCGCACATTGATCGCGGCCATAGCCACGGCACGCGGCCCGGCAAGAGGCGTCGGCGTCGGCTCAAGCACCAGCGCTTCCAACGTAGGCGTCGGTTCCAGCACAACCATCTCCGGCGTGGGCGTCGGTTCCAATGCGACCACCGCCACCGTCGGCAAAGCGACAGGCTCCGCCGCCGCGGCCTCCGGCTGCGCCGCTTGCGCCGCCTCTACGACGTCGTCGTTTGCGGCGACACTATCGGCCTCAATCATGCCGGATTCGAGGGCATAATCCAAAATCGGCTGCGATTGCGAACCAAGGGCGACCGCCAGGCGAACCAAGTCCGCGGTCTCTTCGGCGTCGACGCCGCTGGAGACAGCAGTCTCCGCCAAATAGACGAGCCATTGCAACGGGTTGGCGACTTCCAGCGCCTGCAGATCGGCGCGCGCCTGGCCCGCATCGTTGTTGCGCCCGAACTCGCGCGCAATGCGCACCGTCTCCTCCGCCAGCGCAGCCGAGCCGGACTTGTCTCGCTCCGGGCCGCACGCGGTCAAGCTCAGGCCGATGATTAGCAACACGAAGGCGATCCACAGGGACCGCCCCGCAAAAGGTCTTTGCTTTTCAGGGTGTGAAGAAACGCAAGGACGGTCAGATGACGTACAGCTTGCGTAATGTGAGGACATAATCCGTTAACCAGTTCAGCTCAAACCTCGACATGCTTCCGACGGGACAACAGGCCCGCTCCGGCGACATAACGTCTTCAAGATGCGCTAAGTTTC
>JASGTU010000332.1 GCA_030058085.1 Chloroflexota bacterium
GCCTGCTGGCTGCCGCTCGATGACAAAAGCCCACACTTCAGCTACTACAGCACCCATCCTGAGTGGCACATGTTCAACCGGCCTGATTTCCCCTCCCACGCCGAGATAATCGCCGCCCGCGATCGCCTAGTCGCCGCCCACCCGAATCTGCGCGTCGTTGCCGCGCACCTGGCGAGCCTGGAGCATGACGTGGACGAAGTCGCCGCCCGTCTCGACCGCTACCCGAACCTCGCCGTTGACATCTCTGCCCGCCTAGGCGACCTCGCCTTCCAGGACTCCGCTAAGGTACGCGACTTCTTCCTCGCCTATCAAGATCGCATCCTCTTCGGTACCGACGTGGTGATGCGCCAGCGTCCCTCCACCATGCCCGAAGAAAAATGCCAGGCCGCAATCGCCGACTTGGCTGAAACGTACAGGATTCACTTCGCCTACCTGGAAACGGGAGACAAGCTCTCGGTGCGCGGCATCGAAACCCAAGGCCTCAATCTGCCCGAGTCCGTACTGCAGAAACTCTATCGCGCCAACGCCGAGCGCTGGTATGCCGGCTTAGCATCAATCTAGCCTTGCGACCGGGTTACGCGCCGAGTCCGTAAGGCCTTAATTCGCCTCCACATACGCTACCGTCTGCGGCCCTTCAGGGATAACGCAGACGCGCGCGTCCGAACCGAACTCCCGGCGCAATTCCTCAACGGTCTGCAAAATATTCCGGCATGGCTCAAACAGCGCCGCCCGAATCTGCTCGTCGTTCAGACCGTCGCTGTACACGAATATCCGCGCATGGAGTTGTACCAACGCCTGGATCTGCACCTGCCACTGATCCTGCGCGCCGAAGCCCGGCGCGCTGATCATGTCGAGCACGCCCTGCGGCGACCTCCCCTTGGCGAGCAGCTGAGCATACAGACCGTGATCCGGCACGCCATCCCGGCAGGCGCCCGCCAGGATGATCCCGCCGCCCTTACGCACCACTTGCTGCGCAGCGCGCATCCCTTTTGTGCACTGATAGAGATTCTGGTCGAGCGGATAGCCGCTGTTCGTCGTGATGGCGACGTCAAACGGCTCCTTCACGGCGACCATACTCTGACGTCGCACGAAATCGGTCCCGGCGCGGTGCGCTGCCCTCAGCTCGCCCGCGAAGATGCCCGTAATCTCCTGCTCCGCATTGAGCGCCACATTCAACAGGAAACTTGGCTCTGTCCGCAGCGCTACCTCCAGCATTTCCTCCCAGATAGGGTTGCCCTCCGTCACACCCCAGGTGGCATTCGGATGACCGACCATGTGATAGCCGTGGTTGGACAACACGCTCTCAGCGCCGGCTAACGCCGGGATCACCGCTTTTGGACCGCCGCTGAAGCCGGCGAACAGGTGCGGCTCGATGAACCCGGTCAAGATCTTAACGTCCGCCTCCAGATAGGTGCGGTTGATGCGCACGGGATGGCCGAGCTTCGTCTTTCCCAGCGAGACTAATTCGTCGTCGTTCTGTCCGTCATGCTGCAGGCAGCGGTAGTTGTCCACGATGGCGTCGCCTAGCATCTGGCGCAGCTCGGCTTCCGTCTGGGGGCGGTGCGTACCCAACGCGTTGATCAGCACGATATCCTCGCTGCGCACGCCCGCATTCTCCAGTTCGGCAATGATTACCGGCAAGATGCGGTCATTCGGCGTCGCCCGTGTGATGTCGCTGTGTACGATCGCCACGCTGTCGCCAGGCTTCACACGTTGCGACAGTGGCGGAGATCCGATTGGCTGGCGCAGCGCTTTGCGCAGCGCCTCCGCCTCATCCGCCAGCCCCGGCAATTGCTGCGAGCGTATCACCGTCACATCATCCGGCAGATCAACCGCCAACCCTGTCTTGCCATATGCGAGCCGCACCTTCATGCCGCCATCCCCTTCTGTCGACGAATCCTGATTTGCTTCAACTGCTAACAGCGCCCGACTGCTAACCGCCACAACCATTCTCAGCGCACGCGCGACGGATACTCCGGCACGCCTTGGATGCCGAGTTGCAGCCGATAGAGTGCGCCCGCACCTGGCCCGTCCTCCGCCTTGTTGTCGCCGCCTGCGGTCGTCACGTAGATGTCAGCGTAATCCGGCCCGCCAAAAATCACGCTGGATACCTTCTTGGCCGGGAACTCGATAGACCGCTCCTCTGTCCCGTCCGGTCGATAGCGCACCAGGCACGAACCGCCCCATCGCGCCGACCATACGCAGCCTTCAGCGTCCACAGTCATGCCGTCCGGCCCGCCCTCTTCTCCCGGCGCATCCACGAATACGCGTTGGTTGCTCAGGTCGCCCGTCGCACGGTCATAATCGAACAGATAGATCTTGCCCGCGCCTGTATCGGTAAAATAGAGTTGCTTGCGGTCGGGCGTCAAGCCCATGCCATTCGACACGCCTATCCCTTCCAACAGCAGCGTAAGCGTGCGGTCGGGGTCCAGCCGGTAGAGACGCCCTGCCCGAGTTGGCGTGGGCATCGTCCCACAGAAAACGCGGCCTTCGGGATCGGCGAAGACATCGTTGAAGCGAGACTCCCGCTCGTCGGGTATCTCGTCAAGGATCGTCGTCAATTCGCCATCGCGCCAAATCTTGACGGCGCCGCGTGCCATGAAGAGCAGCAGCGCGCCGTCGTCCTGAATCGTGAAGCCGCCGACAATCTCGCCCTGGTAGAATTGCTCATGGGCGTCCGCCGCCGGGTCATAACGAAACATGCGCCCTGTAGCAATATCCGTCCAATACACGCGTTGCTCGCCGGGATGCCAGAGCGGTCCTTCGCCTACGACACATTCATAGTCTGCAATCATCTGTGGCTGCATGATCTACCTCACAGGAGATGGTCGACTGCAACGGCAAAGCGCAGGCAGTCTTATTTGGGAATTCCGAGGGCATGTCCAGTTCGTGCACATAGGCGCAGCGCGGACGAGGCATACTGGTTGGCACTCTACCCGCAGCATCACGTTTTGTCAATTGCATGGCGGCAGCTAAGCCCAGCGCGTCTGTACCCTCTAACCTTGTGCCGATTGCGTTTGGCGGTATAATTAGCGATAGATGCCTTGCCGCCCATAACCCTACCTCAGTTCTTTCCGGCCCCATCAACCCCAAAGGAGACCACCCTCATGTCCGCGACCTTTCCTCTGGCCTTTAGCACGCTCGGCTGTCCGGAATGGTCCTTCGAATATGCCGCAGAACAAGCCGCTGCCAGCGGTTATGTTGCGTTGGAAGTGCGCATCCTCGACGGTCAGATCGTGCCCGCGGATTTGCCGTCGCAACGACGCAGAGAGATTAAGACCGTCCTTGAACGAACCGGCGTCGAGATCATTGCCCTCGGGCTCTCCACACGTTTCTCATCACCCGACGCAAATGTACGTGCCGCCAACCTCGCCGACCTAAAGCGCTATATCGAGCTAGCCGCAGACATGGGCGTGCCCATGGTCCGCACCTTTGGCGGCAATGTCGAGGAAGGTTCGTCGGTCGACCAAGCCATTGACTGGGTTGCACAAAACCTCGCAACCGTCGCCCCCTTCGCCGAAAAGCACAACGTGACCGTTTTGCTCGAAACACACGACGCATTCTGTCGCGGCGCCGAAGTCGCGCGCGCCCTCCAGCCCGTCGACAGCCCGAACATCGCCGCGGTGTGGGATGTACATCACCCCTTCCGCATGGGTGAATCCATCGAGGACACCTGGCGGCTGATCGGCCAACGCGTGCGCCATGTCCACATCAAGGACGCCCGTCTCCGGCCCGATGGATCCTGGCAGCTTGTCCTACTCGGCGAGGGCGAAGTCCCCTGCCGCGACGTGCTCGCATTACTTGTCCGAAAGGGCTACAACGGCTACATCTGCGCCGAATGGGAGAAGAAATGGCATCCGGAGATCGAGGAGCCGGAGGTCGCCATGCCCCAACACGCCCAAACGTTACGCGCCTGGATGGAGGAGTTCGACGCCCCAGCATGACGCCCCCAAGAAAGGACGATTTCATGCCAGCCACCGAAATCGGCGTCAAGATCGCCGCCCAGATGTCGCCCGAACCCAGCGAAGAAGAACTACGCTTTGTGCGACAGATGGGCATTGAGTACGTGACGCTTTGGACCGACTCGACCAAAGCCGGCTATGACTACTACGCCAGCCGTCGCCAGCTATTCGAGAACGCCGGCCTGAAGATTTACGGCTTCGGTAACTGGGACGTCCACAACCAAGACGCGATCGTGCTCAATCTGCCTGGACGCGCGGCAAAAGTCGCCCAATACAAGCAGCATCTGCGCGATCTAGGTCGCGCCGGCATTCCCTACACGACCTACGCCCATATGGCGAACGGCATCTGGAGCACCGAGCGCGAGCCGACGCGGGGCGGCGCCAGCGCCCGTGCCTTCGAACTCTCAAAGGCCGTCAACGGTCATTGGCATGGAGTGGACTACTTCGCCCCACTTTCTCACGGGCGCATCTATACCGCTGAGGAGATCTGGGACAACTTCTCATCCTTCATTGGCGAAGTCGCACCTGTGGCTGAAGAGGCAGACGTTCGCATCGGCATCCACCCGGACGACCCGCCCCAGCCCATGCTTGCCGGCGTTCCGCGCCCAATTTTCAGCAGCCATGAAGGCTACAACCGCGCGCTCGAAATCGCCGGCAGCCCCAATGTCGGCGTCTGTTTCTGCGTCGGCTGTTGGCTGGAAGGCGGAGACCTAATGGGCAAGGGCGTGCTCGACTCGATCCGCGCCTTCGGCAGGCAGAACAAGCTTTTCAAGGTCCATTTGCGCAACGTCAGCGCGCCGCTTCCCCATTTCGTCGAGACGTTCATCGACGACGGCTACATGGATATGTACTCAGTGATGTCGGCGCTGGTCGATGTTGGTTTCGACGGGGTTGTCATCGCCGATCACATCCCGCAGATGAGCAATGACCCGCGTCTCGGCACTGCCTTTACTCTCGGCTACATGAAAGCGCTTCTGGAACGCGCCAACGCTGAACAAGCTCACAATAACAAACCGCCAACAACATCCACCACGTCAGCCACATAAAGGGAATCGTCCAATGTTCTTTGAACTTCGCCAATACCGCACCCTGCCCGGACAGCGCGAGAGGTGGGTACGCTTCATGGAAGAAACGATCATCCCGTTCCAGATATCCAAAGGCATGGTCGTCGCCGGCAGCTTCGCCGGCGACGAAGAGGACGACCTCTATATCTGGATTCGCCGCTTCGACAGCGAAGAACAGCGCGTCGAACTATACGCCGCGGTCTACGAGTCAGACTACTGGAAAAATGAGATCGCACCGCAAGTCGGCGAGATGCTCGACCGCAGCCGCACTGTCGTGACGCGCATCGCGCCCACGCCCAAATCCGTCATTCGCTAGCACGCCCTAAGGATAATCTCATGAAAGCCATCATGGTGATGTTCGACACGCTGAACCGTCATATGCTGCCGCCCTACGGCTGCGACTGGGTTCACGCGCCGAACTTTGAGCGTCTCGCTCGCCGCACTGTCGCCTTCGACAAATGCTACGTCGCCAGCATGCCCTGCATGCCTGCGCGCCGCGAACTGCACACCGGACGTTATAACTTCCTGCACAGAAGCTGGGGCCCGCTGGAACCCTTCGACGATTCCATGCCCGAAATCCTCAAGGAGCACGGCGTCTATACCCACCTCGCCACCGACCACCAGCATTACCTCGAAGATGGCGGCGCCACGTACCATCAGCGTTACAACACCTGGCACTTCTCGCGCGGCCAAGAAGGCGACTTCTGGAAGGGCGAAGTCGAGGATCCGGAGATTCCCCCCGTCGTCGCCGCGCGCACTGGCCCGCCCAATTCCGCAGCCCAGCGCGGCTGGCGCCAGGACTGGATCAACCGAAAGTATATGCAGTCCGAAGAACTGCAGCCGCAGCACCAGACCTTCGCCAACGGTCTCGAGTTTATGCGCACGAACCGCGACGCCGACAACTGGTTCCTCCAGATTGAGACGTTCGACCCGCACGAGCCCTTCTTCACCCAGCAGAAGTACAAAGACCTCTATCCGCACGAGTACCACGGCGATCACTTCGACTGGCCTCCCTACCGGCCCGTAGACGAAAGCGACGAGGAGATCCAGCACGTACGCTATGAATACGCCGCGTTGGTCAGCATGTGCGACGAGCATCTCGGCAAGGTCCTCGACCTGATGGACGAGCTGGACATGTGGGACGATACCATGCTCATCGTCAACACGGATCACGGCTTCCTCTTGGGCGAACACGATTGGTGGGCTAAAATTGCCCAGCCTTTCTACAACGAGGTGGCGCATATCCCCCTCTTCATCTGGGACCCCCGTTCGCGCCACGTGGGCGAACGGCGCAGCGGCCTCGTACAGATGATCGATCTGCCGCCCACCCTGCTCGAGTTCTTCGGCGTCGATATTCCGCCTGACATGCAGGGCGTGCCCCTGCGTAAAGCCATCGAAGAAGATGATCCCGTGCGCCAAGGCGCTCTCTTCGGCGTGCACGGAGGCCATGTTAACGTCACCGACGGCCAGTACGTCTACATGCGCGCGCCGACCAACCCCGGCAACACCCCGCTCTTCGACTACACGTTGATGCCTACGCACATGCGTGAACGCTTCAGCGTAGCCGAATTGCAAGACATCGCTTTGGCTGAACCGTTCAGTTTCACCAAGGGTTGCCGCACGATGAAGATCGCCGCCCGCCCGTGGATGGACCCCCACCAATTCGGCACGATGCTCTTCGACGTTGAGTCGGACCCTGCACAGCAATCGCCGCTCGACGACCCTGAGACTGAGCAACGCATGATCGAATTGATGACCCGGCTGATGAAGGAGAGCGACTCGCCGCCAGAGCAGTTTGAACGTTTGGGCCTAGTCTGACGCGCCGCCGAGAACGCGCCCTCGGCGGCGCGTCATTCACCGCCTTTTCTGATCTGAAGGAGAGTATGCAATGCGCCTCTATGACAGAGAATGGACCCGGCGCGAGATCGAAGCCCGCGTTGGCCGCATCGAACAGGTTGGCGGCGTCCGCCGTCTTCAACTGACCGAAGGGCCGGAGGCGGGCGTAGAGTTGATCCAGGTGCGCACCGGCGCCGGCTTGTCTTACTATGTCTCCCCCGCGCGCGGCCTCGACATCTCACTCGCCGCGTTCGGCGACACGCCCATCAGTTGGCAATCGGCCAACGGTGATGTCCACCCTGCCTACTATGACCCGCGCGGGCTGGAATGGCTGCGCACCGCCGCGGGCGGGCTGCTCATGACCTGCGGCTTTACCCAAGCCGGCGCAGCCCACATTGATATGGGCAAGGAACTTGGATTGCATGGTCGCGCCCACCACACCCCCGCAGCGCATGTCGCTGCGCAAGGCGCGTGGGACAGCGACGAGTATCGCATTCGTGTCAGCGGCGTGGTCGAAGAATGCGCCATCTTCGACGATCACATCCGCATGACGCGCGTGATCGAAAGCACGCTCGGCATCAATCGGCTAACCATTACCGACACGCTCGAAAATGCCGGCTTTGCCCCTGCGCCGCTCATGCTGCTCTACCATATCAACTTCGGTTTCCCGCTGCTGATGGAGGGTACAACATTCCGCTTCCCCTCCCGTAAAGTTGAGCCGCGCGAGGAATCGACGCCGCTTGAGGGCTTCACACACTGGCAACTGCCCGATCCGGGCCATCAGGAGCGCGTCTATCTGCACTCAGAACTCCAAGTCGACGAACGCGGGTGGGCCAGCGCTAGCGTGCACAACCCGCATTTCCCCCTTGCGGCAGGCATCGGCGCCCAACCGCTCACTGTCACGCTCTCTTGGTCGACCGCCACATTGCCCCGCTTCGTGCAATGGCGCATGCCGGGAGCCGGAGAACACGTGCTAGGCATCGAGCCGGCCAACTGCAACGTACGCGGCCGCGCCGCCTCTCGCGCCGACGGCAGTCTCGTCACGCTTGAGCCGGGCCAGTCGCAGCGCTTCGAATTACAACTCGACGTGGAGACGGGCGCAGACTAAAGGCGCTCTTTCCGCTTGGCCCTGTTCGCCACCCCCACCTACTGCATACCGACAGATTCTGTCGCTGTCACAACTTCTTACAGGGAGATACGCTTATGCGTCTTGTTCAATTTGCAACGCCTCGCCACGAACGGCGCGTCGCCGTCGTCTCGGACGATGGGCAAGCCCTGCACATCGTCGCCGGAGACGGCTACTTAAGCACGCTTGCTCTAGAAGCGCATCGCACAGGCGTGGCCTTGGCCGGTTATGTCCACGAGCGCCTGACCGGCGAGACTGTCGACTACGACGAAGTCATCGCCGATAAACGCATTCTGCCGCCGCTCGACCACCCGGACCCTGCGCACCTAATCCTCTCCGGTACGGGCCTGGACCATCTCGGCAGCGCCCAGGCGCGCGATGCCATGCACGCCAAGCTAGATGCACCGGAAGGCGAACTCACAGACTCGATGCGCATGTTCCGCCTTGGCCTGGAGGGCGGGCGTCCAGCGAGCGGCGCCATCGGCGTTCAACCTGAGTGGTTCTACAAGGGCGACGGCAGTTGGCTGGCTGCGCCTGAGCAGCCGCTGAGCTACCCATCCTTTGCCCTCGACGGCGGCGAGGAACCCGAACTAGCCGGCCTCTACGTCATCGGTGACGACGGCGAACCGCTGCGCGTCGGCTTCGCCCTCGGCAACGAGTATTCCGACCACGTACTCGAGCGGCAGAATTACCTCTATCTCGCCCACTCCAAACTGCGCACCTCCTCCTTCGGGCCTGAAGTCCTGATCGGCGAGCCGCCGCAACATATTGAGGGCATCGTGCGCATCGTGCGCGACGGCGGCGAGGTCTGGTCGGGTGCATTCCTTACCGGCGAAGCCAACATGACCCACACCATCGCCAACGTCGAGCATCACCACTTCAAGTACGCCGGCTTCAGACGTCCGGGCGACGTCCACTGTCACTACTTCGGCACCGCAACGCTCAGCTTCGCCGCCGGTATCCGCGTGCAGCCCGGCGACGTCTTCGAGATTTCGGCCCCGCAATTCGGACGCCCTCTGCGCAACCCGATGGTCAAGACATCGGCGCCGGACATACTCATTCAAGTGATTAGTCTCTAGCGGCGAGGATAGAACACATGGCAACAGACAACACTCCTACAGTCGGCTTCATCGGCCTCGGCGCCATGGGCATGGGCATGGCCCGTTCGCTCTTGCGCGCCGGCTTCGACGTGCGCGGTTACGACGTAAATCCCGCAGCGGTCGAAGCCTTCCGCACCGACGGCGGTAAGGCAGCCGAGTCAGCAGCAGACGCCGCGCGCCAGGCCGGCGTCCTCATTGTCATGGTGCTCAACGCCGAACAAGCGGATGACGCGCTTTTCGGCAGCGGCAACGCCGCCGCTGCGCTCCAGGCCGCCGGTCCCAGCCCGCTTGTCATACTGTGCAGCACGGTCAGTCCTGCTTACGCACAGCGCACGGCTCAACGCCTAGCCGGCATGGGCATCGCTTACCTGGACGCGCCGGTCAGCGGCGGCGTCACCCGCGCCGCCGAGGGCGCGCTCAGCGTCATGGCCTCCGGCAGCCCGCAAGCATTTGACGAGGCGGCGCCTGTCCTCGATGCACTGTCCGCGAATGTCTACCGCCTTGGCGACGCGCCCGGCCAAGGGTCTGCCATGAAGCTGGTCAATCAAGTGCTGGCAGGTATTCATACCGCCGCAGCAGCCGAGGCTATTGCCTTTGGAGCCAAGCTCGGCATCGACCCGAAACAGGCATATGACGTTATCTGCAGCAGTGCCGGCGCTTCTTGGATGTTCGAGGACCGTGTGCCGCACATCCTAGCCGGCGACTACACGCCCCGAAGCGCCATTGAAATCTGGATTAAGGACCTCGGCATCATACTGGACGCCGGCAAGGAAAACCGCTTCCCCTTGCCGCTGGCAGCAACCGCGCACCAACTCTTTATGATGGCTGCCGCCGCAGGCTATGGACGGCTCGACGATTCGGCAGTCGTGAAGGTCTTCGAGAAGATCGCGGACTTTCACGTCGTCTCACCCGAGAATAACCCAACCGATCAGCCTTGACAGGAGCCGGCCCATGCATGAAGCTGTGTTTTCCGCCTCAGGCCCCAAACCGAAGGGGCCTTACTCACCCGCCGTCATTACCGAGGGGACCCTCGCATTCGTCTCCGCGCAGGGTCCCTTCGATCCTCAGACCGGCGAGATCGTCGCAGCCACGTTCGAGGAACAGGCGGTCCAGGTATTCGAGAACGTCTCCGCCCTGCTCGATGCCGCCGGCGCGACCTGGCAGGATGTCGTCAAAGTACAGATCTTCCTTGCCGACTTCTCCGACTTCGCCGCCATGAATGAAGTCTACGCCCGCTATGTGACAGAGCCATACCCCGCGCGCACAACGGTCCACTCGCAGATTGGCCAATCCTTGATCGCGGTCGACTGCGTAGCCTCGCTTCCGCGGAGATAACATGACGCCTTGGCCGTCGTCATCATGCGTTACAGCCCATATCTGCTGCACATAGCGTGCGCCGGATATGGCTCCATTCTGCCATTTCTCGCTACACGAAGCCGCAGGACTCTATCCGCCTGCGGCTTCCTTCGTACCGTGTGTTGATCATCTGCCCAGTTGTATTGACTCGGCCGGATCGGAACACATCTGCCTGCCGTTGCGTCCTATGCTGTGTACGGCCCGCGCAATTAGGCCGTACCAGATAAACGTACTCCAAGCGCTCTCGGGTCGATCTTCTAACAGACGGGGTTCCGGCAATGAAATGTCCGAACTGTAATGCAGAAAACCCAGAAGGCAGCACGACTTGCGTGCGGTGCGGACGGGCTCTGCCTATTGCATCCGCGTCCCAAACGCCGCCGGAGTTGCAGGGTGCGCCTCATGACATTCAGCCGGAAGATGTTGGTTCCGGTGCTCCGGGCGCCCCGTTTCGCCCTGGTAGAGGCCTGCTCCTGGTGCTTGTGCTTGCCATCGTCTTCGTAGCCGCCAGTTGGTTCCTGGTCTCAAGTCAGCGCCAGCAACGCAACGCCGCAGCAGACGCGACCGCAGTTGCCGGCGCCGCGCGCGCCACCAGCACCGCCATTGCTGCGCAGAACATACACGCCGCGGCTACCCGCGACGCCCTCGCCACCCGAGCCGCGCTCGGCGCCCAGGCAACAGCCGACCTCGCACCGACCGCTACCCATGAAGCGCTGGCAGTGCGCTATATGCGTGGCGTTGCCGCCGCCGAGATTGGCGATTGGTTTACGGCCCTGGCGGAATTCCGAGCTGTTTTCGAGATCGATCCGGATTACGCCGACGTCGGCGCACGCATCCAGGACGCAATCACCGCGCTTACCCCGGTTCCGACTTCTCCAGCGGCGAGCGACACGCCTACCATCGATCCCACACCAGAACCGGTACGCCCGACCGCCACCGCGACCTTGGCTGTCGCTACGCAACCCGCGGGCGTCTTCCCTACGGCTACCCAAGCTACTCCGACGTGGACGCCTCTGCCCACCTCAACGCGCCCGCCTGCCACGCCGACATGGACGCCGCTGCCTGTTATCACTTTGCTGCCGTCGACGCCGACGTGGACGCCGTTGCCAACCAGCACCTCGACCTCAACGTTCACCCCGTTACCGACGCACACGCCGACAGCCACGCCGACGGCGACGGTTGTTCCGGCACAGATCACGCCTACCGATACGCCCGCGCCGACTCAGACGCACACAGAAACGCCGACGCCCTCGGCGACGAACACGGATACGCCCGAGCCGACACCGACCGACACCGACACACCCGAGCCAACACCGACGGTCACCGACACGCCTGAGCCGACGCCAACAGACACCGAAACCCCAGAGCCCACGCCGACCGACACGGACACACCGGAACCGACGCCGACCGACACGGATACGCCTGAGCCGACGCCGACGGACACGCCAGAGCCGACGCCAACAGACACCGAAACCCCGGAGCCCACGCCGACGGATACGGATACGCCAGAACCGACGCCAACAGACACCGACACACCGGAGCCCACGCCGACCGACACGGACACACCTGAGCCGACGCCGACGATCACCGAAACCCCGGAGCCGACGCCGACGAATACGCCGCGGCCTCGACCGACACGGACGCGTACGCCCACGCCAACACGAGGTGCGCCTCGCCCCGTCCCTCAGCCGACGGCGACCCAGCCCATCTCACCACTGCCAACAGCTACCCAGCCGGCCTCGCCGCTCCCCACAGGGACGCAACCCGTTTCTCCTCTGCCCAGCCCAACGGGTACGACGACCTTAACACCGTCGCCGGAAGAAGAGCCGTTGTCGACGCCAGGTACAGACAGTTCAGTGGGCGGGTAGGCGGCGCGTCGATCCCCACGCTTGAAGCAGACGGGCAGCAGAGAGGAGCGTTTGACATGGCTTGCCGCTTGTGCGATCATCACGGCCAATTCGCATCCGTGAAAACCACTTATGTCGTCATCTCGACATCAAGACGCCATCTTTGAGACCAGCTCCATGCGCACCCGACTCACGCCGCTCTCTCCGAAAATCCGTCGCACACGACCCGGCATTGCCACGATCGCTGCCTTGCTGGCATTGGTCTTTCTTGTGTCACCCGCCTGCAGCGCCAGCCACACCGCTAGCTCGTCCTCGGGACCAGAAGCGGGAAAAATGGCCGTCGCAGACATGCCACAGGACATTGGCCGCGGATTTCCCGTCGCCTCTGTTCCGGAGGAATCGCAGCGCCCGATCACGCTCAAAGCAGGGAGCAGCTCGCCTCAGTTCACGCTGATTTTCAGCGATGGAAGAATCCTCGACTCGTCTGATCTGCGCGGCAGACCGGTAATGATCAACTTCTGGGCGACCTGGTGCCCGCCTTGCCGCGATGAGATGCCCGAAATTGTGCGTCAGGCAAAAGCCGATGAAGACCTCATCGTGCTCGCCGTCAATGTGCGCGAGGGATTGGAGATCGTGCGCACTTTCGCCGAGGAATACGACATGGTCATGCCCGTTGTCCTCGATCAACGTGGCGATCTCCAGAATTTGTTTTCGATTCGCGGCATGCCGACCAGCATCTTCATCGATAGCGAGGGTTCCATCGCCTCATACTGGGAGGGCGTACTCTCGGCTAGCCAACTCGACTCGATGCTGACAGACATACGCTGACAGCCGCCATGTCATTTTCAGATGCCATTGACGATAAATACCGCATCCACGCTGCCGACCTCGACAGCCGCACTCACCGCCTGGTGATCTCAAACATTTCCTACCAGGGCGTTGAGGAGATGCGCCCTGTGCTCCACTTCGAAGGCCTAACCAAACGTCTCGTGCTAACCCAACAGCAGAGCTATGACATGATCCGCCTCACGCACAGTTCGATTCCCACGGAATGGATCGGCGAAACGGTTTTGCTCGAGCCAGTCCATGTCGGGGGCGACGCGGTTATTGAGATCCTTCGTCCGTGGGCCAACATGCCTCGCTTCACCCGGGCGCGTTGGGTCGCCAGGTTCACTCGCGCAAACAATAAGGCCGCCCACAAAGCAGCACAAGGCGCCATCGCGGTCGTGCTTGTGGCCGTATTGGCTGCTGTAGCATGGCTTGCCCTGCAGAGCGGAGACGCAATTCGGAGCCTGCTTCCGGCATGGCTTGCCTGGTGAAGCGGGAACGCCCCTGATGGTCAACCCATCGCCTCAAAACAAGCAGAATCCCATGCCAGTTCCGGATCAGCCCGAAACAGCGCTACTTCGCCGTCGCTGGGATGAGCGCTATCTATCAGGCGTACGCCCTTGGGACA
>JASGTU010000333.1 GCA_030058085.1 Chloroflexota bacterium
TGCGCGCGGCATCTCGGACGCCGGGGACAGCCGTCTTCTTGCCCTATGTCGCGCAACCAGGCCCTGACGTTGCGCTCAACGCCTTTGAGGTGACGCAGAGCACTCAGAGCCTGAGTAACAGCGTGCCGCTGGTGGCTGGCAAGGTCGCGTTGGCGCGCGTCTACGCCACGACCAACGGCGCCGAGCCCGCGCGCGACGTCTACCTGAACCTGTCTGCAACGCGTGACGGGGGGGCCCTGCCAGGTTCGCCCATCCAGGTTGGCCCGTGGGCTGTCTTCCCGGCCTGGGACCGCGGCGTGTACGGCACTAGTTTCAACGTACCGCTGCCGCTGGACTGGACGCACGGCAGCGTGACGCTGACGGCGGATCTGCGCCGCGGCGATGGCGTCAAGGACGGCGATCCAACCAACAACCGCCGCACCCTCTCGGCGCAGTTTCTCAACGTACCCGCCTTGGACCTGATGATTGTTCCCGTGAACTACATCCATGAGCCGAGCGGGCAGGTCTATCCGCCGCCCGCGCAGGAGAAGATCACGGACTGGATCGCGCGTATCTACCCGATCCCCGGCATCCGCGTCTCCTACCATGCGCCGGTCACGTTCCGAGGAGATCTGACCCAGTACAACGATTTCTCCCGGCTCTTACGCCAGATTACTGACCTCCGTACAAGCGAGAAAGCTCCGCGTGGCCGCGCCTACTACGGCATGTTCACGATGCCGCCGGTGACAGGCTCCTACATTGCCGGGGTTGGCTGGCTAGGTTCGCCGCGCGCCTCTGTCGGGATCAACAGCGGCGAAACCGCAGGCCATGAGCTCGGGCACAACTTCGGGCGTCTGCACTCGCCTTGTGGCGATCCGGGGAGCATTGACCCGAACTATCCCTACCCTGAAGCATCGCTCGGCGAATACGGCTTCGACTCTGGCAGCTATACAATCTGGACGCCGGCTGCGGGCAAGGACTTCATGAGCTACTGCCATCCGCGCTGGACGTCCGATTATACCTACCTCGCACTGTTGGCGGACCAACTCAAGCATGGCGCGACCTCTGCCGCCGCACTGGAAAGCCGTGTGCTGTGGGTGCGCGCCGTCCTGTACGAAGACGGTTCGGCTGAGTTCCTGCCTCCTTACAACCTAACCGGGGCACCCGACGCAGCGCCGGCGGATGCAGCATGCCGCATCCGCCTATTAGGCGACGGCGACCGGGTTCTGGCGCATCATCCCGTGCAAATGGCTGAGGCGGCGGATGGGGAGCCTGTGCGCTATGCCAGCGTCATGCTGCCCCTGCCGCCTGAACCGGTACAAGCAATGGCCCTGGTGTGTGGCGGTCAAGAGGCGGCGCGCGCCGGCATCCCTGCAGTCGTTGTAACGGCGTCAACGCCTCAGGTCCGCCAGGAGGACGGCGAGCTGGTTCTAGAATGGGACGCTACAGGCGGTCCCGCCCTGGTGCAATTCCGCCGCCAGAGTGATCCTGGTTGGACCACGCTGAGCGTTGACCTAACAGATGGCGTGATGGTGATAGATGTGGACGCCATGCCGGGCGAAACGCTCCAGTTCCGCGTGGTGTATGCAGGTCACGGGGAAACAGCTGTAGAGGCGGCAGCGGCTACGGCAGCCGTCGACCTACCGGACAAGCCGCCTCGCGTCTGGATTACGGGGCCGTCCGCAGCGCCGGCGGGGGCGTCTGTCGTCCTCTTCGGTCACGGCTTCGACGTCGAGGACGGAGTTCTGGACGGGTTAACCTGGTTCGTGAACGGCGCGCCGGCTGGAAACGGCGACCAGCTCCAGATCACCGCACCCGCGTCCGGAAATGTGGAGGTGACGCTGTCCACGGTGGATAAGGCAGGGCAGTCGAGCGTTGCTGTACACCGTGTGGAGGTAGGAACGGGTCAATAAAGGCTTCGCTCATTGTGTTCCTGGGTATGCGAGGAATCGTCTTAGTGTGGAATTTGAGAGTTTGGGCCGGGATAGAGGGACTAGCCTTCAAGGGCTTTAGCAGGTGTGGCAGACTGGGTGGTAGATGCCGGGCGCAATCCGGGAGGATTTTCAAGCAACGCTTTGACAGATACTAGTATTGACTCCCCACACAGGTACAGACTAGGAGTAGGTCTATGATGGCCCCCGAACGGCGAAAAGCTGTGGTATTCGCGTTGGCTTTGGTGTTGGGTGTACTGGTGATGGCGGGCGGGACGTCCATACCGGCAAGCGCCACAGACGAGAATGATCCCGATTCGCTGTTCTTGCCGGTCATTGTAGGGAGCGGGGAAGGTGGAACGCTTAGGCCCACCGCGCAGCCGACTGGTACGAGGACGCCGATCCCGACCGAGACATCCGAACCTACGCCACATGGCATGATACTTATCCCCGCCGGCGAGTTCCAGATGGGCTGCGACATCAACACCGACCCCTATGGCTGCGATATATGGGGGGATATAGACCAATTGCCGCTGCACAAGGTAAGCCTGAGTGCGTACTGGATTGACAAGTACGAGGTTACGAACGCACGCTATCAAGCGTGCATGGACGCCGGCGTCTGCGCTGCGCCGGGACACACGTTTTCCAACACGCGGCACTCGTACTACGGGAAC
Source organism: Chloroflexota bacterium (assembly GCA_030058085.1). Lineage (GTDB taxonomy): Bacteria > Chloroflexota > Anaerolineae > Caldilineales > Caldilineaceae > JASGTU01. The sequence goes on from JASGTU010000333.1 coordinate 2,585, forward strand.
CCAACCTACGCCGAATACCCGGTGATATTCGTCAGTTGGGAAAAGGCTAAGACTTTCTGTAACTGGGAAGGCAAGCGACTACCCACTGAGGCGGAGTGGGAGAAAGCGGCGCGGGGATCGACAGGCACACGCGCCTATCCATGGGGCGATGCCGAGCCAGTGTGTGACCTGGCCAATTTCCAGGATTGCTTCCAGGACAGCGTCGGCGACACCAGCGCGGTGGGCAGCCATCCCGCCGGGGCCAGCCCATATGGGGCCATGGACATGGGCGGCAACGTATTTGAATGGGTCAATGACTGGTATAGTGAGAATTATTACGCCAGCTCGCCTGAGAACAACCCCACCGGCCCGGTGACAGGCACGTTCAGGGTGCAACGCGGCGGGGCCTGGGACTACGCCAGTTGGAGCCTGCGCGCCGCATACCGAAACTTCGGCAACGTGGAGGATGAGGGGAGTGGCCTCGGGTTTCGCTGTGCCCGCTCGGAGTAGGGTGGGATTGACAAGACTGGGCAGTCGGTGAGTTGCCAGACCCGCCCCTCTTCAGGTGCGGGTCTTATGTGTGAGAAGCCACTCACCCCAGGATGATGTCGGCGTACTCCGCCGGTTTGTAGTCTTTGTGGCGCAGGCGCGCACCATCCGGCGGGGTGATGCCGTTCTTGAGCCGGTAGATGAGGCGCCAATACTGGGCGGCGCCGGTCCCCACTTCGCCGCGGCGCAGGTACTCTTCCCAGGCGTCGAGGATCGCCGTCGCGCAGCCGCCCAACGCGGGTTTGAGCCTGGCGCTCAAGAGGTGTACACTAGGGCCAGCTATCCGGCCCCGCCAGCTCTGCTGCCGCCTGACCGTGTGAGGCCTCACGCAGCGACGCCTCAATGCGAAGCATCCTGGCCGCCGGCGCCAGAAAGGCTGCCCTATGCTCGACCGCTACCGCCAACGAATTGACGTCAACCCGCAGGTGATGGCCGGGAAACCCGTCATCAAAGGCACGCGTATCCCCATCGAACTGATCGTGCGCCTGGTCGCCCAGGGCATCCCCGAGCAAGACATCCTCCAAGACTATCCTCGCCTCCAGCGGGAGGACATCCAGGCCGCGCTCTGGTATGCCGTTGCCCTGCTCAGCCACGAAGAAGTCTATCCCCTCGCCACCGAAGCTTAGCCGTGATCCGCTTTCTGGTTGACGAATCCGCCGGCCAGGCCGTAGTGGAACAGCTTCGCGTGCTGGGCCACGATGTCGAGGCCGTGGGCGAGTTGATGCCGCAGGCGCTCGACGACGCCTGAACCAAGTTCAGGCGTTCTCGAGTACGCCTGGCAAGAGCGGCGCATCCTCGTCACCAACGACCGCGACTTCGGCGACAAGGTCTATCGCGAGGGACGGCCCCACGCCGGCGTCCTCCTGCTACGCCTGGCCGACGACCGCGCCGCGACCAAGGTCCGTATCATCACAGCGCTCCTCGCTGCACACAGCGACCAATTGGCGGGCCGCTTCGTGGTGGTCACGGAGCGCAGCATCCGCATCCGCCCCAGCCCTGAAGCGTGAC
>JASGTU010000334.1 GCA_030058085.1 Chloroflexota bacterium
CCCCTGATGGTCAACCCATCGCCTCAAAACAAGCAGAATCCCATGCCAGTTCCGGATCAGCCCGAAACAGCGCTACTTCGCCGTCGCTGGGATGAGCGCTATCTATCAGGCGTACGCCCTTGGGACAACGGCCAGACGCCGCCAGAGGTGATCGAATTCTGGCAAAGCGGTCTTCTTTCACCTGCCGGGCTAGCCGTTGACCTGGGCTGCGGATCCGGTGTCAATTGTGCGTATCTCGCATCCCTGGGACAGCGCGTCATCGGCGTCGATTTGTCGGGGATCGCGCTGTCCCGCGCTCAGGCGCACAACGCCGAAAGGCTCGGACCATCAGCGAGCCGCGTTTCTTTCGTCCAAGCTGACGTGATGTTACTGCCGCTGTCAGGCGCGACCGCTCACTACATCCTGGACATCGGCTGCCTGCACAGCGTGCCGCGGCCTCAACGTCCGGAGTATGCCCGCAGCGTAGCGGACAACCTTCGTCCCGGCGGCTACTATCATCTCTTCGCCTTCGATTGGGTAGGCGACAGTAATCTAGGGCCTACGCATAGCGATCGCGGCTTAGGTGAAGAGGAAGTGCACTCTCTTTTTACGCCTGCCTTTTCCGTGCTTACCGTCCGGCGCGGCCAGCCTGACCAGCAACCGTGTCGATGGTATCTGCTGTGCAGGCAAACAGCCTAATCAGCCGAGAGAAAGGCCGCAGTCTGGATCAAAACAGCATGAAGGAAAACACTCGTTCCACCCAGTCCGGGTCATCCACAGTTCTGGTCGTTGACGATGACGCCCAGATCGTGCGCCTTATCCGCAGCTATCTGGAACAAGCCGGCTACAAGGTCGAGTCCGCAGCGGACGGAGAAGCCGCTCTCCATGCGGTGCGCGCGCTGCGCCCCGATCTCGTAATCCTTGACCTGGGTTTGCCTGTCAAGGACGGTCTCGACGTCACACGCGCCATCCGCGGCGATGCGCAACTTGCCCACACCCCCATCATGATGTTGACTGCGCGCGTCGACGATGTGGACCGCATTCTTGGGCTAGAGATGGGCGCCGACGACTACGTGATCAAACCGTTCAACCCGCGTGAGGTGCTCGCCAGGGTCAAGGCTATCATGCGCCGCACCCGTCCCCCCGCCGACCAGCCGGTAAACGATCTGCTCTCCGTAGATGACCTCATTCTCGACCGCGCCGCCCATGTCGTCATGCGTCAAGGTCAGAGCATCGAACTCACGCCTAGCGAATTCGACATCCTGCAATTGCTCATGCTCCATCCCCGTCGTGCGTTCAATCGCACCGAGATCATCGAATTGGCGCTAGGTTACGAATACGCCGGCTTGGAACGCACGGTGGACAGCCACATCAAGAATTTACGCCGCAAGTTGGAAGACGACCCGCGCCATCCAGCCTACATTGAGACTGTCTTTGGCGTCGGTTACCGCTTGAATTCACGGGGCGCCGAATGAATCTCACGCAAAAGGTCGCCATCTCTCTCGCCGTCGTCGTCGCCGTGGCCCTGGCGACCACTGCCGTACTCGTCGAGCGTTGGGCGGGGGACGCCTATCGCGGCTACATCGTCAGCGCGCGCCAAGGGCAAATGCAACAACTCGCCGCCCAGATCGCATTGGTATACGATCAGACTCGCGACTGGCGGACAGTACAGGACTGGCTCAATAACGCCTCGACCGAGACGGGAAGCAGCAATACGCCGCAGGGGCGCGGTCGTATGCACGGCAGCAGCGGAGCCGGCCCCTGGCGCGATGCCGCCTACATACTGGTCGATCCTGTTGACGGCTCACCTCTTGCCGGCAATGCACCTGATGCGACAGGTGCGCTGGCTACCGGTGCGCCCGTGATGCTCGATGGGGCAGAGGTCGCACGTCTCGTGCTGGTTGGCGACACTAACGGACTCGGGCCAAACGAGCAAGCCCTACTCTCCCAGGTACGCCGTTCAATCGCATTGTCCGCCATTGTCTCCGCACTCTTTGCCCTCGCGCTGGGAGCCGTCCTTATGACGAACATTCTCCAACCGCTGAAGAAGATCGAGGCCGGCGTAGCCGCTGTCGCACGCGGTGACCTCTCCGCGCGCGTCGTCGACGATTCACGCCGTGACGAATTGGGCAGGTTAGCCGCCAACTTCAACTCGATGGCGTCCAGCCTGCAGGAGCAAGAACAGCTCCGTCGTCGCCTGGTCTCCGACCTCGCGCACGAGTTGCGCACGCCGCTCAGCGTCATTCAAGGCAATCTACAAGCGTTGCTCGACGGCGTCTACCCCCTCAGCATGGACGAACTTCAGACGGTGTACGACGAGACGGACCTGCTCGTGCGCCTCGTCCACGACTTACACGAACTCGCCCAGGCTGAGGCGGGACGCCTTCCGCTCTCACTGCAGCACATCCAGGCGCACAGCGCCTTACAGCACATGGCGAACCTCTTCCGCCCCATCGCCGGACAGCGCGGCGTCTCTCTCGTCGTACTTCCCGCTCCGGAGGGCTTGACGACGCTGGCTGATCCCGACCGGCTCCATCAGATACTCCACAACCTGATCGGCAATGCATTGCGCCACACGCCTGCCGGTGGAAGTGTCACGCTATCTGCCAAGCGTTTGACTGACGGCATAGTGCGCATCTCGGTCGCCGACAGCGGCCCCGGCATCCTCGCCCAGGATCTACCACACGTCTTCGAGCGTTTCTACCAATCGGGAGATCGTCACGATCGACAGGATAGCTACACCGCAGGCGCCGGTCTCGGTCTCGCCATCGTCAAGGCGCTAGTCGAGGCGCATCGCGGATCGGTTGGCATTCAGAGTGATCCCGGACGAGGCGCGACATTCTGGTTTGATCTGCCCAACGGCGCCTAATCCCCGAAGTTGGCCGCACTCAATTCCGTCCGCCGGCGTCTTCATTATGGGGCGCGCCGGC
>JASGTU010000335.1 GCA_030058085.1 Chloroflexota bacterium
CTGCGAGGACAGCAGCAAACCGGACCCCGCAGGCGGCGATACGTTCGCTGTGGGCAGCACAGCACTGATCAGCCGCCCGTTAGCGTCCAGCCCGCTTATCTGATTCTTCGTTGGCCGTTTGTAGGTCGAGCCGTCGCTCACGTTGTCCAGGTTGGCGTCGCTCAGATTGCCAATGCCGCTGCCGCCCGTAATCGTGATGCTGCCGCGCACGGCCAGCGTGCCCGCCGTCTGGTTCCAGGCCAGGCCGGGGCCGGACCCGACATTGCCCAGCACGAGGTCGCCGGTGTTGTTCAGGTACGTCTTCCAATTGCCGCCGTCGTAATAGCCCATATGCGACGCGCTCAGATACAGACCCGCTCCGCTAGGCGGCGACAGCGGAGCAGGAATGTCGCTAAGGTTATCGAAACCACTGCTTCCCGCAGCAATGACCATCTTCCCGCGCAGATACACGTTGTCCGCCCACAGCCCGTAGCCGTCCAGCGTACCGCCAAATGCTGCGTCCGTGATGCCCGTCAGCTTGCCCAGCCGCAACCGCACCTTGCCCGGCGTATTCCATTCGGCGTGTGTGCGCACGCCGTCCACTACGTCGATATACGGCGCGTTGCTGTCGTCCGCCGTCAGGTAGACCGACCCCTGCCGCGTCGTATCCGTGCTGCCCAGGCGCACCAGGTCGTCGCCCTCCCGCGGCAGGTCGCCGCCCACCCAGGCGGCGGTGTAGGTGTACAAGTCGAGCACGCGCCCCACCGTCAGGTTGACCTGGCGCACCACGTCATAATCGCTGCCGTCCCAATTCACCTGCTGCGCCCGCAGCGCGTCTCCATCGATAAATCCGTGATAGAGGTCGTGGTCGTCGTCGGTCGGGTCCGTCCTGGTATCGATGGCGTAAACGCGAGTGTCGAACTCGGCGTCCACCGTCGAGCCGCCCGTCTCAAATTCCCGGCGCACCGTCGAGCCGCCCGTCTCAAATTCCCAGTCATGATCCGGCCCGTCGAGCTTGGCGATTTCGCTCGACGACGTGACGAACAGCGAGCCGTTGGTCGCCCGGATCTGCTGGATCAGCAACTCGTACACACGCATCCGCCCGCGCACGGTCAGGTTGTCCAACTCGCCGCTGGCCTTGCCTGTCTCGGTCACGCCCATGTCGAAGCGATACCCGCTGCCCGCGAAGCCGGAGACAAACAGGTCGTTGCTCGCCAGCACCTTCAGCTGCAACGTGCCGAACCCGTCGTTGGCCGTGGAGAGCAACGAGTGTGACGTGCCCGGATTCGACGTGCTGCTAACCTGATGGACGTGCGTGTCCGCCGATACGCCGTTGACCGTCGCGACGGTCAGCGTGCCGGGCGAGCCGAGCGTCAATTTATTCGCGCTGAACGTCAGACCGCTGTGTGTGGCGAGTTCAACGCGCAGCTTGCTCGCGCCGTCGAAACCCAGACCGGAATTAGTGCTCGCCAGGTCCACAAACACCTGGTCATCCGACGTGTCAATCCCCGCTCCGCCGCCCACATACAGCCCGCCCGACACGTCGAAGCCCAGCCCGGGCTCATTCACGCTCGACAGCTTGACGCCCACCTGCTGCCCGCCGCCGCCAATCAGGATGCCGTTGCCCGCCGTCACCGGGTCATGGTGCGCCGAGGCTGTCGCCGCGTGCACCGACAGGTCAACCCCGTCAATCGTGATGCCGGACGCTACAGACAGGTTGCCCGTCAATTGTCGCGTGCCGTCCAGTAGGAGAAACTGCGGCCCCTGCGAATTGCTCAGCGTGCCATCGTGGTATGGCCCTGACAGCGCGTGCTTCGTCAACTCGCCCGCAATGATGCCGCCGCTGGCCGTGGCGCTCACCGCCGTGCGCCGCAGCCGTTGCAACAGGTACGGCCAAATGTCTCGCGCCAGGTCGCTGTCGCTTCGCTGTCTCATAGAAAAATTCCTTTGGACACTCCCCGATTCATCGGGGAGAGGAAAAAGGACGGCGCCGGCCGCAACTTGCTCACTAGTGATGCTTGTGCTATACTACACCTATGAAATTGATTGCCCAGGTCAAGCTCCAACCGACGCCCGACCAGGCTGAAGCCTTGCGCCAGACAATGCTGGCCTATAACGACGCCGCCAACTACATCAGCGACCAGGCTTGGATGCGCAAGAGCTTTCGCGCCTACGACTTGCACCACGCGACTTACTACGCCGTGCGCGAACGCTTCGGCTTGTCGGCTCAGTTGACAATCCGCGTCATCAAGGATGTGGCCGACGCCTACAAGCTCGATACCAAGCGCAAGCGCACTTTTCGTCGCATGGGCAGCATGACCTATGACAGCCGGGTGCTGCGCTGGATGCTCGACAAGTCCGAAGTCAGCATCTGGACCATGACCGGTCGGAAGAAGATGCCGTTCGTTTGCGGTGAGCGTCAGCGCCAGATGCTTGAGACGCTGCAGGGCGAAGCCGACCTGGTCTATCGCAACGGCGAATGGTACTTGCATCAACCCTGTAACATCCTCGAAGATGACGGCTTTGACCCTGACGAGTGGCTTGGTGTGGACTTGGGCATCGTCAACATTGCCACCACAAGCGACGGCGCAACGTTTACGGGTGCAGACGTGCTTGGCGTTCGCAAGCGCCGCCGTCGCCAGCGCAAGCGGCTTCAGGCCAAGACCACAAGCTCGGCGCGCCGTGTCTTGCGCCGTCTGTCGGGTAGAGAGGCGCGCTTTGCGCGTGATGTGAACCACCAGATCAGCAAGCGGATTGTCGAAGAAGCGAAACGCACCGCACGCGGTATTGCCCTCGAAGACTTGTCGGGCATCCGCGGACGGGTACGGCTCCGTCGCTCGCAGCGCGACAATTTGCATAGCTGGTCGTTTTACCAGTTGCGCCAGTTCATCGAATACAAGGCTCAGTTGCATGGCGTCCCCGTTGTATCGGTTGACCCGCGCTACACGTCGCAGACCTGTTCGCGTTGTGGACATGTGGCAAAGGCAAATCGCCCCTCTCAAGATTCTTTCCTCTGTGTGGTCTGCGGTCACGCTGCGAACGCCGACCACAACGCGGCGATCAACATCGGTCGTCGGGCGGCTGTCAGACCGCCGAACGTTTCGGGCACGGAAGTAGACTTTTACTCCCGTCGTCCAGGAACAAGCTCCCCCGATTCATCGGGGAGTATCTGACAGCTCTATCCTGTCCGGCCCGGTCTCAGATTGTACGCTCAACTGCCCGTTGACTGCGTCGTACTCGCACTCCTCCACGAACACCGCCCCCGTCCCCATCGCCGTCGCAATCAGCGCGTTGCCCATCC
>JASGTU010000336.1 GCA_030058085.1 Chloroflexota bacterium
GCGTCGATAATGCCGCGCACCTGGTCGCTGCGACCTGCCATCAGGCCGTGGTTCTCCAGCGCCAACACGACGCCGTGGCGCGAGGCATACTGCGCGCCTTGGATCAGCCCGTCCACGATCCACTCCAAGCCATCCTCCAGGCTGTAGCCCTCCTTGGCGTTGCCGCTGAAGACGCGTATCAGCCCAACCTCCAGCTCGTTCGCCACGTCGACAGCTTCGAGCATTGCCTTGACCTGACGAGCGCGCTCTTCGGGGTCCGGCTGGAAGAAGTCGTTGCCGATAGAATAGACCGCGAGTTCCAGACCCGCATCGCGGATGCGCTTCTTCACCTGCGGAATCTCCGCGTCGCGGTCCGTCCAGAAGAAATCGAGAAGCTCGACGCCCTGCGCCTGCTGCTGCGCGGCGAAGTCGATAAAGCCGGGCAAGTCGATCTTGCCAGCCTTCACGGCTGAAACCACGCTCCACATCGAGAGGCCAAGTTTCATGGCGATAAGTCCTTTCAGAACGTGTGGTTAGGTGCGGCGAGCCGAGGCATAGGCCGCCTCGATAACCCGCATGACGGCCAAACCGTCCTCAGCGCCTGGATGCGGCTCATGGCCGGACTGGACAGCGGTAAGAAAAGCCTCAGCCTGGCGGATGAAGCGATTGGGCTTTTCGAAGGGCAACCGGGTCCACTCTTCATCGCCGGCCAAACGGTAGGCGAGGCCGCCGGGCTGGGCGTAGTCGATCACCGCCTCGCCCTCCGTGCCATAGATGCGCACCTCCGCCTCGGAGACAGGCGTGACCCAGCTACAGGTGAGCGCGCCCACCGCGCCCGACTCGGCGGTCACCAGCATGGCCGCGCTGTCCTCCACGGCTATCGGCAGCGTCGTCCCCACCGCGGCGTCCACCCGGCGCACCTCGCCCGCCAGCGCGCGGAAGATGTCCACGCTGTGCACGAGCGTGTCGATGAGGATGCCCCCGCCGGATGTCTCCGCGTCGGTGAACCAGGAATGGCCGGCACGCGCAAAGCGGAAGCCGAAACGATTGTAGACCTGGATCACCTGGCCGAGCTTGCCGGATGCGATCAACTCCTGCGCCTGCTGTACAGGCTCATGAAAGCGATGGCAGAAGGCGAACTGTAGCGGCGCGCCGTGCGTGCGGCAGGCCTCGACCAGCGCTTCGGTCTCGGCGAGCGTGCGCGCCGGTGGCTTCTCGCACAGGACGGCGACCCCGCGTAGCGCCGCCTCTGCGGCAACGGGCAGGTGCATGTTGGGCGGCGTACAGATGCTCACCGCGTCCGGCTTGACTGCGTCCAGCAGTTCGGTGTAATCGGCAAAAGCGGACGCGCCCAATGGCTCGGCGCGCGCTTTCGCCGCTTCGAGCTGGACGTCCGCCACGCCTACTACCTGGCACAACTCAGGCAGCGCGGCATAGGCATCCAAATGGACGCCGCCGATGCCGCCTGCGCCGATCACCGCCACGCGTACTGCGTTCATGGTCTGAGGCTTTCTAGGGAGGGGGCGCCATTTCGACGCCCGCGGCGGATTATCCCTTGATCCCCGTAAGCGCAATACCCTCGATAAAGGTGCGCTGCGTGAGGAAAAAGAGGACGACGGTCGGAATCATGGTGATAGTGGCCGCGGCCATCATCAACTGCCACTGCGCGCCGTACATATTCTTGAACATCTGCAAGCCCAGCGAGATGGTCCACTGGCTCTGATCGGTCAGATAGATGAGCGGGCCGAGGAAGTCGCGATAGGTGGCGACGAAGGTAAAGAGGGCCACCGTCGCCAACGCCGGCTTGAGCAGCGGCAGCATGATGCGCGAGAAAATGCCCAGTTCGCTGGCGCCGTCGATGCGCGCCGCGTCGGTCAGTTCATTAGGAATAGTCATGAAGAACTGGCGCAGCAGGAAAACGTAGAGCGCATTGCCGAAGAAGGCGGGAACGACCAGCGGCAAGATCGTGCCGACCCAGCCAAACTGGCGGAAGACGATGTACAGCGGAATCAGGGTCACCTGCGCGGGCAGCATAATGGTGCTGAGGTAGACCATGAACACCAAGTTGCGACCCGGCCAGCGCACACGGGCAAAGCCGTAGGCAATGAACGCGCTGGAAACCACCACGCCCAAGATAGTCAGGGCGCTGATCACCATCGTGTTCCACATGTATTGCCAGAAGGGTATATAGGTGGTCGACAGCGGGAAATTCAGCCACTGGGGGTTTTCGGGCAACAGCGACGGCGGCACGCGAAAGATCTCTACATCCGTCTTGAGCGCGGTGACAATCATCCAGTACAGCGGGAAGACATAGGCCACAGCCACCAGGGTGATGATGAGATAGGCCGCGGTTCTAGCCAGGCGCTCCTGATTGGTGCGGCTTTCCATGCCGCGGGAACGACTTTGAGCGGCGACCGGGTACGCAACGGTTTTGGCTGCTTTCATGAGCTACTCCTCGGAGCGGTAGTATACCCAGCCGGAGGTGCGGAAAACGATGACGGTCGCGATCAGCACGATGAGAAAAAGCACCCAAGCCTGTGCGCTGGCATACCCCATCTTGAACTGCTGGAAAGCGGTCTGATAGAGATACATGGCGTAGAAGAGCATGGAGTTGAGCGGGCCGCCGGCCGCGCCGTCGCGCGTGGCGGTCAGCACCCACGCCTCCGTGAAGTACTGGAAGTAGCCGATGACGTTGATGATCAGCGTATAGAAGATGACCGGGCTGACCATGGGCAGCGTGACATGCCAGGTCTTGCGCAGCGCGTTAGCGCCGTCCAATTCCGCCGCTTCCAGCAGCGAAATGGGGACATCGCGCAGGCCTGCCAGGTAGATCAAGATGGTGTTGCCGCCGAACCAGAGGCCCATGAAGATGAGCGAAGGCTTGGTGTAGCGCGGGTCGGTCAGCCAGCCGATGGGCTGCACGCCGAACCAGCCGATAATCTCGTTGAGCACGCCATATTGGCCGTTGAAGAGCCACAGCCACACGATGACCGAAGCCACAACCGGCGTGATCGACGGCAGATAGAAGATCGTGCGGTAGATTGACAGCCCGCGGATGCGCATGTTCAGCAGCAGCGCCATCAGAAAATCGAAGACCAGGTGGACCGGCAGGCCGATCAAGACCATGTAGAGCGTGTTGCGCACGGCAATAGCAAAGATGCGATCGCTGAACAAATCACGATAGTTGTCCAGCGCGATAAAATACGGCGGTTGGAGGATAGTGTAGTAGGTGAAACTATAGTAAAAAGACTGGACAATCGGCCAGGCGGCAAAGAAGAGCACGCCCAGGATGGCGGGCGAGATGAAGGCCAGCCCGGTTAGGAGCGACTGCCATTGACTCCTGGTCCAGCCGGAACGCCGTCGGGAGGTCGCTGCGGTTGCCATAATAGGAGGCTTTCTGGATTGAAATCCCCGGACCTCGCTGCGTGGCGCACCGGTCGACGCCACGCAGCGAGACTATCCTAAGGGTTCAGGTTACAGTTACGCTGCCTAGGCTAATCCTAAGCTCTGCAGCGTCCGGTCCAGTTCTTGCTGAACCTCGTCGTTCACCCGGTCCAGCGCCTCTTGCGCCGTCATCTGCCCCTGCTTGACTGCGCTCTCGGCCTCTGCCAGACGGTTGAAGAGGAAATCGTTGACTGCCATCTTGGGCGGGCCGAAAGCGTTCTGCCCGTTGAGCAGGTCTACCGCCATTTGGAAGCGCGGGTCGGCAACGAAGCGCTCTTCGCTGGCGGGGGCGAGCTTGGGCGGCACGTTCTGGATGGCGAAGCAGAAGTCGCCCATGATCTCCGGCTCGCTCAGGAACTTGATGAACTCCCAGGAGGCGTCCGGGTTCTGGACGCCATTGGGAATCGTGAACACGCTGCCGTCGAATATGGTGCAGTTCTCGCGACCGCCTTCCGGCGGCGGCGCCGGAATGAAATTCATCACCAGGTCGGGCGCAAACTGCTTCTGGAATTGGATGAACCACTCGCCAACTTGGGTCATGGCCTCCTTGCCGGCGAAGAAGGAGTTTTGCGTACTCATGTAGTCGCCGAAGCCGCTCTGGAACGCGGCCACCTTTTCCGGCCCAAGGCGGAGATGATAGCTCGCTAGCCAGTCGAGGGCGGCGACATTTTCCGGGGTGTTGGCGGTGACTTGACCGCTCGCCTCATCATAGAAGTTGCCGCCGAACACGCGTCCCCACCACAGCATGCCGCTGGGCAAAATGCCGACGCGCTCGACGTTGCCGTTCTCGT
>JASGTU010000337.1 GCA_030058085.1 Chloroflexota bacterium
CCACGACGCGCTGCGCCTCCTCCAGCACAGACGCCCGGTCGCCGATGCCCAGGATGTAGCTCACCTTCAGCCGCTCCTGCGTCGCGCCAAGATGCTGCGCCAACGAGACGCCGCGATGCTGGGCAGCAGCGGCGTGGATCGCCATATCCAGCCCGCCTTTGGCGGCGTGGTTGTTCTTCACCTGGTGCAGCCGGTCGAGGATGCGGCGCATAGCAGGCGAGGCCGGGCCTGCATCCGCCCGTGCATTCGTCTCCGCCTCGACGTCGATCACGGGCATCCCCACGATGCGCGGCGCAAGTTCGTCGCGCACGACGGTGCAGATGGATGCGGTCGTCTCCCCGTAGATGGTCGGACGCGGCGGCGCCTCGGCCATGCCCTGCGCGCCGCTGCTCAACGTGACGCGCACCAGGACGTGACGGATCTCAGCGATGCGGCTGTTCTTGCCCCATTGCAGCGCGCCGTGCATTGGCAGCCGGAAAACAACGGTGTCAACGTGCTCGATCACCGGTGAAGCGGAAGATGCGGACATGAAAGCGAATCCTGTGAGGTGGTTAACTCCGGTTCAGGCCTGTAGCCAGCCGGCGATGGCGGTCGCGACCTCGGATGGGGAGAGCGCAACCGTGTCTAGGAACAGCGCCCGCGACGGCGCCGCTTGCTCCAGCGCGGCGCGTGTGGCAGCCGGGTCGTAGCTGCGCCGCTCTTCGAGCACAATGCGCAGTTTGGCGCGCAGATCGTCGGCGCTGATCGCCCCCTGGCGCACCCAGCCGATCAGGTGCGCCGTATCTTCTTCCGGCAACAACCCCGCCGCTTCCGGCAAGCCCAGGTCGGCCAAGTTCTGCGGACCCGTCGCGTCGAGGTCGCCTGACGGCATAACGCGGATCGTGTCGAACGCGTCGCGTCGCCCCAGCAAGCGCTGCACGCGCACCGCGTCGGGCGCTTCGAGCATGGCGAAGCGCGCCTGCGGCAAGGCCTGCGCCGCGTGTTGCACCTCGTTGGCCCCCCGCAGCCCGTCGAACAGCAGCAGACGCCCGGCCAAAACAGGCGAAGCGGAAACCTGCGCCAACGCATGCGCCATGCCGCCGCGATATTGCTCGCGGTAGCGGCGCGTGTAGTCAAAGCGCAGACCGCGGTCGGTCACCGGCTGGATGGGCCCGCCTTCCTGGGCCTGCATGGCGGAGATGATCAGGCGATCGGTCAATACGCGCCGATCCGGCAGCAGGGCATAGTCCAGGCCAAACTCGGCCAAGTGCGCCAAGACCGTGCTCTTGCCGACGCCCGTTACGCCGACGAGGATCATGAGCGGACAGGCGGCCAGCGGACGCCACGAGTCCGGCAAAGGCGAGCCGGCGCCGACGTCCGGCTGTATGAGTTGAAACGGCAGCAGTGTAGTCATGCGGCGATTATATGCGCGGGAGCGTACGCTGGCAATCCGGCCCGGTGCGCTTCGGAAACAAATGCGCTCCGCAGTTTCTGCGCGAGAAGCGATCAACCAAGCCGGTGTGGTAGAATGGAGGCGGATTAGGGCCGTCTGTTTGCAGCGCGCCGCGTTGGCGCGCGTGGTAACGCCAGGGCGGGTCTTTGCCATCATTGCTTGGTGATCATGGGGCGTATGCCGGACGTATCCGAAGCTATACAAGGCCTGCTCGAAAGCCTCGATCTGAATCGCTTTCCATCGCTTGCTCGCATCGTCGAGTCGATGGACCTGGTGGCATGGATCCTGGTCGGGTTGCTGCTGGGCGCGTTGGGCCTGGGCGTGGTCTTCAACGTAAGCACGCGACGCTCCTTTCTCATGCCCGACGAGATCGAGTCGACGCCGGAGATGCTGCTGGCGCGGCTCAAGCGCGATCCGACGCAGTTGTCGCCGGTCGCCATCATCAGCCGCCTCGGTGCGGAAGCCACCCTCGAACTGCTGGAGTACGGCGACCAGATCCAGACCAAAGAGTGGCGCTACAAGTGGAGCGGTGTGCGCGAGGAGTTGCTGCGCCTGTTAGGGCAGCAGAACGCCTTCGGCCCCACCTACGCCCTTGCCCGCTACTACTGCAGCGACAACCCGCAGGAACCGGACACGATTCGCATTCGTCGTACAGTATTGATACACAAGTTGGGGCTGCGCCGGCAGATGGAGCCCGGCCCCGAGGGAGAACCGTCCCAGTTGCGCATCCGCTCTCATGCCGCCGAGGTGACGGGCGATCTCGGCTTCGACGGCGATACATACTGGCTGATGCCGGACGAGCCTGCCCCACCAGCGGAAGGCCCCTTGATCGAAATGGACCCGATCGAGTTCCATACCTTGCAAGACGCGGAAGTGCAGATGCACATCCGCCGGACGCCCATGGTCGGCGGCGGCTTTCGTCTGTCGCTCAAGAAACGGCGCAAGATGTGGGTAATCGTCGGGGAAGAAGTGGAGTGGGTTAGCTAAGCGTGATGTCCCAACTCGGCCTGACGGTTGCTTCATTGCTGACATTCCTCAATGTAGCGCTCTCCAGCGTCCTGGTCATTCTGGCCTTCTCGCTGCTCGCCTATACGCTCACCTACAACTTTCGCAGCCGCGTAGCGCGCTGGTTTGCCTTTCTATTGGCCTGCGTCGCCATCACCTACGCCAGCGAAGTCGCCCTGGACCGGGTGACCTCGGCGATGTCCGCCGAGCGCTGGCTGCGCATGCAATGGCTGGGCATCGCCCTGCTGCCGGCGGCAAGCTACCGCTTCTCGCTCGACGTACTGCGCGCCACCAATCACCGCGTGGGGCGCCGCCGGCACGTCGGCACGTTGATCCTCGTCGTGTCGGGCGCCAGCGCGCTCTTGGCGCTCTTCACCTC
>JASGTU010000338.1 GCA_030058085.1 Chloroflexota bacterium
TGGGCGGCGGCGGTTTGGCCCCGTTCCACGACTTCGAAGACGACGTGCCGCAAGAAGTCAAGGACCTGTTGGATGAGGTCAGAGCCGGGCTGCTCGACGGCTCGATCTCGACCGGGTATGGCGAATAGCTATAGGCTTTTTCCGATAGCGTGTTACGATAGCGTGTAACAACAAACGGGAGGCGTTCGGACAGCGCCTCCCGTTTTAGTCCATCGTCAGCGTCTTGATAGCGCACCAGCGGAGCTCTCATGGGCGGCATCTCTTTACGCAGAATCGGTCGGGCGCTGCTTGTCCCCGCACTGGCTGTGATAACGGCCCTGCTTATCGGCGCCGTCGTCATGCTGATCTTCGGCGACGACCCGTTAGCCGCCTATCGCGGCCTCTTTTCCGGCGCATTCGGCAATGGACGCGCCTGGTCCACGACGATCCGCAAGATGACGCCGCTGATCCTCACCGGGTTGTCGGTATCGGTGGCATTTAAAGCCGGGCTGTTCAATATCGGCGCGTCGGGGCAATTTTTGATCGGCACAGTCTTTTCCGTCGCGGTTGGCGTCAGCTTCGAAGGCCTGCCCATTTATGTGCATTTGCCGTTGGCGCTGTTGGCAGGTATCCTTGGCGGCATGTTATGGGGCGCGATCCCCGGCATGCTCAAGGTCTTCACCGGCGCCCACGAGGTGATCGTCACCATTATGCTGAACTACGTGGGCGCACTCTTCGCCGGCTGGACGGTCTATGCCGGCGGCACCCAGGGCCAGCGCCCCGGCCCGTTGTGGGACCCGACGGCCGGCGCCATATCAGAGACAGCAGACGTTTTCCCCAGCGCGCAGTTGCCGTGGATCTTCGGCCCGCCCTATCGCGTACATTGGGGCGTCGTGCTGGCGCTGCTCGCCGCCGTTCTGATATGGTGGCTGATCTTCCGCACCACCGTCGGCTTTGAGATGCGCACGGTGGGCCAAAACCCGCGGGCCGCGCGCTATGCCGGCATGAGCGTGTCGCGCATGGTGATCCTGGCGATGGTCATGGCCGGCGGATTGGCCGGGCTTGCCGGCGCCATCGAGACGCTGGGGCTGAACCACAAGTTCGCCCCTGAATTCAGCGGCGCGGTCGGCTTCGACGGCATCACCGTCGCCCTTCTCGGCCAGACCAATCCCTTCGGCGTGATCCTGGCGGCCTTCATGTTGGGCGCGCTGGATGCCGGCGCGGCCAGGATGCAGTTTCAATCCGGCGTGGCGGCTGATATCATTCAGGTTATCCAGGCGCTGGTGCTGGCCTTCGTCGCCGCACCGGCCATCATTCGCCAGTTGTTCCGTCTGCGGCGCATACCCGAACAAATCGAAGAGACGACGCTGCGCACCAGTTGGGGCGGCTGACCTTGATTCGCTCTCTCTTTAGCCCGTAATAGAGGAGGACGCAGGAGATAGCTCATCGCCGGAACGTTCAGGGGCTGTCCGCCCACTTCCGCCGATACTTTCCTGCCGCCTAGCGCAAACTATGACTAAGAACGGGGTTCTGAAGAAATCGCAATGGATCGCGGGGGCGCTGGCCGTCGCCGCAGTGGTGATGGCTGTGCTGGTCAACACGACGGCGCTGGGCCAATATACCTGGCTGCGCGTGCTCTTTGGCGTCAGTGCGCTTAACTTCACGCTGCGCGCCTCGGTGCCGCTGGTGCTGGGCGCGCTGTGCGGCATCCTGTGCGAGCGCACCGGCATCATCAACATCGGCATCGAAGGCATGATGCTGGCGGGCGCTTTCGCCGCGTTCGTGGCCAAAGTGGCGACCAATGACTGGCCGCTGCTGGCGAGCCTGCTCTTCGGCGTGGCGATCGCGCTGGCGGTCGGCGCGCTGATGGGCCTGTTGCACGCCACCCTGTCGATCCGCTATCGCATGGACCAGATCATCTCCGGCACCGTCATCATCATCCTGGCGGCGGGCACGTCGGCCTATCTGTTTGACCGCGATGCTGTCGCCCAGGGCAAGTTCGGCCCGGTGCGCATTCCGCTCCTGGCCGATATTCCGGTGATAGGCGACATCCTTTTCCAAAACCCGCCCATTACCTATATGGCCCTCTTGCTTGTCGTGATCGTGCATGTGGGGCTATTCTACACGCGCTGGGGGCTGCGCAGCCGCGCCTGCGGCGAACACCCGCGCGCGGCGGACACGGTCGGCATCAACGTCAACCGTTACCGCTACCTCAACACCATGCTGGGCGGCGCGCTGGCGGGGCTGGGCGGCGGCTTTTTGGTGCTGGAGGCGGTCGGTCAGTTCCAAGAGGGCATGACCGCGGGGCGCGGCTTCATTTCGCTGGCCGCCATGATCTTCGGCAACTGGAATCCGTTCGGCGCGCTGGCCGCGGCGACGCTCTTCGGCTATACGCAGGCGCTGCAAAACGAATTGCTGCTGGCCGGCGTCACCCAAGCCCCGCGCCAGTTTATCAGCATGTTGCCCTACGTGGTCACCATCGTGGCGGTCTCCGGCTTTGTCGGCCGCGTCCGCCCGCCCGCAGCAGAGGGCAAGGTCTACGAAACGGAAGGGTCGTCCGAATAGCCGGTCGAGTCTGGTTGGAGAGGCTGTTGGAGATGCGAGGAGCACAGACTTGAGCGAAGCAGCAATGCCGGTATTGGAAGCCAGGCATATCACCAAGCGGTTTCCCGGCGTCGTCGCCAATGAGGACGTCAATCTCAAGCTCTACCCCGGCGAAATCCTGGCCCTGCTGGGCGAGAACGGGGCCGGCAAATCGACCTTGATGAACATCGTCTACGGCCTGTACAAGCAGACTGAAGGCGAGATCATCGTGCGCGGCAAGCCGGTCGAGATGAGCAACCCGAACGACGCTATCCAGTTGGGCATCGGCATGGTCTTCCAGCACTTCCAACTGGTGCCGGTCATGACCGTAGCCGAGAACGTGATGCTGGGCAGCGAGACGATCAAGCGCGGGCTGCTCGATACGCAGCAGGTCGCTGAACGCATCACGGAATTGTCGCAGCGCTACGGGCTGGCGGTCGACCCCTACGCGATGGTCGAAGACCTGCCCGTCGGCGTGCGCCAGCGCGTCGAGATTGTCAAGACGCTCTACCGCAACGCCGATATCCTCATCCTGGACGAGCCGACAGCGGTCCTGACGCCACAGGAGATCGACGGGCTGTTCGACGTGATGGAGTTGCTGCGCAGCCAGGGCAAATCGATCATCTTCATCACGCACAAGCTCAAGGAAGTGCTGCGCATCAGCGACCGCATCATTGTGCTGCGCGACGGCAAGGTAGTAGGCGAAGCCGACCCCAAGACCGCGACCCAGTCCACGCTGGCCGCGATGATGGTCGGCCGCGAAGTCATCCTCACCGTTGACAAAGACGAGGCGCAGCCGGGGCCGGTCGTGCTCGACATGCAGGACGTTTCGGCGAAGGATGACCACGGCCAGCCGGCGCTGCGCAACGTTTCGCTGCAGGCGCGCGCCGGCGAGATCGTCGGCGTAGCCGGCGTCCAGGGCAACGGGCAAAGCGAGTTGGTCGAAGTGCTGACCGGCCTGCGCTCGCTCGATAGCGGCCGCATCACCATCAACGGCCTGGACATGACCAATGCCGGCCCGCGTCGCGTGACGCAGGACGGCCAAAGCTGCCATGTGCCGGAAGACCGGCACGCCTACGGCATGGTCGACGCCTACAGCGTGGCGCATAACCTGGTGCTGAACACCTATTTCCAGCCGCCCTTTGCCAACGGCCTGACCGTCGACGAGCAGGCTATCCGCCGCCATGCCGAGGACCTGGTGGAGCGTTACGACGTGCGCACGCCCAACGTCTCGGTGCACGCGGCCAACCTCTCCGGCGGCAACCAGCAAAAGATGGTCGTGGCGCGCGAGTTCAGCCGGCCTGTCAAGCTGCTGATCGCGGCACAGCCGACGCGCGGCATCGACGTCGGCTCTATCGAGTTCATCCACCAGCAGATCGTCGCCAAACGGGACGAGGGCGCCGCCGTGCTGCTGGTCAGCGCCGAACTCGACGAGATCATGGCCCTGTCCGACCGCATTGCGGTGATGTACAAGGGCGAGATCGTGGACATCGTGCCGCGCAACCGGGCAACGCGCGAGGGACTGGGCCTGTTGATGGCCGGAGCGCACAGCGAAGAACCCGCTCCCGTCGCCGGCAAAGCCGGGTAATCCGGAGCGCATGATGGACCCTCTCGATCCGATCCTGGATCAACCCCAGGTCATCGACTACGACGAGATCGACCCGGCGGCGACCTATCGCCTGGCAAACCAAGACCTCTATTTCGACGTCGACGCCAATTCGGACCTGCACGACCTCTTCTGGCCCTGGGCCAATTCTCGCTATGTGCGCCACATCCGCATGCAGATCAGCGACCCGCACGGCGAAGGGTTGATGACGCTGGTCACGCGCTACTACCCCGGCTATCAGGAGACGATCCTCGGCCGCGAGGGCATGATCATCAGCAAGCGGCTGGCGGTTCCGCTGGCGAGCAGCTACGACCGCGCCGCGCTGTGGATGCTGGAATGCCAAGCCGAAGGCGATCTGCTCGTGCGGCTGGACATTGAAATCGACTGGGGCGAGCCGCTGACGCAGCGCATCGTCGACGGGCTGCTCGTCGCCCAGCTGAACCCGCGCCGCGCCCAGGGCGTCTATGCCCAGCGCAACGCCGACCTCACGTGCGTGTTCGGCAACCCTTACGGGCGGCCCTCGTCCTACGAGTTCGACGACCAGGGACACGCGCGCCTCAGCTACTACATCCTCATCAACGGCATCGTCGAAGTGCCGCTGCTGCTGACGGTCAGTGACGTGGGCGAACAGGTGGCGTGGAACGGCTTCCTGGCGATGCGCGACGCCGAGCGCGCCTTCGAGCTGAGCGTGGAAGCCTGGGACAAGGCCGTGAAGACAGGCCGGCTGTGGACGCCGCACCCGCAGTTGAACCGCGCCCTGCAAGCCGGTCGCCTGGCCTGTGTGCGCCGCGTGCAGCGTATGCGTACGGGCCTCGCCCCCGCCTCCCGTCAAGTGTGCGAGACGCCCGCGATCGTCAAATGCCTGGACGTATGTGACGTGACGGAAAGCCGCAACGTGCTGGCGCATGTGCGTCGCTTGGCCGAGAAGAGCGGCGGCAGGCTGCCGGAACTCTTTCCCGTCCGGCCCCAAGGCGAGTTGCCCGATCCGGGCGCGCAGTTGGCGCAGACCAACTCGGCCTACCTACTGGCCTTGCACGGCCACATGCAGCGCCACCCCGACGCCGACCTGCTCGCCAGGCATTATGACGCGGCAACGGCCTGCGCCGAAGCCCTGGTGCAAAGCCGCTGGCAAGCTGAGGGGCTTTTCGACGAAGCCGGTCTCGCGGACGCGGCATTAGGCCTGAACGCCGCGTCCGCTCTGGCGGTGCAGCATGGCGACAGCGCCAATGCGGCCCGCTGGGAGAGCGAAGCCGCCGCGTTCGCCCCGGCGCACTCCGCCGCCCCTACGCAGTATTCGCCCGACGAGCGGCTGGCCAGGAGTGGCTGGCAATTCCACACAGATCGCCCGTGGGGCTTCTCCGACCCGCTGGCGGGGATCGAGTTGGCGGGCGACATGGCGTGGGCTATCTCCGGGCTGCACTGGGCGGACGGCGATCTGTATATCGAGCCGGCGAGCATTCCCGGCTGGTGGGCGCTGCTTGACCTTCCCCTGGGCGAGCGCTCGATCAGCCTCGTCTGGGACGGCGACACCTTGCATTCGACCTACCCGGTCCACAGTAGTAAACCTGTAGCGATTTACGATAAAATACGCGCCGCCGGCGCCGGGGAGTTTGACTTCGACCTGCGCTTCGAGATGCAGCGGGCGCAAGAGGACGACGAGCCGCCCAGGACGGAACACAGTTTCCGCCCGCGCTTCGCCGCAAGCCCCGATCAGCAGATGTAGCCTCTGCTCGGCTTCGACGGCGCTTCACTCGCGCTTCAATCGCGTTTTAATCGCGTTTTTTTTATCACGGATTATGAGACGAACGGCTATCACCTACGACCCTGCCAACCTCTTGCACACGCAGCAAGGGCATCCGGAAAATGCCCGGCGAATGCAACGGACGCGGAAGGTGCTGAAAAACGATGGCATCCTCACCAGCCTGCTCAATGTGCCGCCGCGCCCCGCGCCGTTGGACGCAGTGCTGCGCATCCACGATGCGTCTTATGTGGAGCGACTTCAGTCCGTGTCCATGTTGGGCGGCGCGCATCTAGACTCGGACACCTACCTCAACGCCCACAGCTATGCTGCGGCGTTGGCAGCCGCCGGCGGCCTGATCCGGATCATCGATACGGTATTGAGCGGCGAGGCGGATAATGGCTTCGCGCTGTCGCGGCCGCCAGGCCACCACGCCCTGCCCGACTTAGGCATGGGCTTCTGCCTGCTGGCAAATGTCGCCATCGGCGCACGTTGGGCGCAGGATTGGCGCGAGGTGGACCGCGTGCTGATCGTCGACTTCGACGTACACCACGGCAACGGCACCCAAGACATCTTTTACGCCGACCCGTCGGTGATGTTCTTCAGCATCCACGAGTCTCCACACTACCCCGGCACCGGCGCGGCCGTCGAGACCGGCGCGGGCGAGGGCAAAGGCACAACCATCAACATCCCTTTCCCCGCCTACGTGGGCGATGAGGGCTACCTAGCCGCGATCCGGCAAATCTTGGCGCCCGCCGCGCGCGAGTTCGAGCCGGAGTTGATCCTCGTCTCCGCCGGCTTTGACGCCCACTGGATGGACCCGCTGGCGGACATGCGCCTCAGCATCACCGGCTATGGCCGCATCATGCAGGAACTGCTCGACCTTGCGGACGAGCTGTGCCACGGCCGGTTGGCGGTTGTGCTGGAGGGGGGCTATCACGTCGACGTGCTGGCGCACAGCGTCCTCACCGCGTTGCGCACCCTCAGCGGCAGCGAGCTAGGCCCCAGCGATCCCTTTGGACCTCCGCCCGACGGCGAGCGCGATGCGCTGGGCTTGGTGGAACAACTGCGCCGCATGCACGGCATCGCAGATCCGCCGCACCACTTCATCCCCTATGTCTAGCCGGGAAGCGGACGCCATGGATGATACCCGCGGCGAACAGGTGCAGACGCCCTTAGCAGCCTGGACCACCGCCATAGACCGGGCGCTGGCCTACGGCGAGACGGAGATGGCGGCGCGATTGGCGCGCGTGGCGCTGCGCCGGCTGCCGCGCTATCTGGCCCTTTACAGCCGCCTGCTCGAGATCGCGTGGCGGACCAGACGCTGGGACGAGGGCGAGGAATGGGGCCAACGTCTCTTGCAGGCCGACCCGGGCAACGCCCTGGCTTGGCGCGCCCTGGCCCAGGCCGCGGAGCAGCGCAACCGCCGCGCCCAAGCCCAGACGATCTGGCAGCGGGCCTTCGAGGTAAGCCCCTACGACGCCGAGATTCGCGCCGGTCTGAGCCGCACCAGTTTGGACCCGCCCAGCGCCTTGGCTTACAATGCGGCGTGTTTGGCCGCGCTCTATCTGCGCGGCTTGCACTGGGATGCAGCGGCGCGCAGTTACCGCTCGCTGGTACAGGCCGACCGGCGTCGCGTGGACTTCCAAGTCTGCCTGGCTGTGGCGCTGTGGCAAAGCGACGAAGACTACGAGGCCTACGCATTGGCCCGCCATCTGGTCAGCCAGCATCCGCATCTGTTGATGGGCTGGGTGGTATTGCAGGCAACGGGAGACGAAAACGACCGCGCCCTCGCTGCCAATCCCATCGCCACGATGGACCCGGACGGCGAGTTTGCAGCGGAGACGTGGGACATACCCCGGCCCGAACCCGCGACGATCATCGCAGTTCGCGCGGAAGAGGCCGCGCTGCTAGACGAGTTGCCGCAAGATGATTTCTTGCCGGAAGAACCGCTGCCGGGCGCGCCGGCATAGGACGGTAAGGCAGTGCGTCGCCCTAAATTGAGAAGTCCTTTATTACAAACCATTTCGAGCGAAATTAGGAGAGCTAAATGGAACGTTCGTTTGTCATTCTCAAGCCCGACGCCGTACAGCGCGGGCTGATCGGCGAGATCGTAGCGCGCTTCGAGCGGCACGGGCTGAAGATCGTGGCGATGCAGATGGTGCAGGTGAGCGACGACCTGGCGCGACGGCATTATGCCGTCCACGAAGGCAAGCCGTTTTTTGACGGCCTAATCCAGTACATCACCAGCGCACCCGTCGTAGCCCTGGTCGTCGAGGGCACAGGGGCGATTGCGGTCGTGCGCAACATGGTCGGCGGCACCCGCCCCGGCGATTCGGCTCCCGGCACGATCCGCGGCGATTACGGGTTGGAGGTGGGGCGCAACCTGATACACGCCAGCGATGGTCCGGAGACCGCCGTCGCCGAGATCGCGCTGTGGTTCGGCGAGGACCTGATCGAGTGGCAGCGCTGCACCGACCCGTGGATCTTTGAGTAGATGCGCCGCCTGGCCCGGCTGCCATTGGCCGCGGCCTTGCTGCTGGCGCTCGGCGCGCTGGCTCTGACGGCATTCGCCGCCCTCTACGCGCCGCATCCGGGCATACCCGCAAGCGAACCGCCGGCGGGCAACCTGCTGGGTGCGGCGCGCAGCTATTTGTTCCGCCAGGCGCTGCGCAACACGCTGCTGGTCGCGGCGCTGGTCTTCGCGCTGACGTTCGCGGCGACCCTGTTGCGCCTGCGCAAGGTTCCCGCCGCCCGGCGCGCCTGGTCCGCCTGGGATGCGTTGGCAGCCGCGCCGCTCTTCCTGCCCGCGCCCGCAACCGCCCTGCTTTGGCGCCCCCTTTTCGACCACATAGACCTCGCCAACCGGCCGGATCTGGCCTTGGCGCTCGTTGCTCTCGTATTCGCCTGGCGCCTGTTGCCGCTCAGTTTCCTGGTCGAGCGTATGGCGGAGCACGCAAGCGCGCCGCGTGCCGCCATCGTTACGGGTCTCGCCGCACTCTGGCTCACGCTGCTCGACGCCGGCACACTGCTCCTGCTCACAGGCGGGCAGCCGTTCAACGCCACCCACGTCTGGGCAAGCTGGGCGTTTCACACCGTGTGGGTATCCCGCCTGTGGGGACATGGCGCGGTCATGCTTGGCGGCCTGGCTGCAGCCGGCGTGCTGATCGCCGGGCTGCTCCATTATCTGGTCACGCACCCGCCTGGCAGAATCACGCCGGCTGCGTCGCCCGCTCCCCGCGTGCGCTTGGCCCCCTACCTTGGCGCGGCTTTGGCCCTCGCCCCGCTAACGCTGCACGCGCCGCACCTGCAACTCGCTGCGCCCGGCGCATCCCTAGCCGGGCTAATGCGCCTCGGCTACTTCCACTGGCTCGCCAACACGGTATTCGTGTGGCTGCTCGCCTGGCTCATCGCCGCAGCCATCGCCGCGGGCGATCTATCGCGCGCGCCGCGCCGCGACCTTCTGGCGTGGACGGCTGTGGTGGTAGGCGCGGCCGCCTACCCGCTCTGGCCCTATGTCGCCACGCAGTTCCCTGGCCTGGCGCAAAACGTGGACAGCCGTCTGATCCTGGCAGGCGCGGCCGGCATCTCCGCCGGGCTGATCGCCTATGGGCTTGCCGGCGCCCGGCAAGCGTCTCGCTATACCGTCCTGTGCATGACGGCCTTAGCCGCGGCGCTGCTCACCCTCAACCAGACTTCGGCGCAGATCGTCCTCGAAGGCGGGCGTCGCGCCTACCCGTTGGCCGCGGGCATGGCCCTGTACCTGGCCGAAGCGCCTACGCTAGCCGGCGAACGCGCCTGGTCGCTGCTGCTCACGCTTGGCCTGGCCTGGCTCGCGGCCGGCGCTGCCCTGCGCGTGCGGCACGACGTCGACCAGCCGAGATGACGCCGATCGCTATGCGCCATGCGCCATTTTTGCGCAACGCGCCGCGCCTGCTAGAATGCGCCGCGTTGATGAGTCCAGCCGCCTAGCGTAGACCGGAGACCCGCCATGCCTGACCGAACTGACCCGACCGCCCAGCCTGCCCGCATCACCCGCGCCATCGCCGCAGCCATCGTCGACCAGGCGCGCGCCGGCAAGCCGGAGGAAATCTGCGGCGTCTTGCGCGGCCGCGGGCTGCAAGCGTTCGAGGCGATCGCCGTCGTCAATGTCGCAGAAGATCGCATCAACAACTATGAGGTAGACCCCAAAGCCCTCTTGCTCCAGTTCGAGTTCGAAGAAGCCGGCGACGAGATGATGGGCATCTACCACTCGCACCCGATCTCCGAAGCTTACCCCTCGGCTACTGACGCTTGGAACGCTAACTACCCGGACGCGCTGTACTTCATCTGCTCTCTGGAACATGACGATGCGCCGGTGATCCGCGCCTACAGGATGACGACGCATTTTCTCGACTTGGACCTGGCCGCGCTGCAGGGCGCTCTCGACTTCTATGAGACGCGGCCGGGCCTGTTCGCCTACTACCACACCGCGGACAGCCCGATCCCCCCGGCGCTGACGGATGTCGCCGCGGCCGCGCCGCCCCCGTTCTACGTGGTCTATTACCAACAGGAAGCCGGGCAAGAAGCCGAGGTGCGCGTCGTCTCCATCGTCGAGCACCCGCTGCAGATCGACTGAGCGCAGGTTTTGCGCCGTCCAGTCTTGCGCCAACGTGTCTTGCGCCAATGTAAGGTCGTTTACGCAGTTACAGCCCGTTTGCGCGGATAATGTAGCCGAAAGCGTAGCCGCACGGGCGAGTAGAGAAGAAGCCCCACGCAGTTGACCAGGCGGCAAAAACTCGAATTGACACGAGGCCATGCGGGAAGTATACTTGCCCGCAAACGCAGCAGGCAGGGCGAGGAGCGTCTTTTTCAACGGATATGATCATCAACCGCAGCAGTTTGTACATTCATCGCATTTGCTTGTGTCTATAGCGGGCGCGCCGGCATCGCGGCCGGTTGCCCCGCTCTTCATCCATGCAGGCGATGAACTGCGCTGCCCAGGTTGCAAACTAAACGACCGCCTTTTCGGATAGATTCCGCCGTGCGGGGCGGCGATCTAGGCTTTAGCGGCGACTATTCCGCAATCCTGATCCGGGAATGTACGAGCAGCCGAGTTCATCGACCAGATGGACCCGGCATTTTGTTTTTTGACTTATTTTTCAGCGGCGCCAAACGCGCGCCCACTAACGAACAAAACGGCACATCGAGAACACACAGGAGAAAGAAACCAAACATGGCAACCGTATTCGTCCCTACCCCTCTGCGCCGCCTGACCGGCGGCCAATCGAAAGTCGAAGCGACCGGCCAGGAC
>JASGTU010000339.1 GCA_030058085.1 Chloroflexota bacterium
AGCTCTATCCTGTCCGGCCCGGTCTCAGATTGTACGCTCAACTGCCCGTTGACTGCGTCGTACTCGCACTCCTCCACGAACACCGCCCCCGTCCCCATCGCCGTCGCAATCAGCGCGTTGCCCATCCTCGCCCAGCGTCCCGCAATCATCTGCCCTGGGTCTACGCCGTCCACGCTGCCGTCCGCCCGCAATATCGGGTCATCATCCCCCGCCGCCGCCCGCGAGCGCACGCGCAAATAGTTGTCTGCATCGATGGCGATCAGCAGGCGCTCTCCCGTTCCGTCGCCCAGCGCCAGCAAATCCTCCAACTCGCTCAGGCATGTGCTATCGCCCTCGCGATACTGCCACGACAATACGCCCAGGGGATATTCGTCCAGCGCATACCCTTCCAAGATGCCGCCGGCGGCGAAAAAGCCCGACGCCGAGAAAATGTCCCACAGCTGCGTAGCCGTGTCCTCCTTGCCCGTCAGCCGGAACATCAGGTCACCGCCCAGCGCGCTCGCCTGCCACGCGCCGTCCTTGTAGACCCTGAGCGAACCGGAGCTATACCCGTCCGCCTTATCCACCGAGATCATGTAATAGATGCCCACGTCCGGACTCCCCGTCCGCGTCACTACCATATGGTAGGTTGTCCCCGCCGCCAACGTGTAGGGCGCGGTGAGGGCAAACTCTACCCACTCATCCTCTAGTGGGATCAGCGATCCGTCAATCGCCCCCTCTGCCAGCGGCACGCCGCCGCTTGTGTCCGGATTGCCGCCGCTGTCCGGCCAAATGCGCACCCGGATATCATCGTATGCTGTGCCCACCCGCCGCAGTTGCAGCGCCGCCGCGTACACCGTCCACCCGCTCGACACCTGGAATGACTGCGCCACATGCGTTGCCCTATCCGCATCCCGCGCCAACGTCACCGTCGCACCCGCACCCTCGTCTACGATGGTCTTCGTGCTGACCTCGAAATGGTAGCCCGCCGTTTTCGTGTCGGCTACCCCGTACTCGCCGTCGTTCAGCGCCGAGCCGCTCACCACGAAATTGTCGCCTTCGACCAGCCCGCCCATGCCGCCGGCGCTGTCCTTCACGTCGTCCTGCGCCTCGAAGGAGATCGTGTTCGCCGTATAGTGCCCGCCGATGGCGATCTCCTCGCGCGAGCTGCTCGTGTGTTCCTCCAGCCCCGCGGCATTGGCGTAGTAGACCTGGTCGAATCGTTCGTAATAGCCGCGACAGTAGAGCATCGCCCCCGCGCCCCGCTGCGAATCGTCCAGCGAAAAATTAGGCTGCGGCCTGGCATAGCGGGCCAGCACCCCGTCGCGCTCCGCCTCCGCCACGTCCAACGTCGCCGCCCGCGACGACAGCATCACCTCGCGCTTGCCGTACAGACTCACGCTGTGCGCATCCTCCGCCCAGTCCGTCGTACGCCGCTCATCGCCCCCGTCCGGCAGGCGGTGCGCATAGGCCACAGCCACGCGGTTGACGATGCCGTCCATCGACAGCGTGACCGTCTGCCCGCCCTCCCATATTTCGACCTCGTGCACATACCCGCGCCATACCGTCGTCCCCGTCTCGTTACGGATGGTCACGTCATGCGCCAAATGCCGCCCCACCGAGGCCACAGCCTCACGCGGCCCGCTCACCTCGATGCGCGCGCTGGCAAATCCGCCCACCGCCTGCGCCCGCCAGCGCATGGGCCGCAGCGTCAGCCGCGGGTCGGCCATATCATAGGAGTTGTTTAGGTCGCGCAGCGTCGCGTCAAACGTCGGCATCAGATGGTCAACCTCCGCGGTCTATACCACGCCTGCGCCTCGACCGCATCCCCCTTCGTGCTGCCCGCAATCATCACGCGCAGCCGGTTGATTTTCCCCGGCCATAGATGCAGCGGCTCCCCGTAGGGCCGCAGGATCGGGTACTCGTCGCCCGTCGATACCGTGCGACCGTAGACCCTGCCCTCCGGCCCGTCATCCACAAACGCCACCGTGTTGGGGGTGGTGAACCCCGGCTGCGCCACATAGCGATATAGCCCGTGGCCCGCCGGCATAATGTGCACATGGTCCACGGTCAGCGTTCCGCCCCCGCTTTTCTGCCCGAAGAGCGCCAGCGACAGACCCGTCGCCTTCTGCGTATACCCGCCCGGCGGAATCGGCACGACGCCTAAATCCCAGATGCCGCCGCCGTCCACATACACCTGCGACGGCGCCTTGTACACTGGCAGCCGCAGCCCGCCGACGGTCGCCATCATCACCGCCCGCAGATAACCTGCAGGCGTGTTCGTGATGAGCGCCAGCACCCGGCAAAACTGCCCCGCAAAATCGTCCAACTGCCCGTCGCTCAGCGTCCAGCGCCGCACCTCCTGCTCAGCGTCTATCGTCCAACTCGTGCCCGTGCCCCCCGTCAATATCGGGTCAACCGTCGCCGGGTCCATGTGCACGAAATTGCCCAGGTGAAAGCCGCGCCAATCTTTCGCCGTCGCCTCCGCATTGCGGATCTGCAACTCCACCGGCGCGGGCAGCACGCCCGTCACCTGCGCCGCTGCAATGTGGATGTAGTTGCGCTGGCCCGCCGTGGCGTCATCCGTCAGATGCAGTGTGACTTCGTTCGTGGTCGGCGTCGTGTCCGCCTCCGTGCTCAGTTGCAGCGCCGTGCGCGACCCCTCCCAGTAATGCCGCCGCGTGTAGATTAACCGCGCCTCAGCCCGGCCTAGCGCCATGTCCGACAGCACGTCTCCGAATTCCAGTCTACCCGCCAGAATCTCCGACCGCCACGTCTCGCTGTCGCCGTCGTGTTTCACCTGGATGTACACCCGCGCCCCGCTCCACGTCAGCGCGCTCTGTCGCGCCTTGTCCAGCATCGTCTCGATCTTCTGCACCTCTGCCTGAATCAGCGCCGGCGTGCTCTTCGTGATCAGCAGGTCGAGGCTTTCCGTGGCGTTTGTCCACGACGGCGTGCCCAGATTCCATTTGTCGCGGCCCGCCTCTACCCGCTCCTGGTCAATAGACGCCCCGGTGAACTGGTGCCGCGTCGTCAGGATGTCGTTGCTGTTTAGATTGATGGTCGTTGTGCCGTCATACAGTTGGATCGTCGGAGCCATCTACATCCTCCGCCACTCCTGGCGAATGCGCCAGGCCAGCCGCTCAATATCCATTTCGTTGAGAACCGTGGCGTTGATCGTCACGTTGCCGCCGCCGCCGGCCATCGCTGCGCTGTCCTGTGCGCTCCAAATGCGCGCCCCGCGCGGCAGCGCCACAAGCTCCGGCCCGCGCTCCCCTACCCACGTCAGCCCGCCGCCGAAGAACGGCGTGCCGCTGGCGTTTTCGTCAGCGCCGCCTCCCCCGCCGATGTTCGGCCACGAGAAGCTGGGGATGAACCGGCCCCAATCGAAGTTGCGAATCGCATCCCACGGCCATTGCACCTGCGGCACGAACGTTGACCACGAGAAGACGCGCGTCGAGAACGGCCACGTCAATTTGTCCACAAACGTGTCCCAACTGAAACTTAACACGCCCTCAGGCCACTCCAGCGTGCTCACAAAATCGCCCCAGTCGAAATTGCCCAGGTCGGTCGCCCAGGTCACATCTCCGATAAACTGCGCCCAGTCGAATTCCTGCAAAGCTGCCGGCCATTTCACATTGTCGATAAACTCCGACCACACGATATTGCCGATCCACTGACTCCAATCCACGATAGCCGTGATGTATTCGCCCCAGTCCAGATTGGCGATATACGTCCCCCATTCTGTCAGCTTCGCCACATAATCATCCCAACTCAGCCCGCCGACGTGATTCCCCCAGTCCTGGAGCTTCGCCACATAGTCGCCCCACGGCAGCGTGAAAACGTAGGTCGCCCAGTCCAGCAGCGTCACGAACGTATTCCACGGCAACAGCAGCACCCATGTGCCCCAGTCCGCCAGCTTCGTGACAATTGCCGTCCAGTCCAACTGCATGATGTACTCGCTCCACACGATGGAGGCCACGCGCCCGCCCCAATCCAGAGCCGTCACGAACATCGACCATTCCAGTTTGGCGATATACAGATACCAATCCGCCAGCTTCGCCACGAGCGCCGTCCAGTCGATCTTCGTGATGTA
>JASGTU010000340.1 GCA_030058085.1 Chloroflexota bacterium
CGCGCCGCGGCGACTTCGCGAATGATGTCGTCGAGCGAAGCGGCCAGCGATTCGACCGCGCCCGTGCAAGTCATATCGCCGATGGTGCGGAAGCGTACGACCTTGTTCTCCGGCTGTTCGCCGTCCATCAGGCCGACGTAGGGCGAGGCGGCGAGCAGGACGCCGTCGCGGCGGATGACATCGCGGCGGTGCGAGTAGTAGAGGACGGGAATTTCGACCTCGCGCAGGGCGATGTACTGCCAGATGTCCATCTCGGTCCAGTTGCTGAGCGGGAAGACGCGGAAATGCTCACGCTGGTGCTTGCGCCCGTTGAACAGATTCCACAACTCGGGACGCTGGTTCTTGGGGTCCCACTGGCCGAAGGTGTCACGGTGCGAGAAGAAGCGCTCCTTGGCGCGCGCCTTCTCTTCGTCGCGGCGGGCGCCGCCGATGGCGGCTTCAAACTTGAACTCGGCGATGGCGTCGAGCAGGGTGACCGTCTGCAGCGTGTTGCGGCTGGCGTTCGGTCCCGTTTCTTCGACAACGCGGCCCTGGTCGATGGAGTCCTGCACATAGCGCACGATCAGGTGGGCGTCGAGCTGCTCGACGAGCTGGTCGCGGAAATCCAGCGTCTCCTCGAAATTGTGGCCCGTGTCGATGTGCATCAGCGGGAACGGGATCTTGCCCGGCCAAAAGGCGCGGCGGGCGAGGTGCGAAAGGACGATGGAGTCCTTGCCGCCCGAAAAGAGCAGGACGGGGCGTTCAAACTGGGCGGCTACCTCGCGCAGGACGAAGATGGCCTCGGACTCGAGTTGAAGCAGGTGGGAGCGTGAATACATACTCATGGCGTGGCAAACTTTTCCGTGTAGACTTTCCAATGCTCGGCAAATACCTGGGGCGCAATGGCGTGCAGCATGACCAGGGCGTGCTGGCCCATTCTGCGGATCTCCCACTGCGCCGCCTTGTCGACTGCACGCAGCCACAGGAAATGGCTCCAGGCAGCGAAATTCATGGTGGTGATGATGCGCGTCTCGGCTGCGTTGGGCAGGAGGAAGCGCGCGTCCTCTTTGCGGATGCCCAGGCTGCGCAGCCTGGCGTATTTCTCCTCCGCCATGCGCCAGAAATTCTCTAGCTCGGCCATCGCCTCCGGGTTGGCGGCGACGGTGTCGGGCACGATAGGCTGCCATTCACCGCGTTCGAGGGCGACGTAGCGCTGCGATTCCTGGCTGAAGCTGGCGAGACGGTGGCGCACGAGTTGGTGCGTGCAGGCGCGGCTGATGCCCTCAAACAGGAAGGTAGCCGAGCCGTGGTCGAGCGAAAGCTTCGGGTCGTCCAGCAGCGGCTGGGTGAAGCCGAGCAGCGTCACGCGCATGGCCCCGTCCTGCACGGGCAGGAGCGCGTCCGCTTGCATAGGCGTGGGCGCGAGCCGGTCGACGTCGGGCAACGTCTCGGATTGCAGCGTTTCGGCGTATTCGTCGAACACCTTGGGCGCGATGCGGTAGAGGATGGGCAGCGCTTCCAAGCCGGCGCCGGCGCGGAAGAGGCTGAGCCAAACGCGGGTGTTGCCGCTGACGAGCCACTGGCCTTGACCCAGTTCGGTGACTTCGCAGTGGCGGTTGAGCATGCGCCAGCGCAGCGGCGCATCGTCGCCGCTGAAGCGCAGCGTCACGACCACATGCTCGATGATGTCTTCGTGTCCCTCGCGCACGCGGGCGGCGATGAACTCCGGCGACGTGCCCATGCGGTGGGTGCTGCGATAGCAGACGCGGCCGGCGTACTCGATCAGTTGCTCCGTGTAGGAGCCCTGCCCGTTCCAGATCGTTGCGAGATCGCCGAAGCCGGCGAGCGCTTCGGGGTTCAGAAGCGGGTTTTGCTGCGTATAGGCTATAAGTTCGACACGCATGATTGCCGGCACATCCTTCCCAACAAGTTTCCCGACAGGTTGCGCAGAGCGCGTGATGCGGAGCGGCCAGTCTGGCGCCCGCGCGCGGAGCAGCGCTATGACCGTTTCCGCGCAACACCCCATAGAATAGCACCCTGCCAAGGTTATGCCAAAAGCCCAACGCGGATCGGGGCGCATTGCGTTACGCCGCGGCGCGTTCCCTGGCGCGCCTACTTTTGACACCCGCTGCGCAAGCCCGTAGAATCGAGGGCAGGCGGCATCCTTGCCGCCCTGTCGCGGCCATTTCTGTTTGCGCCGCGGCTGCCGCCCGCTACTCCCGGAATCAACTGTATGCCTGACTATGACGTGTTAGTTCTCGGCGAGATCAATGTCGATCTGATCCTCTCCGGCGGGGCGCGCCCCGCGTTCGGACAGGCTGAAAAAGTGATCGACGACGCCGCGCTGACGCCGGGCGGCTCCGGCGTCATCTTCGCCTGCGGGTGTGCGCGGTTGGGGCTGCGCACCGCCTACTGCGGCGTGGTCGGCGACGACCTCTTCGGCCGCTTTATGCTGGACAGCCTGCGCCAACGCGGCGTGGACCCCAGCGGCGTGCAGGTGCGCGCCGACCAGAAAACCGGACTCAGCGTGATCCTCAACGACACGCAGGACGGCGCCTATGATCGCGCCATCCTGACCCACCTCGGCGCCATCAACGCGCTGCGCGCCGAGATGGTGGACCGGGCGCTGCTGGCGCGCACGCGTCATGTGCATGTGACGAGCTACTTCTTGCAGCACTTGCTGCAACCCGGCTTGGCGGAACTGCTGGCAGAAGCGCATCGCGCCGGGGCCACCGTGTCGATGGACACCAACTGGGACCCCGATGAGCAGTGGAATCACGGCCTGGCTGAGGCGCTGGCGCAGACGGACGTCTTTCTGCCCAATGAGCAGGAAGCGCTCGCCATCGCGGCCCGGCCCGAACTGGAACAGGCCCTCGACGCGCTGGCTGCACAGATCCCAACTGTCGCCGTAAAGCGCGGCGCCGACGGCGCGCTCTGCCGCCAGGGAACGAAGCGCCTCGCCGACCCCGGCTTCACGGTCGACGTCCTAGATACCACGGGCGCGGGCGACAGCTTCGACGCCGGCTTCGTCTACGGCTATACACAGGGGTGGAGCCTAGCTGATACGCTGGCGCTGGCCTGCGCGTGCGGCGCGCTCTCGACGCGCGCCGCGGGCGGCACGCCGGCCCAGGCCACATTGGACGATGCGCAACAATTGATCCGCCAGAGGCGCCAAGTACAATTCCGCTAGTCCGTAGGGATTGACGTCGAGACCCTTCACTTCGTTCAGGGTGACAGTTCCCCCATGAATTCGTGACATCGTACTTAGAGGAGATTGTCATGGAACCGCTCAATGTTTTGGTGCAACGCCTCATCGAACTGCGCCGCTCGGGCCGCGCCCAGGTGACGCTGCTCGCCGCCTGCCCCAATTCGACGGCAGTGCTGGAGGCGGCGGTGCTGGTCGCAGCCCGCAACAACACGCCCATGCTCTTCGCGGCGACGCTCAACCAGGTGGACCGCGACGGCGGCTACACCGGCTGGACGCAGGCCGAGTTCGTGGCGGAGATGCAGGCCTACGCGCGCAAGGTCGGCTGCACCGCGCCGCTCTATCCGTGCCTGGATCACGGCGGACCGTGGCTGAAGGATAAGCACACCGCGCAGAAGTTGTCCCTGGACGAGACCATGCACGAGGTTAAGCGGAGCCTGACGGCCTCGCTCGAGGCGGGCTATGCGCTCCTGCACATAGACCCCACGGTCGACCGCACGTTGCCGGCGGACAGCCCGATCCCCATCGAACTGGTCGTGGAGCGCACGCTCGACATGATCGAATACGCCGAAGCGGAGCGCGTGCGTCTCGGCCTTCCGCCCATCGCCTATGAG
Source organism: Chloroflexota bacterium (assembly GCA_030058085.1). GTDB lineage: Bacteria > Chloroflexota > Anaerolineae > Caldilineales > Caldilineaceae > JASGTU01. The sequence continues at coordinate 3,799 of JASGTU010000340.1, forward strand.
GTCGGCACGGAGGAGGTCCACGGCGGGTTGGTGGACCTGGACAACTTCACGTATTTTATTACGGAATTGCACGAGGGGCTGGCGGCGCGCGATCTGCTCCACGCCTGGCCCTGCTTCATCGTGGGCAAGGTGGGCACGGACTTGCACACCAGCGACTTCGACGCCGGCGTAGCCCGCCGCCTGTATGACATCGTGGCGGAGTACGGCTCGCTGATCAAGGGGCACTACACCGACTGGGTGGCGAATCCACAGGACTACCCCACAGCGGGCATGGGCGGGGCGAACGTGGGGCCGGAGTTCACCGCGGTGGAGTACGACGCGCTGGCTGACCTGGAGGCGAAGGAGGCCGCGCTGCTCGTCAGTCGCCCGCAGACGGTCCCCTCCGGCATGATGCAAAGCCTGGAGAAGGCCGTGTTTGACTCGGGGCGCTGGCAGAAGTGGCTGCAGCCCGACGAGCGCGATCTCGCTTTCGTCGCGCTGTCCTCCGAGCGGCGCACCTGGCTGGTGCGGACAGGCGCGCGCTATATTTGGACGGACCCGGCGGTGCTGGCCGCGCGCCAACGCCTCTATGACAACCTAAGCGTCGTGCTGTCCGACCCGAACCAGTACGTCGTAGAGCGCATCGCCGCTTCGCTCGATCACTATGTGAATCATTTTCACCTGTTCGACGCCGACCGTTTGCTCAATGCAGCGGGCAGCGCGTCGCCGGAGGCGTAATGACGGAAGCCAAGCGCACGGCGCGCATCGTCTTTATGGGCACGCCTGATTTCGCCGTGCCTGTTTTGGCTACGCTGCAAGAATCCGGCGGCGAGGGGACGTGGCAAGTCGCCGCAGTCGCCACGCAGCCGGACCGCGCCGCCGGTCGCGGCAAGAAGCTGACGCCCAGCCCGGTCAAGCAGTTTGCGCAGCAGGCCGGGCTGCCGGTATTGCAGCCGCGCGGTTACCGCAAGGACCCGCGCGCCGCAGAGCAATTGGCCGCTTATGCGCCCGACCTCTTGGTCGTGGCGGCCTATGGCCTCATCCTGCCGGAGACGGTGTTGCAGATCCCGACGTACGGCAGCATTAACGTCCATGCCAGCCTGTTGCCGGCCTACCGCGGGGCGTCGCCCATTGCCGCCGCCATCCTGGACGGCCTGGACGAAACGGGCGTGTCGATCATGCTCATGGACGCGGGTATGGACACGGGGCCCGTGCTGGCCCAGGCGCGCCAGCCGATCCGGCCGGACGACACGACGGTGTCGCTGTCGGCCCGGCTGGCCGAACAGGGCGCGCACACGCTGCTGCAGACGCTGCCCAAGTGGTTGGCTGGAGAACTGGCGCCGGTTGCGCAGGACGAACTGCCGGGCGACGTGTCTATCTGCCGGCTGATTCGCAAGGAGGACGGGCGCATCGACTGGCGGCTGCCGGCGGAGCGCATCGAGCGCATGACGCGGGCGTATGCGCCCTGGCCCAGCGCCTATACCTCCTGGCGCGGCCAGCCGCTCAAGATCGCGGAGGCGGTTGTAGAGGCAGGTGATGCCGAGCCTGGCCGCGTGCTCTGGACGGAGACAGGGATCGCCGTGGGCGCGGGCAAGGGGCTGCTGCGACTGGTGCGCATCCAGCCGGCGGGCAAGCGCGTGATGGACGCGGCCGCCTTCGTAAACGGCGCGCCGGATTTCGTCGGGGCTTTGTTGGGCGAGGAAGCCTAGCAGAGACGGCGGGGAACTGCACGTTTTGCAAGAGCGGCATCCGCGTCACAATGAGGCACGCCCGTCGGCAAGGATGCCGCCGCTACTTGGTCTGCGTATTGGCGGGGGTGACGGCGCGCGGTTGATCAGCCGTCGTGTGAGTCCTGGACGGGGAAGGGGACGAACTCACCTGCCGGCGCCGCCGCATAGGAGCCGCCCGCCTCAGGTTCCGGGGCGGGACGGGGGACGCGTGGCGGACCGCCGCGCAGCAGCCCGTGCAAGAGCAGCCCCAGCGGTGCGCAGACAAGTATCCCGATGAGAAATCCCCACAAGCTCAGCGCCAGGATGCCGATCACCTGCGCCTGGAGTTGGCCGGGGAAGTCGGCCTGGTAGCCGGCGACGGTAAAGAGACCGGTCACGCCCTGCCCGGCGACGCCCAGGTAGTCGTCTAGGCCGGTCATATTCCAACCCTGGCCCGCAGCGCCGTCGGAAAAGACGCCCACGACGAGCAGCCCAAACACGGCGGGCAGCCCGCTGACGCTGACGATGCCGGTGGCATCGTCGAGGCGCAGCCAGCCGTTGACCAGAAAAGTGACGAAGGGCACGGAAGCGCCTGCCAGCAGGCCTGTGATAAAGGCTACGCCCGGCTGGATAAACGGGCCTGCGGCCAGGCCGGCGACGACGCCCGCGGCCAGACCGCGCGCGCTCATGACGGGGTCGCTCTTGCCCGTGACGAACCAAGTGTAGAGCAGGGGCACGATCACACCGGCGGAGGCGAAGAGCATCATGTTGACGCTGCCGCGCATCAGCGCCAGATCGCCCACGCTGCTCATCTGCAGCGGGTTGGACCAGAGCCAACCGACCGAACCGGCCATAATCATCAGGCTGCCCGTCACCGCCAGCAGCGGCAACTGCACCGGCGGCAGCTTCTCCGCCTCGATAGGCTGCCGCGGCCGCCGCGGGATCCACACAGCCAGCGCCGCCAGCGCCACGCCTGCAGCCACCAGATGCACCGTTCCTGCCCCGCCGAAATCGACGAAGCCGTGGCCTAGGGTCAGGTTATTGCCCAGCGCGCCCAGCCAGCCGCCGCCGCGCACCCAGTTGCCCGCCAGGGGGTAGATGAAGCCGCCTATGATTAGCGCCAGGATCATCGTGGCGGTGGCGGGCGCACGGCCGCGCAGCGCCGTCACCGGCAGCAAGGCGGCAAGCACTGCCCAGGGGAGATGCGCCATAAAGAGGGCGTAAGTCAAGGAGGTCATCCCCGCGCCGGACACGAACCAGCCGGTCAGCCCAGCCACGCCCCAGCCGCTTCCCCACTGTGTGGAGAGCGGGCTCCATTCCCATACCAATCTATCCAAGCCCGCCTGCGGGTAGACGAGGCCTACGCCGCCGAACTGGAGGCCAAAGCCAATCGCCCAAAAGGCGGCGCTCGCCAGGCCGATAGCCGCCAACCCGCCCAGGGCCGCATTCCAGGCGCGCTGCGGGGGCAGACCGGCGACGCCGATCAGCAGGAAGCCCGCCGGAACGAGCAAGGCCAGAGCCGCCGTCAGCAAGAACCAGTAAGCGGGAGCGACTAAAAGGGAGCCGTCACCAGCGGACGCCGGCACATCCTGCGCCTGGGCAAGCAAGGCGCGCGGCCAGAACATCGCCAACGCCGCAGGCCCAGCGGCGACGGCGGCGATTCTAATGGGGCGACGAGCAGTTAACAGACAATGCATATGGACCAATATCCTGGTTCGGACGATGGGCGGCGATGGCGCATCGGCGGGCCTTCTCCAGTGGTTCAGGCGTGTATCATACCAAATGGCAAGCCAATGCCCAAGTCATGGTAGACTGTGGAGTTATGGTCGCTCATGCACGCCGCCTATTCGACCCAAACGCCGGCCCCGATCGCACGCTCGCACGGCATCCGCTGGCTGTCAGCGGCGCGGCGGTGTGGCTGGCCGCCCTGCTGCTCTACACCCTCACCGCGGCCCCCGGCATCGTCGAGTTATTCGACGACTCGCTCGAGTTCCAGTACGTCGCGCCGGCATTCGGCATCGCGCACCCGACGGGCTATCCCCTCTACACGCTGGCGGGCGGCATCTGGAGCCGGCTGCTCTTTCC